>CAINXK010000022.1 GCA_903854805.1 uncultured Anaerolineae bacterium
AGACACTTTTTGCAACAGAGCCCCATATTGGGCAAACCATCTTTGTGGCGGGGCGCATTAATAAAGACCATCAGTGGCTGGCTGATTTGATTACGGTTGGTGATCAAAATAGCCAAAAATTGGAGTTCGCTGGGCTGGTTCAGGCCGGTGATGGTTCGGTTTGGACGGTGAATGGGATCTCGTTCGGGTCGGATGATGCGCTGACTGCTAAATTGAAAAATGGCGATCGGGTTTTTTCTGAGCTGGCATTGGTTGGTGGTGAGCGTTGGGAGATTACCAAGCTCGTTGATTTGGAAAACGGTTCGGAAGTTATGGGCGCAGCTTGTGCAGGTGTGGCTCCACAACCTAAAGCACAAAAATTGGCCGAAAAATATGGCGTAGCTTACGATGATGTCAAAAGCTGGTTCTGCCAGGGATTTGGTTTTGGCGAAATTGACCTGGCTTATGGCATCAGCGTGGAGACAAATACGCCCATCGCTGACATATTTGACTTGCGTCGCAAACCCTCGGGCTGGGGTGAGATCAAGAGTGCCGCAAATACTATGTCTGTGCATCCCACCATTACTGATGCTGCGATTCTTGCGACGCAGACTTCCACTCTAGCTGCTATGACAGCGACGGCTTCGGATATGGTGCCAGCGGTTTCTTCTGGAGCATCCAACCCGAATTGTACTGGCGCAGACCCGCAGCCAGAAGCCCAATCATTGGCAAGTGATTATGGCGTTGGGTACGATGAAATTATGGGTTGGTTTTGTGAAGGTTATGGTTTTGGAGAGATCAAGGAAGCTTATGACATCAAAACCAACACTGGAAGTGCGGTAGATAAATTATTCGCAATGAAAAAATCAGGTCTTGGCTGGGGCGAAATCCAAAAGATTGCCAACCAGGAAAAGGTAAACAACGGTAACAACAGTAGTAATAACAGTAGTAATAACAGCAATAACGGTACCAGCAGTAATAATGGCAACAACAGTAATAAGAGTAATAAGAGCAATAATGGAAATACTGACAAAAATAGCAATGACGATAATGCTAAATCGGAGGATAACGCAAAGAAAAAATAAATAACGGATTCCTTGTTGTACCAGGATAAGCTTTTGTTGGTCGCTAAAATTATTTTATGGGCTTGTTTTCTGGTAGCTGTGAAATGTAATTACTGAACTTTATTGGTAGATTAATTAGTGCACGACATTATCTAATTTTCTGTTGGCTAGTGACAAAGTGACAGGTAAGTATGAAAACAAAAAAGCTGGGTATCGCGCAATCTGTGCTTGAGTTTGCTTTGATTTTCCCATTATTACTAGTGGTGGTGGTTGGCACGCTGGAAATCGGGAGGCTGGTCTTCATTTATGTCTCAGTGATCAGTGCATCTCGCGAAGCATCCAGATATGGTACGGCGACTGGCATTGTTGGGAATGGGAATACCAACCCACAATACAGCGATTGCCAGGGGATTAAAGATGCTGCTCGCAAAATGTCGTTCATAACACCCATTCTCGATGAAAATATTCAAATTAGATATGACCAGGGTCCTGACACCCCGGTTACGGCTGAATGTTTGGTAGGCACGGTCCCTGCGCTCGGATATGTTAAAACCGGGACCCGTATCCTGGTCAATGTTTCTGTCCCTTACGAGCCGATGCTTGCGGTTGTTCCGCTCGCTGCGACCATTGTGTCATCAGATTCTTCTCGTACGATCCTGGGGAGTGTCTCGATTGGCAGCACAGCTGCCGCCCCGCCTACAATTGATTTGACGTTATATCCGCAAGCTCCAACACGAACTCCGACGAAAACTGCAACCGCGACAACAACGGCAACAATCACTCAAACCGCGACATTAGCACCCACGCGCACAGTTACAAATACGGCTACAAGAACAGTCACATCCACCGCCACAATTACAGCCACAGTCACCCCCACTTTCACTGTGACTTCAACCGGGACAATCACGCACACCCCGACCATCACAGCAACGAAAACAGTGACGCCGCTGCACTCATCCACACCCACACAGACAATTGCGGTCACGCCAACCCGGACACCGACTGCGACGGCGAAATTAACCAGCACCCCGACCCAAACACCAACCCCGCATTTTAGCTGTTCAGATATATCGGTATCGCCCTCTACTATCCGCCAGGTGGATAATTCATCGGAACATTCTTGGACGATTACCCTTTTGAACAGCGGCTCGTTCCTGGCGAAATTGGATAAGATCCAGGTGCGTTGGAATAAATTGGGAAACGCCTGGGCAAACTTGTTCGGAATAAATGTCCTGGGGACCTCGGCTTCCGATTTATTTGTTAGTACTATCAATAATAATACCGGAAATTACACTTACAGCCTGCTTACTTCCCAGCCTGCTAATCCATATTACATCCCGGCTCGAAGTGGTTCGGGGGCTGGCAGTGTCACGCTTAAAGTTTTATTTAATGGTGGTAATAATGTTTTACCTTCGCTGTCATCGAGCGAAAACATTGTTGTGACGGTACAGAATGAATGTACGATAACGGTTCCCGGAAATTAATTTTTATTTTCCGAAAATCCCGCTTTCCGGGGAACTGCACGGCTCACTTTTTATTAATTTATTGGTTTGATGGAGATGCAAGATGAAAACAAAGTTGACGGAACAAAAAAGACGGATGCAGTCCAGCAAAGGTCAGAGCCTTATCGAGTTTGAATTGGCGCTGATTATCATGATTTTCCTGATGTTAGGTGTCAGCGATTTTGGGTTGGCATTTTTTTCGTGGATCAGTCTGCGGGATGCCGCTCAAGAAGGCGTGACCTACGCCTCGGTCTCCCCGCCTTTCAACAATAACAGCGTCGCGGCCATTCGAACCAGGGTGAAAAGCGCTTCCCTGGCACCTATAAATTTTAACGATATTTCAGATGATGAAATCGAAGTTGAGTTGCTTGGCTCTGTTCCCAAACCTTGCCCGGGCTACAGTGTGCGTGTTAAAGTGACGTATGACTACCATATGATTTCGCCCATGATCAGTGAGTTTGTAGGGTCACCTACCATTCCAGTCTCTGCCAGCGTGACGAATACCATTTTGCAGGGTGCCAATGGCTACGATTGCTCTGGAAGCTAGACAGCATAATCAGTAACATTGTGCGCCTCTCGTTGGTGATTGTTTTTCGGTTGTCTCGCTGGCTTGACAATATGGTTAATGTACTTGTTTACTGCTGCGAGCAAAATCTGGGTTGACGAAAAACTTGTTTGGAAGTGTGAATTGGTGTGGCTTTAGAATGGCCGAGCCAGAATGAGGAGGAAAAATGAGAATTAATTACCGGTCTGAGAAGGGTCAGGCCATTGTTCTAATCGCATTTGCGATTGTTGGAATGTTAGTGCTGGTTGCATTGGCTTTGGATGGCGGACAGGCATTTTCAGACCGGCGCCAGGCTCAAAATGCAGCCGATACTGCCGCCATGGCTGCTGCGCTGACTTACCAGTTAGAAAACGGGAGTACGGCTCACGTACGGGACCGGGTACTTGATTCAACGACGTCGAATGGATATCCTGACAGCTTGCCTCGCAGCAGTGTCGCGATTGATCCAAATGGGACAGCCATCGTTGGGGAATGTCCTGATATTACCAATGGCAAGGATTTTCGGGTGACAATCCAGTCCAATATTAACACCTGGTTCGCCGGAATACTGGGCATTCGCCAAATGCACAACACCGTCAGCGCTGTGGCGCGCGGTTGTGAATTTCATTGGAAGGGTTTGTTTGAGGGCAATGCAGTTGTATCCTTGGCCCCGGTTGGGACGAGTGGTTTTAATGCCGGGGGTACCGGCACCTGGAATGTGGCCTGTGATGATGGCACTCCCAGTGGCGGGATTTTTGCAAATGGCGATGCTTATGGTGGTGGTACTTCCAATACGACTGCGCCTTCCCTGACAGTGGTCGGAACCGGTGGTGATATGTTTGCTGACCAACCCATCGGCGAAATCCTTAAAGGGACGCCGCTTGCTTTTCCGGGTGACATTATCTCCAAAATGCCACGCATCCCGAAATGCGATGGCACGGCATACCTGGACCCAGGCGACGGCGCTTACCACCCGGAAGCCGGAAAGGATGGCAGCGTCCTTCCGGTGGCGCTTAACGGTGGTCAGAATTATGCCGCAGGCCTGTATTGTGTCACAAAGGACAATGCCAACTGGAACAACGGAACGCTCTACGGGCGTGATGTGACTTTTTATATCGATAATGCAACCTATGATCTGAAATTTGCTGGCAGTGGCACCGGTGGCGAAGGCTTCGATATTACTGCGCCAATGGATTCATCAAATGAATATAGAGGTTATGCCATTATCCTGCCTTTGACCTGCAAGGGCGCCACAGCGCATGCCAAGGATATTGTGTGTGACCTTGAAAAGCTTAAGGCAGGCCTACAAACTATCGCTGTTTGCGATGGTTCTTCTGACACACCGAGAATGGATATGCGCGGCAATGGGGATACTGGTATCTTCGGGACCGTGCTGGCTCCGACTGCCTGCCTGTCCATGTTAGGTAATTCCCTCACTGAAAACCACGGGCAGATCATCGGGTACACCGTGGATGCCAGCGGTTCTGCCGAAGTGAATGTCTGTTACAAAGCTGACGAACATCCCCAAGAACCAGTTCCGCCTTCCGTTCAACTTTTGAAATAATGGTTTCCAGTGTGCAGATACTTTGCAGGGGTTGGGCACTTGAGCAGCTAACCTCTTGATACCAAAAATAAATAAGTGCGATATTTTCGTATTTACTCGCGGGGTGCCAGTTTTAGGCGGATAATCCATCCCCCTTCCCGTTTTCGGGAAGGGGGTGAAAGAGCTTTTTTGTGGAGTATTGCGCCAAAAACAGGCGCAAAAACTCCACTCGCGGGGCAAACCATCGATTTTTAATCGCCCGAGCAGCAGGACCAGGATGGTTCAGTGCTAAAACGAAGAGATTGAGAGTAAATACATATTTTCAATACCTTCGCCAATTAAGTATTTTCTGGAGGTTGTAAAACCGGTTGAGCAGCGCCCATTCGGGCGATTTGCTGAAATATGGTAGCCAATAAAATGGCATCAGGTTTTTATCAAAGCATTTTTATTGTCTCACTGGCAATAACTGCCCCCTTTTTCGGTTTAGCGGGAAAGGCCCAATATGGTAATTCGATGGTTGTCACCCAGCATCCCAAAGATACCCTGGTTCATCTGGTGAAAAGTCGTCGGCACAAAAAGAAGTGCAATAATTTGCAAAAACGCTAAAATCTCTGTCATGGGCTTTCCGAGTAAGTTGGGTTGTGAGAGACACAACTTTACTCGGAAAGCCCTATTTTATCCAAATGACTAATTGTGGCGAAGGATTTGTAGAATGTTATAATAATGAGATGGGTAAAGAACAATCGGCCTGAACCTTGCCCGGCTGTTTTTTGTTCGTGCATCTGACTAGCCAGGAGTAAGCGGTATGGAAGAAAAGTCATTAATTCTAGTTGTTGACGATGATGATCTCTTACGAGCGGCTACAGTGCGCGTGTTGGATCAGGCCGGATATCGCACCAGCCAGGCCGCTGACGGTCGCACTGGCCTGCAAATGGCCCGCGAACAACAGCCCGATCTCGCATTGTTGGATATCAATCTGCCCGAGATCAGCGGCTTCGAGGTTTGCCATATCATTAAAGCTGACCCGGCCCTGGTGGGCTGTTTTGTGATTCTTCTTTCTGACGAACGCATCGATCTTGAGAGCCAGGCGGAAGGACTCGAAGGCGGCGCAGATGGTTATGTCGCGCGTCCTATCCGTAACGTTGAGCTGCTCGCGCGTGTGCAAACGATGCTGCGCATCCAACAAAACAAGGCTGCCCTGCGCGAGAGCGAAAAGCGCCTGCGTGAGGTGCTGGAGAACTCGCTGGATGCATCCTACAAGCGCAATCTAAAAACTAACGGCTATGATTACTTAAGCCCCGTTTTCACTCGGCTTTCCGGTTATAGCCCGGATGAAATGAAAACGCTGCCCCTTGAAACAGCCTTGAGCTTGATGCATCCGGACGATAAGCCTGAAGTCGATCGCGTGCTTGCTCTGTCCCTGTCCGGCCCTGCCGGTCTCCCCTACCAGGTCGAATATCGTTTTAAGCACAAAGATGGAAAATACCGCTGGTTTCATGATCAGTACGTCGTTCTGCAAGATGCAAATAACCAACCCCTGGCGTTGATCGGCAGCGTTAGCGACATCACCGAGCGCAAACTGACCCAGGATGCGCTTCAAAAAAATGAACTTCGTTACCGGGCGCTGTTTAATAATGCAAGTGACGGTATCTTATACCTATCCCCCGACCTGAATATTGTCCAGGTAAATGAGTCGTTTGCCAGGATGCACGGTTACAGTGTCGCTGAAATGCAGGAGATGGATCTGCAGGATTTGGAAACTCCCGAAGCTGCCATCCTCAGGTCTGCAAGAGTAGCCCAGTTAATTGCGGATGGTGCCCTGAAATTTGAAGTCGAACATGTTCACAAGGATGGTCATATCATTTCGCTGGAAGTATCTGCGAGCCTTGTTATTATCGATGGGAAGCAAATTTTTCAGTCATTTCACCGAGATATCACCGAACGCAAGCAGGCGGAAGATGCCTTGCGTGAAAGCCAGCGCATCTTGAGATATGTACTGGATACATCCCCTCAAACCATGTTTTGGAAAGACAAAAATGGTGTTTACCTGGGCTGTAATCAGGTTTATGCCCGGGCGGTGGGCCTCAATTCTCCAGCAGACATTGTTGGCAAAACCGATTTTGACCTGCCTTTCCCCAGGGCAGAAGCCGAAGCCTATCGCGCTGACGATCAGCATGTGATCACAAATAACACTCCCAAGTTGCACATCCTTGAAAAAGTTAATTGGGCTGACGGCAGGCACATTTGGGCCGATACATCCAAATTGCCCTTGGCGAACGAACAAGGGCAGGTCTACGGCGTTTTGGGAGTTCTGGAAGACATCACCGAGCGTAAACTGGCAGAAGAAAAGCTGACCCAAAGCCACGAACTGCTCGAAAACCTTGCCCGTCTGGTACCTGGTGTTATTTATCAGTACCGGTTATATCCCGACGGAAGCTCTGCATTTCCTTATTCAAGCCCGGGCATGAATGACATCTATGAGGTTACGCCCGCCGAAGTGCAAGAAGATGCCACACCTGTGTTTGGGCGCTTGCATCCAGAAGATTACGACCGTGTTGCCAGTTCCATTCAGGAATCGGCCCGTACCTTGCAGACTTTTTATTGCGAATTCAGGGTCATTCTGCCTCGCCAGGGTCTGCGCTGGCGCTGGTCCCAGGCGCAGCCGGAGCGGTTGGCGGATGGCGGCACCCTCTGGTACGGTATCATCTCGGATATCACCGAACGCAAGCAGGCGGAAGATGCCTTGCGTGAAAGCCAGCGCATGTTGAGATATGTACTGGATACATCCCCTCAAACCATGTTCTGGAAAGACAAAAATGGTGTTTACCTGGGCTGCAATCAGGTTTATGCCCGGGCTGTGGGCCTACATTCCCATGCAGACATCGTTGGTAAAACCGATTTTGACCTGCCTTTCCCCAGGGCAGAAGCCGAAGCCTATCGTGCTGATGATCAGTATGTGATCACAAATAACACCCCCAAGATGCACATCCTTGAGCAAACAGATCTGGCCGATGGCAGGCACATTTGGGCTGATACATCCAAATTACCTTTGGTTAACGAACAAGGGCAGGTCTATGGCGTTTTGGGTGTCTACGAAAACATCACCGAGCGGATATTAGCTGCGCAAGCCTTGAACGAGAGCGAAATTCGTTATCGCCGCCTGGTGGAAAATCTACCGGATATCGTCTACACATTTTCCAGGCAGCACGGGGGTTTCTATTACTCGCCAAGTGTGCAGAAGGTCCTGGGTTATTCCGCCAAATATTTATCTGCCCATCCTATGCTGTGGAATGAATCCATCCACCCCGATGACCGTCCCCGCATCGCCGAAATTATCGGTGAATTTGAAATTGGCAAATCCTTCGATATTGAATATCGTATTCAAGATTCACAAGGAAACTGGCACTGGCTGCGCGACCGTTCCATCAAGCGCGATATCGGCGGTGGTGAAGTTTTGGTCGAGGGTCTGGCATCTGATATCACCGAGCGTAAACTGGCTGGAGACGCCTTGCGGGAAAGCGAAACGCGAATTCAGAAAAAGCTCAAGAACTTGCTTTCCGCCGAGGGCGATATCAGTGAACTGGATCTTGTAGACATCATTGATGTCGATGCCATACAGACCATGATGGATGACTTCTACAAATTCACCCGCGTACCTGTATCAATTATTGATTTGCAGGGCAAGGTGCTGGTTGGAACCGGTTGGCAGGACATCTGCACAAAATTTCATCGTGTGCATCCCGCGACTCTCGAAAACTGCCTGGAATGCGATACTATCCTGACAAAAGGTGTTCCCGAAGGCACATTTAAATCCTATTTATGCAAGAATAACCTGTGGGACAACGTTACCCCGCTGATGATAGGCGGAAGGCATGTCGGGAACATCTTCACGGGCCAGTTTTTCTACGAGGGTGAAAAACCTGACGATGAAGTTTTCCGGTCACAAGCCGCGCGCTATGGCTTTGACGAGCAGAAATACATGGCTGCTGTCAGGCAGGTGCCCACCTGGAATAGAGAAGCTATTCAGACTGCTTTGACCTTTTATACAAAGTTTGCAAATATGCTCTCCACGCTCAGCCACGCCAATATTGGTTTGGCGAAAGCCTTGGAAGAACGTAAGCGCACCGAATCTGAATTGCAGCAGCATCGTGACCACCTCGAAGATCTCGTCCGCGATCGTACCGCCGAACTTGAGCTTGCCAAGGAGCAAGCCGAATCGGCCAACCGCGCCAAGAGCGACTTCATGGCCGTCATGAGTCACGAGATCCGTACCCCCATGAACGGGGTCCTGGGCATGAGCCATCTGCTGCAGCAAACCGTCTTGACGGACAAACAACGCAATTACCTGGCGAAATTGCAGCTCTCTGGCCTG
>CAINXK010000023.1 GCA_903854805.1 uncultured Anaerolineae bacterium
GTGGTTTGTGCTTAACACGCACAGGGTTTGCAGGGACGATTGTGGGTGTTTTTTATCACGAATAAGGTCCGAATGGACGAATGACAGGCAGTTTCTTTGGAAAATAGCGCGCAAAAGCACTGCCAAAAACTCCACTGGCGGGGCAAACCGGCGATTATTATTCGCCCGAGCAGCAAAACTCCTGGGCTTGTTTTTTTCGACGAGAATGATCTGGCAATTAACCAAAAAATGCCTGGATCAGCATGGTTTTGAAACCGAAAATACGGGGATTTCGACGCAACAAAATACCGTACAACTACGGTAACCCCATTAGACCAAATATGAAATAATAGGTTATCGATCGATCCAACGAATACCGTTCCCTCAAAGGTTGATCGGGAGCGATGCAGGTTTTGTAAAAGGAATGCGGAAGTTGCTGGCTGGTTGTGCGGTGCTCTTCATCCTGAATTTGGTTAGCCTACTGGCGTGCTGAACCAAAACAAATTGTCAGGTTCTACTCCCTGCAGCAAGATGATGAATTTGCCAGCCCTGGTTGATGTGAAGCGTGGAAAGGCAACGGTTAAAATGGCACAAATTCGAGTCCTGGTTGTTGACGAATCAGTTTACATGCAGCGCTTGTTAAAATTGATCCTGGAAAGCGACCCGGAAATTACAGTGATCGATACTGCCAGTGATGGTGATGAAGCGCTTGCCAAGGTCAAAGCCAGCCACCCGGATGTTGTGACCCTGGCAATCAATATGCCCATCATGGTTGGGTTGACATCCCTGGCGAATATCATGACCGAATGCCCAACTTCCACGGTTGTGATCAGTTCAATCAACAAGGAATGCGAGCTGGTTACCTTTGAGGCTCTTCAGTTGGGGGCGGTGGATTACTTTCTTATGCCCGGCGGCTCGATCGATGGTGGTTTACATGAACAGTTGGATGAGGTAGTGTCGAAAGTTCGCGTTGCTGCAAAAGCATGCCTACGCCGCCTGGAAAAACCGAAACGCAGACGCCCTGGCAGCATGGTGCCCATGAACCAGCCATTGTTCCGCTCCAATTGGGGCGTGGATAATATACCGCTGGTGGCAATCGGTGTTTCCACGGGCGGGCCACGCACACTTTTAGAAATTATTCCCGAACTGCCGGTTGATTTTCCGGCGCCGATCGTGATTGTTCAACAGATGCCACCCAATTTTACGGCTTCGTTTGCCGAGAGGCTGAACCACGAAAGCCAGATCCGCGTCAAGGAAGCCGTCCAGGGTGAGACTCTTACCCCGGGTTGCGCCTACGTTGCGCCGGGCGGTTACCAACTCAGCCTGGCCCGGCGCGTGACAGGCAGTGGCACGGTGGTGCGCCTGAATAAACAAGGTGCTGAGCAAAGTATTTGCCCATCGGTAAATGTGCTCTTCCATTCGGTGGCCCAGGTTTTTGGCTCACGCTCGGTGGGTGTCCTGTTATCCGGTATCGGTGATGATGGCGCGGATGGGATGCTGGCCATTCACCAGGCTGGCGGGCGCACGATTGCTGAATCAGAAGAAACTGCAATTATTTATGGCATGCCGCGTGAAGCGATCGAACGCGGTGGGGTGTCGATGGTTTTGCCATATCAGAAAATTGTTGAACAAATTCAAATCGAAGTCAGGAGAATGATCGATGGATGATATGCTGATTTCGCAAGCTTCCATGCCGGATACGGATGCTGCAGGACTTTCGGCGCTGTCACGATTTCCGCTCTGTGACGATCTTGAAACCTTTAAGATCATTGCCAGCTATCAGGGAAGTTCGATCCTTGCAATTTGTCAGGCTGCGGCTGATGCTCATTCAAGCTCCGGGCATTCATCTGAAAGTGGGTCTGCGCTCTCGGTGCTCATCAATCTGGGAGAAAATGCGCTGCCTGAAGGATTGCTGCTGCTCCAGGATCCCGATCCTGATATTCGCAGGCAGGTCAGCGAGGTCTTGAGAAGAAAAATCACAGGCAAAAAATCTGCCTACCTGCTTCGCTCTAGCCTGGCGGATGATGTTCCGGTTGACTCTGCCGCTGCGGTGGCAGCGCTTGGGCAACTTCAGTCTCCAGAAATGACTGGATCTGTGCACCAGGCTATTCAGAAACTATCCTCCTGGGTGCGTTTTTTCACTTCGACGGCCCAGGGTAGTCTTGCCGGTAATGCCACACTGGCAGTGCCCAGCTGGAATGCGCATGCGATCAGTATTGCTGAATTGTGTGCCGCGATCCGGGCGATGGGCCGTACAGGCGCAAGCGACCCGCTGCTGATTTGGAATTTCTTGATGGAGTGTTTTGCTTCTGGAGATGACGTGCTTCAAAATGCCGTGTTGGTTGCCTTGGGTGAATTATTCGCGCGGGGTCTAAAGTTGCCCGGGATCAGTATGCAGTTACCATCCAAAGTTGTGGTGAATAAAATCCATGACCCGAACCAGAAGATTCGGCTGGCTGTCGCGCATGTTTTGAGCGTATCGATCGACCCGAAAGTTGTGCGAGGTCTGCGTGTTTTGGCGCATGACTCTTCTGACGAGGTAAAAGAAGTTGCCTTGCGTGGGTTGATCGAAAGTGGGATTTACACAGCGCTTGATTTGGTGCGTGTGGCCAAAAAACAGCAGGGTTCGGTTGAAGTGCGCATTTTGGCACTTCGAAAAATTAGCCAGATTTTTGATCCATCCGCCGAATTATCGGATGGGATTGATCAGAAATTGGAGCGGATCATAAAAGATTGCGCATATGAGCCGGTCGCCGCCGCCGCGATTTGTGCGCTGCTGACTACTTCTCCGGCGAAAGGCATCCCGCTGGTGCTGGCGATCTTTCAAACGGGGATAGAAACCCAGAAAGATATCATCATTCAAGAATTGGCTTACTGCCAGCCTCACGTTCTGTCGCTACTGATGGCCGAAGGTTATGATGACAGGCAGCTGCGGCTGGTAATGTTTCAGCTATTCCAATTGGGAAAGAACAGTGGTTTTTTGGGGGACTCCGTCTATGGGCGCAGCCTGCTGATTGCCAGCCTGGGTGACGAAGATTGGATGATACGCGCATACACAGTCAGCATCCTGACCGGTATTAAAACTTTGTGGGCTTATAACCTGGTGCGCAACGCCTGCTTTGATATTGATGATCGTGTTCGCATGCGCGCACTGGATGCGATTCTTAAAGGCGATCCGCTAAAAGTTGATCCTGCCTGGTTGCAAATGCACCGGTTGGATGGGAGCATTTATATTCGCAACCTGATCAAAGACTTTCAGCGAAAAGCGGCTGAGCATGCTTGAGAACGATATCCTGACGGATAACCTGATCTGGCATCTGGCAGGCAAGATGGTACGGGAACAGTTGCTGAAGGAAGTCCCACAATCTTCCTGTACCGGGAATTATTTTGCCGAAATGTTTGGATCCTGGTCCCAATCGTAATACTTTGAAGCCCGATGAACTGAAGCCATGGCTGGCAAGCGAGCGTTCTTCGCTTAATCTAGATCCGGTTAAAAGTTACGGGTCACCTTTTTGTTGATCGCATTATTTTGAAGAAAGCTGTTTTGAATGAGTTCATTAAAAAAAATCTTAGTCATTGACGACGATAAAAAATTCTCACTTGGGCTGGTTGCTTTACTGCGCCGGGAGGGTTTTGAGGTGATCAATGCTGACAATGGCATCGAAGGCATGGCTGCCATCCGCTCTTCAAAACCAGATATGATCCTGTGCGATATCATGATGCCGCCCCCGAACGGTATCCAACTGAAAAAAGAACTGGCGAATGATCCTCAACTGGGGCAGATCCCTTTTTTTTTCCTGACCGCGCGCGCAGCCCAGGTGGACAAGCTGGCTGGTTTTCAAAGCGGAGCCGACGATTACATCACCAAGCCTTTTGATATTAACGAACTGTTGGCTCGGATCCGGGCGGTGGTCCGCCAGGAAGAGCGCGGGCATACTCGCGGGATTCGGGACAGTATCGCTGATCTGGCGAAACTGCGGGTCGCTATTTCAGCCAACTTGAGCCACGAGGTACACACATCTTTGACGGTTATTATATCGAGCCTGGAATTGATCCTTAAGGATAAATTTGTTCAGGATAATGTTGGATTGGGTGAATATATCAGTACAGCCAGCAGCAGCAGTTCCGATCGCCTGAAATTTCTGGTTGAGGATCTGCAGATGCTTCATGACATAGATCATGGCAGCTTGAACTCCATGGGTCAAAGGATTGATTTCAGTTTTCACCTCAAAAATCCCATTAACCAAACACTCCTTCCATGGGAAAAGAAAAAGTTAAATATCCAGATTAGCATCAATCCATTGACGGAAATATTTGCCCCGCGGATTGAGTTCGGGCATGTGCTTGCCCATCTGGTTGATAACGCCTGTAAATTTAGCCCGGAAATGGGCAAAGTGCATATCTCTGTTCAGCCTGGCGAACAGGGAGGTTCGATCATCGAAATAACCAATGATGGGTTTGGTATTCCGCCGAAACTGCGTGAAAAGGTCTTTGAACGTTATTACCAGATCAGCCAGGGTACCGATGGGCTGGGCGTAGGTCTCACGATTGCAAGGGCATTTGTACGTGCCTGGGGGGGCGAAATTAAGATATTGGATAGCCTATCCGGATGCCGGGTGCAGATGGTACTGCCGCCCTTTGAGTTGGAATAATTCCATGTTTTTGGAGTGAAAAAATGACTGATTTGCTGCTGGTGGATGATAATGTAAATTTTCGTTTGGGGCTTGCGGCGAACCTGCGCAAAGCCGGTTTCAGTGTGGCTGTTGCCGCAGATGGGGCCGAAGGGATCAAACTTGCCAACGAAATTCACCCAGGATTGATCCTGTGCGATTTGAAAATGCCATCGTTAGATGGCATGGAAATTAAGCGGCTGCTTAACGAAGGAAAAGCTACCCAGGGAATCCCCTTTGTATTTCTTTCGTCCTTATCTGCCCCGGCCATAAAGAGTAAGGGGTTGAGTATTGGGGTGGAAGAAACCATCACAAAGCCGGTCGATATTGTTGAGTTGATCGCCCGCATCCAGGCCATTCTTAAGCGCAGAGAACGCGCGACCCTGCTGGCCCGCCAGGAAGTCAGACAATTATTGGATAATCTGTCAACTTCTTTGCCAATTCGTACCAGTCATCATTTTCGAACCTATATGGGTGTTTTACTGCTATCCCTGGAAATGATCGCAAAGAATCAAGAACCGGTCGATCAATATCTTGATTATGCTCGAAACAGTGCTTATCGGATGAAAACCTGCATGGAGACCTTGATTTGGCTGAACGAATTTGATCTGGGCCGCTCTCCAACCTCGGGCGAACAAGTTGATATCGATTATTCCTTGATTGTGCCTATCAAGGAAGTTCTGGAGATATGGCATAACAAGCAGCTTAAAGTCGATTTTCGGGTTCAGGATGGCCTCACTATCTTTACACCGGCGCGTGTTTTCACGCAGGTGGTTTGTCACCTGGTTGATAATGCCTGCAAATTCAGTCCGGAAGGTGGATTGGTACAGGTGCTGCTGCAGGCCAATGGATCAGACGGGTGCACCATGCTGATCACCGATCAGGGCCCCGGAATTCCAGCCGAAATGCGCGAGACTGTCTTTGAGCGTTCATCCCAAATGGCTGGTTCAGGTGGGCTTCCGGAAAACCATGGCATGGGCTTGGGATTATTCATGGCCCGTTCTTTTGCCAGAACGCAGGATGGTGATGTCAAAATTGTGCAGGCTGCTGCAGGTTGTAAGATCCAGATGACGCTGACGAATAAACCATACCGGTTTAGTTCTCCCAGGCTGTACTGAAGCGGTTTGTTCTGGCATTAGCGGCCCGGTTGGTATGCAAACAGGCCGGAAATTTGAACGGCCTGTACCCTGCGTACGGTCGGAATAACCATTGGCACTCTTTACAAAGGATGATTCTATGCAACCACAGGCTACCCCTGCACCAAAGAACGACACCAGCTTCGCCTGGATCTGGCGTCCTGTTCTGGTTAGCTTGCTGGTGTTTTCATTGGGCGGCCTGCTGGCATACCACACGCAAAAACAAAATAAATCTGAATTATTGGCCATATTAACGGCCGCCAATGGCGGGCAGGCAGCGCTGGTGGAATTTGATCTGCTGCAGCGTATCTCAACGGTGGCACAATTTGCGCGTCAATGGCAAGATCATGGTGGTTTTAGCCAGGCAGAATTCAAGGCCGGCGCACAGGATATTATTGACAGCCAGCCAGGTTTCGAGGCACTCGTGCTGATGGGCGAGAATAACCAGGTGCGTTGGTACGTTCCCGGGCCCGGCAACCACGCAGCCAGCGGCTTGACCCAGGCGCTTGAAGAAAATAGTCAAATGGCGCTTGCAGCTGCCCGGCAGACTAATTTGCCGAGCATGACCATTTCCAGCAGCCTGATGCCTGGCGTCAGGGGTTATATGGTCGCCTTTCCAATCTACGCGCGCGGCAACTGGGCGGGTTCTGTGCTGGCTGTTTTTCAATTCGATGGCTGGCTAAACAAAGTAATCGGTACGAGTACGCTGGCGGCCCAGCCCGAATTTGTGACCGCCGTCAGTATGGATGATGTCCTGGTCTTTGCGAAGCCTGGTTGGCAAGCACAAACAGCCCAACCAGGAGCCCTCTCGAAAGTGCAGGTAAGCACAACCCTGAATGTGTTGGGTCACCGTTTTGAGGTGCAGTCCCAGGTGAGTGATAGTTTTCTTGCGTTCGCAGCCAGCGATGAGCCTGCCATGATTTTGCTGGTGAGTTTCCTGGTATCTATCCTGGTTGGGCTGGTGTGGGTATGGGTGGACCATCTCAGAAGGGAGAAGCTGGGCATTGAAATCTACAAGCAGGATCAGCTTAAGGAAGAACTCAGGGTAACACAACTGA
>CAINXK010000024.1 GCA_903854805.1 uncultured Anaerolineae bacterium
GCGCAACGAAATGGATTTTATGATGATACTGACCTTCATACCGCTTGCTGGGCTGGGCGGAGCATGGGTGGTGACCGCCATTACGTGGGGCATCAACCGTCTGTTTGCCAGTGAACGCGTCCGCGCCATCGCCAACTGGATCGGCACAGCCGTTTTCATCATGCTTAGCCTTATTTTCTTCCCTTATGTGGTGCTCATCATCGGCGGAGGATTGCTCAGTACAATCCTCGGACGCTAACATGAAAATCCTCTCCAGCGATGTCGGTGCCAGCACACAGGATATTCACCTCTTCGATTCGCACTCCGGCAGTAAAAATGGCAGCAGTCAAGAAGCACTTGACCGGATTGGCACAGGTGACGCATTTCGATGAAACGTGTCTGCCCATTAATCTAAAATTGCATTGGTTGAGTAATTACCCGAACTATACGTTTGTTGCCACGGGCAAAGTCAGCGTAAAGGTGCTGCCCTGAGCTCTGCCCGCGCTTTTCGCATCCACCCGCCCGCCGTGAGCTTCAACAATCGCCTTGACGATCGCCAGTCCCAGACCGGTGCCGCCGCTGTCACGGCTGCGGGATTTGTCGGCGCGATAAAAACGGTTGAAGACCGCCGCCAATTCATCCGGGTCCAACCCTTCGCCGGTATCCAATACTGAAAGTGTAATGAAGTTACCAGAAACACTGCTGGTCACACTGATTTTTCCAGCGGGAGGCGTATGGCGCAAAGCATTGGAGAGCAGGTTGAATAAAACTTGCCGTATGCGGAATGGGTCAAGAATAATTTCGGGGAGCGGGGATAATTCTGCCGAAAAAGTAATTTCTTTTTCAGCGGCGAGCGGTTCCAGTGCCTGGAGCGTCTCAGCTACCAAGTTATTGAGATTGGCGGCAGTTTTTTCCAGGGGCAGTTGGCCCGCTTCTGCCAGGGAAAGTTCGCGCAGGTCATTGACCAGCCGGATCAGGTGGCGGGTCTGGGCATATAAATTGGCAATCTCGGCTTCATCGAGCGGAACGACCTTATCCAGGGCTGCGCGTAAATTGCCTTCCAGAACGGTCAGCGGGGTGCGCAGTTCATGCGAGACATCCGCCATCAGGTTGTTGCGCAGGGTTTCGGCATGTTGTAATTCGGCGGCCATTTTGTTAAAGGTTTCGGCCAAATCGACCATCTCCTGGCTGCCACGAACTGGCACGCGCACATCCAGTTCGCCTTTGCCAATGCGGTGAGCCGCCCTGGCGAGGTTATTGATCGGGGCACTGGTCACCCACCCGATGGCTATTCCACCGGCAGTTCCAACCACAATGGAAAAAGCCATGAATACAAACAGGCGCCGCTGAATTTCAGCGGAGGGTGCGGGGGGCGGGCCGTCCAAATCTGGTTTGAGACCGGTTTGTTCGAGCGTGATCGCCAGAAATTGCAGGAAAAACATCAGGAACAAGACGCCGCTAATCATCAGGCTGAGCCGAACCCATAAGCGTTTCATTGGTTTTCTCCGGTCAGTCGATAGCCAACGCCGTAAACGGTCTGGATATAGGTAGGATTGTCCGGGTCAGGTTCGATCTTCCGTCTCAAATTGCGGATATGTGTATCGAGCGCGCGCCCCAAGCCTTCGTAGGCATATCCGACTGCTTTCTCGAGCAGATCGTCACGCGTCAGGGTGTAGCCGGGATTGGATAAAAACGCCTCGATCAGGTTGAACTCCGTTTTGGTCAGCTCGACTGGCAAGGAATCCACCAGCAAGATGCGCTGATCCAAATCCAACTTTAACGCGCCGTTGGTCAGCACATGCGCTGCGGCACTGGGCGATTGGTCCAGCCGTACGCGCCGCAGCAGCGATTTGACCCGCGCCACCACCTCGCGGGCGTTGAAGGGCTTGGTGATGTAGTCGTCTGCGCCCAATTCGAGGCCGACGATTTTATCGGTGTCTTCGATGCGCGCAGTCAGCATAATGATGGGTGTGGCGGCCAGGGCTTTATCGGCGCGCACCAGGTTGGTCACTTCCCAACCGTCGCGGTTGGGCATCATCAAGTCGAGGATAACCAGGTCTGGTCGTTCCCGGCGCAGGACATGCAGCGCCATCTCGCCATCATAAGCAGGGATGGCCTGGTAGCCAGATTGTTCAAGATAAGCGCTGAGCACCTTCACGATGGATTTATCGTCATCGACAACCAGAATACGTTGAGGCAAAGGAAAACTCCTGGGGATGTGAAAAGAGAAAGAGTATTTATTTTATCCTAGCATAGGATTCTCAAGAAAATCTCAAGAAATTGTTGCAATCTTCCAGATTTGCCTGGAAAGCCCTGGTTTTCTTGCAGGTTTTCTTGAGATTTCCTTCAGATTTGGCTGGTATAGTTCAAAACATCACAATATAACCTTTCAGGAGAAAAATATGACCACATCCAAGTTATCCCAAATTTTCAAGATGTCTGTTCTCGGTGTGCTGGCCCTGGCACTTGCCCTGGGCGCTGCTGGTTGCAGCGCACTATCGTCACTCATGCCCGGCGTCCCTGCTGCTTTTTCGGTTGAACCAAATTACAAAGATCTGGCTTACGCCCCTGTTTCGGCCACCCAGAAACTGAATTTATACCTCCCAGCCAGCGGCACGGGGCCCTTCCCGGTGGTGATTAACATCCACGGAGGCGGGTTTAAATTTGGTGATAAGGGTATGCTAAGCGAAATTACCGGGAAAGCCCTGTTGAATGCCGGTTATGCGGTCGCTTCGATCGATTATCGTCTTTCCGGGGAAGCCCAATTCCCTGCCGCAGTTCAGGATGCCAGGGCATCTGTTCGTTTCTTGCGCGCCAATGCTGTCCAATATAACCTCAACCCAGATAAAATGGCCGTCTTCGGGCAATCTGCAGGTGGTAACATTGCCGCAATGGTGGGGGTAACTGGTAATATTGGCGATTATGATGACGCCAGCCTGGGAAATGCCGGGGTTTCTTCAGCGGTTCAGGCTGTCATTGATCAATACGGCCCAACCGACTTTTTACAGATGGATGCTCAGGCCAAGGCGCAGGGTTGCGCTGCCAGTGACCAGGCGCATAATGATGCCAGTTCCTTCGAATCAGCCTATATCGGGGCTGCCATTCAAACTCTGCCTGACCAGGTCAAAAAATCCAATCCGATGACCTACATCAGCAAAGATACGCCGCCCTTTTTGATCCAAAAAGGTGACCAGGATTGCACTGTGCCGATTGAAAGCACCAAAATGTTGGCTGATGCACTCAGCGCCGCAAAACTGGATGTAACCTATACCTCGCTCGCAGGCGCCGGTCATGGCGGCGACCAGTTCGATAGCGATGAAACCGTGAAGTTAGTAATAGGGTTTCTGGATAAATACTTGAAATAATAAAAAGCAAGGCTTGATCCCGCCACGGGTTGAAGCCTTGCTAATCCATCAAAGTTCAAATTCTGGGCTCTACCCTCTCAACGCCCAAACACACATATATAACCTACCCCCTTGGGGGCACAAAAAAATCTGCCTGCAGGCAGATTTTTGATTCCAAACAGCGATTCTTATTGATGGGATGAAATTCGAATTCGCTTGGAATTCGCTTGGAGCACAAAAAGAGCATTTCGTGTTACTCTTCTGAGTAAAATGCTCTAAATTTCTTTTGGAAGACAGGTAACCACACTGATTGGAACAGCGGAGCTTGTTGGCTTCAATTAACCATGAGAATTTCGGCTTTGTCTCCCTGCAAAAACAAATCGCTTAACTCCTAAGGTTGGACGTAAAGTCAGCGACCACTCAACGCCTGTACCCTCTAATGTTGTATTCTATATACCAATTCTTGGGTATATGTTTGTATAAGTGTTTACTCATCTACCATTTATGACCCAAATAGGTGCCAAACATGACAAATCGAAATAAAGCAGAGTCCTTTGAACTGAGCTGCAAGACGAAATTGCTCACTTTTCTGCTGCTCTTGATCTGTCTGGGATTGATTGGGTGTGGCAGTGGGGCTTTTAATGGCGGCAGGGCCAATAAAACAACAGCGCCAACGGGCATAACTTACAGTACCAATCCGGCTGTTTACGCCAAAGATGTATCTATTATGGAAATTATCCCCACGGTCAGAGGCGGAAAGGCGACTGCATTCACCGTAAGCCCTCCTTTACCCAATGGGTTAAATTTGGATCCGGCTACCGGTATAATTTCAGGCACCCCGACGACGACTCTGGCGAAGACCTCGTATTTGGTGACGGCAAAAAATGCGGCAGGTAGTGTGAGTGTGACTCTAACATTATCGACCGACCAAGCTGTCTATCCCCTAGTGAAGTTGGCAATAGCCCGAGAATCTTATGGAGTATGGGATCGATCTGGTTTTCATCTTGTCGTGGACTATCCTTTTACCCGCGGGCAAGGGTATGAGCAACTGTGGGATGAAATCAACGGGAAGGTCCGCGGCTTGTATGATTGGTCGCAGCTGGATGCCCAGCTGCAGTTTGCTGAGGAGCAAAACGAGAAAATAAACATCCAGATAACAACGGTTGGTGGCGCTGGCGGCAGCACAATGCCAACATGGATATTCGAAGAAAATGGCGGAGGGGTGCCAAAAGCATCGGGGGATATTTATACCTATGGTTTTTATCTAGACCCTGAATTCAAGGTATATTACTCCGAAATGGTGCAGGCCTTAGCCGGACATGTGCGCCATGATATTGCGCCTAATTTACAAGCGCGGATCAACTCTGTTCGGGTTGACACAGGGGCAACTGGGGACGAAGCCCCTTATGAAAATCCGGGTGTGTTTGCGGGTACTCCATTTGAGATCAGTGATACCCAATGGCAAGCACATCGGCTTTGGGCCTTCGAGGTCTATCGTGCAGCCTTCCAAGATGGGGCTGGCCCTGTAATTCCTCTGTTGTTTCAGGATATTGAGAACACCAATTATCCTGTTGAGTGGAAATGGGTTATCGATAACGTCAAAGGTGGTTTTGGTGCTAAATACGGCGGCGCAGTCCGTGGTCACAACTTGACTGGCTCTCAAGATGTGAGTGATTCGTTCCGTAGTGTCGCCGTTGACCCTCCTGCGGGTATAAATATGTTTTCCCGCAATGAAATGGACGGGACTTGGTCCAGACCTTTTTTTCAGCTCAATGTTCGTTTGAACATGTATTGGACGGCTGTGGAACAATTGCATGCCGGGTTAAACATCTGGGATATAACTGGGAATTGCCTGGAAAATACTTATGTTGACAACTTTGTTTTTGCCTTCGAGTTTTTCAATAAGTGGGCGGCAGAGCTTGACCCAGTCACCGCAGGTGGAGGTTTCATTATTTTTCATGAGGGGCTTGACACCTCCGATATAAATAAATTTCCAGAATCGACATTTGGATGTGCCAAAAAAAATAACAAGGAACGATACAGCGCAATCACTAATGCCTACTCCGGGCAGGGCGCACAAATGGATGATCTGGATGCGGCCATCCAAGGCAACGTAAGACAGCGTATTATCCAGAAGGGATATAACGATGCAGGCTGGAGAATCGTTCCGGGCAATTACGAACGATTCATCAGGCAGATTACCCCCGAAGCTACGAGTAAGGGTATGTGGCGGCTCAATGGACCTTTGACATCCACTTCCAATCCTTATGATCGCTTTGCGCGGAGATTCGATCATGCTTCTGGTATGGATGTGATGTATTTTGATATCCATGACAAGCTGTTACAGTCGCAAGGGCAGCCTGTGCAGATTTCTGTTGATTATCTCGATCGAGGAACCGGCCAATTCTCGTTGAAATATGATGCCATAGGCAATAACAAGAAAACTGCATTTACAGTCACCAAGACCAATACAAATATATGGAAGACGCACTCGATTGTGCTCACGGATTGGGTTTTTGGAAACCATGGTCCAAATGGAGCTGATTTCATGTTGGTTAACATGGACTCCGATGATGATATTTTGCATGGCGTGGAAATTATCAAACTTGCTGATGTTAGTATGGGTACCGTTGGCCAAGGCACAGTTACCGCCCGCAACAATTCCTCTGCCTATACCGCCGTACCAAGTTCTATGATGGAAGGGCAAATATTAGAGTTGAAAGTAATCCCTGCAGCAAACTGGCAATTCACTGGGTGGAGTGGCGCTTTGACGGGAACAAATACACGCCCATTTCTATTCCCGTCCAGGGATACTCGGCTTACGGCGCATTTCTCGTATGTCGGTAGTGTATCTCAGCCAGCCCCACTGTTTAGCCTTGATCCGATCAGTCAAGCGGATGCCAGACAAGGTTTTTCCTACCAGGCAAATATTGCAGGATTCGCCAGCGATCCCAGTAACCGTCCGATCACTTTCTCCAAAATTTCCGGTCCTGTGTGGCTCAATATCGCCGCTAATGGGACCCTATCCGGTATACCGAATTCGGCAGATGTTGGTTTGAATCACTGGAGCATTCAGGTTGCGAATAGTGGGGGCGGCACGGATGATGCGACACTCGTGATTCGTGTCAGTCAATAGAAACTCAACGATCGGTACCTGTTTTTGCTTGTGAAATGCCAGCGGCGGTTAGTAATGGTACCTGACTTGCAGAAAATCTATGTGCTCAGCGCGCACCAGATAAACAATGCGGTGCTCCAGGGTTAACCTTCGCGACCATGTGCCCGGTGCCAGGTATTTTAACGGCTCCGGTTTGCCGATTTCCGTAAATGGGTCGCGCAAAACCGCCTCGATTAACTCCAGGGTTTTTAACGCCAGTTTGCGGTCGGTTTCCACCCAGAAACGCTGATCTTCGATGAATTCGGGTAGGAATACCGCCAGGCGTTGTTTAGAGCTCAAGGTTTATCTCTCGCCGTAAAGTTTCAAGGTTTTGCTCTGAGCCTTCACCTTTTAATGCGCGGCCCAACGCGGAAAGCAGTCGTTCAGCGTTGGCAGGAGAGCGCAGCAAGTAGGCTGTTTCCATCAGGCTTTGCAGCTCTGATGCGGCAATCATGGCTACATCTTCTTCTCCACGGCGTTGAATAATGACAACTTCGCGGTCATGATTTACCAAATCCAATAATTTTGCCAGCCCATCGCGAGCCTGAGTGTATGTTGTTTGAATAGCCATTTTGTCCTCCGGTGTGTACAGATATACTGTACCGTATGGGCGGGGTATTGTCAAAAGGGAGCCGCTACGACACTTTGCAAGCATTGTCTAAAACCCTCTCACTACCCAAACACACAACTATAACGTGCAGCCTTGGGGGCACAATAGAAAACCACTGCAAGGTGGTTTTTTGATTTTTACCAAATAGTCGTTCCATTAGAGAACGAAATTCGAGTTTGGTGCCTGAATATAAAAAACAGGCCGTTTTTCTCTTTTCAGAGATTGCCAGGCCTGGTTTTTTTCTTCCATCGTTGCCCGCACATTAAGGTGCAGGTTGTAAGGTTACATTGAACGGTTCACTATCTGGAGTGTCCAATCCCCCGGATGCGGGTAAATATGAACTACAGTCGCCACTTATGGTTCCGCCATTCTCTGTAGTGGTTATTTTGTAAGAACCGTCACCCACAAAATCAAGACCCGCGCATGTCTGTGAGCACGAAACCGTTCCTCCAGTTGAGCCTCCTGAAAACACCACTTCACCATTGCATGACCCGTCCCCCCCTCCTGTTGATACAAGCGTGAATGGGTTGTTTAGTGAGTCTATTATGCCGGTTAATGATGCTGCTCCCCAATCGCCACTTGCGCTGAGTTTTCCGCCTGTGCTAGCCGAGAGCTCGAGTTTTGCCTTACCACGCCTGGATGTTGCGGTGAGAAGGATGGCGGCGGACTTGCCATTCTCGTTTGGAGCAGTGTAGGATAGTGTTCCCGGTGTTCTGGCCAGCGAAGTAGGATTGATTGACTCTGCACCCGTCAGGGTCGCATTAAGCTTTGATGGTGCGTTGGTTCCGTCAAATTTGGAAATGACATTCACGTCTATCGCAGTAGTCGAGCCTTTCTGGACAGTCCCCGGTGATGTTGCCACGATCTTTGTACACCCGCCGCTTTGCCAGGTGTCCATTGCCGAGGTCAGCGAAGCCAGACCCAGTTCAAGCGCAGCCTGGAGACCCGATGGATCCAATTGGTTTACATCCTCCTGGGTGACATTATCCGTTTTTTGATTCAAACGCCAGTTCGACTCTTTGCC
>CAINXK010000025.1 GCA_903854805.1 uncultured Anaerolineae bacterium
ACAAACAGTAGAAAAAGGGTTTGAGGGGTTGTAATTACATCTGGTAATGTTAGAAAACGGTCAGTCAAGTCATGCAAGGTTTGTGTGCCCGCCATGTGCAGCGGAAATACCCCTGCCAAAAATAATCCGCCAAGCCATATTATATTGATCCAAGAGATGTTTTTGGTTTCATCAGGATAAAAAAATGGGTCGAGAAATTTATTAGCATCGAACATGGGTTGTTTTGCGCTCATTATCCAGATCTCCTGGCGGGAATGACAGTGTTATAGGCGTCTAATAACTTGTCAAAATTTACAGGCCAGTTTGCCTTATCCTCGGCGGTCTGGCGGGCAATTTTGCCAATATTGGGCAAGCTGGCTCGCCCATCAATGGCTGCCAGGATTTTGTCGGCCAGAACCTGGACGTTGCTATCCGGGAATAACCAGCCATTTTCCGCTTCGCTGACCCATTCCTGGTTGGCAGGTATGTCAGAAACCAGGCAGGGCAGCCCGCAGGCCAGCGCTTCCATCAATGAAACGGATGATCCGTCCACATGCGAGGCCGAGATATATAAATCAGCCATGTGGTAATAGGCAGGCAAATCCTTTTGTCCGATCTGCCCAGCGAAGCTGACCTGTTCCATTGCCCCACCATCCGACAGGATTTTCTTTATGATCGCGCCCTGAGAACCGCCTCCCAATAGCAACAGGCTGACCTCCGGCCTTTGGCGGGCCACAATCACAAAGGCTCTGGCCAAAACATCCATCCCGTAATTAGGTTCCCAACTGCGATTACAAAACAGGGTAAAGCCTTCAGCCTGTCCAGGCGGCTGCGTGCGAGCTTCGGGATTAAAATGTGCCAGGTCCACACCCCAGGGAAATACGATTGTTTTATTCGGATCCATGCCAAAGGCTGCAGCTTTGTCACGTGTGATATAGGCATCGCTTGTAAAAAAGCTGCTGTGTTTGAGTGTGTATCTGGTTGCAAATCGCCACCAACGCCCGCGCTCAACATCCTTCATCAGGTCGAAACCCCATGACATGGTCAGGATCGGACAGACTCCATGGGAGGCCAGTACGGCAATGAAGGCGCAGGTTTGAATGGGTCCTGCGTGGATCAGGTCAGGTTTGATCTCACTGACAAGTTTGCGAAAATTCCATACCAGTCTGAGCAGGTCGCGCCATTCAAAGGGTCTTTGTCCGCCATCCCAAAGTACCTGGTGAATCCTGGGTGGCACCGGGCGGTCTTCGGTTTGCCGGTTGCCGCGCTGCAAGCGTACGTAAAAAACATCATGTTCCGTTTCCGCCAGGGCGGAAAGAAAACGATGGTCGTGAGGGGTATAGTCGAGCGAGAAATAAATTATTTTCATCAGGCCGGGCCAGCAAAGAAAATCCGCGTTAAAGAATAAATAATTATGCGCCCAGGTCAGTCCAGCGCAGTTCTTTGCCAAA
Source organism: uncultured Anaerolineae bacterium (assembly GCA_903854805.1). The sequence continues at coordinate 1,431 of CAINXK010000025.1, forward strand.
GGCCAGATCTTGCAGGGCTTTGGTGCCGACCACGCTCGTGATCTGATCTGGTTTGATCGCACCGGGTGTTGCCGGGCGTAGTACATCGATCATTTCGCGGGAAATGGTCTCGCCAGCTTTGATATCGCGAGCTGCGCGCAGGCAGCGGCGTTGGACGACTTGTGTATCCTGCTCATTGGCTGTGATGTATTTATCCCCAGTGCCGAGGGCCCGTTCCAGCAAGCGGGTTTCAGAGACCATGTGTGCCCAGGCTTCGGGGTTCATGGCAAATTTGTGGTCGGGGCCTTCGCGATTGTTGCTATCTGTAAAGTGACGTTCCACGACGCGCGCGCCAAGGGTTACCGCGCCAAGCACTGTGGCGTTGCCGTGGGTGTGGTCAGATAGTCCCAGAATCACATCCGGGAACATGATTGCGTAAGTTTTGAGCACATTCAAATTGATGTAATCGTAATTTTCTGGGCTAGCGGTGTAGTTTGTGTTGCACTGCATCAGAACCAGTTGTTTGTTGATCGCCAGGATGGCGTGCACAGCTTTCTGCACCTCACCGATATTGGAGGCGCCTGTGGCAATAATAACTGGTTTGCCTTTGGATGCCATCAATTCGAGTGATTCGATCCAATCGATCTCGCCTGAGCCGATCTTATAAGCAGGCAAATACGGATCGACTGCTTCGATCGATTCGAAGTCATAGGGCGACGTGAAATAGTCAATGCCAATCTCGTTGCATTCTTCCACGAGAATAGGGGTCCAGCCCAGGGGAACGGAAGCTTCGGAATACACCTGGAACACAGATTTTTTCCAGGTCGCCTGGTGGCTGATCTGGCTATTCATATGTTTAAAGCCGTAGTCTGAAACGATTTTGGGCGCCTGAAAGTTCTGGAATTTAGCAGCATCTGCTCCAGCTTCTTTGGCCAGGTGGATGAGCATTTTTGCCCGTTCCAGGTCGCCATCGTGATTGGCGGCGATGTCGGCGATGAAATAGGTGGGGTGATTTGGACCGATCGTCCGGCTTCCAATATTGAATTCCATGGTTTCCTCACTTTGCGATTGCGACTTCAGAAGCACTGGCCAAAAGTGGCAGGATGTACATAAAAAGGCTTAAAACTGTTGATAACTCCGCATTTTCTGTGGATAACCCTGTTTAGCCTGTGTATAAAACTGTTGAATTCCGGTGGATACACCGGGTATTTCCGTGCCAATAGCGGTGGATAACTTGTGGATAGACAGGCGTAAGTTGTGGGAACGGCGAGCTTTTAAACCTGACTCTTCAACGGATTTGGGGATAACCAGATTGAGATCGAATCCGAATTGACGAGCAATGCGCTGTCCAAAGTCGAACTTCGATAAGGCCTCAGATCCGGTGACATGATATAGCCCGGATAGATTTTTATCCAACATCTGAAACAAAACTTCTGTCAGGTCACCGATAAACATTGGGCAAAAAAAGACATCTGTGAAGCCATTGCATTGTTCCCCGGCAGAGAGTTGGTTGAAGAAAAATTCAGCCAGTGATCTTGTGCCGGACAGACTCCAGCCGAAGAAATTTACGCGGGCTACCACTGCTTGCGGGTTGGCGGTTAAAACATTAATTTCGCCTTCCAGCTTGGTCCGAGCGTAACCCCCGAGCGGGTTGGGGCTGTCGTTTTCGGTATAGATGCGATCCTGAGTACCATCAAAGACTGCATCTGTAGAGATGTGCACAAGGCGCACACTGTGTTTTGCGCAGGCTTCCGCTAGCTCTCCGGGAAGATCTGCATTCAGGTGTTGAGTGCCCTTGGGATCCATTTCGCAGGCATCGACATTGGCGTTTGCCGCAGTGTGGATGATCGCATCGGGATGGAGCGTATTTATTAAGTGAGAAGTAACCCCCGGCTGTGTCAGGTCCGAGTGGATTAATTCAAAAGGTGTATGATGCAGTTTTCCACGATCTACGCCGATAATGGAATGGGTTTTCCACTTTTCCAGGCATAGATTTAGACCAAGCAGTCCGGATGCGCCAGTAACCAAAATTCGCATCATAACTCAGTCACCAGGAAGCAGCACTACGTGATGTTTGACAAGTGACAATTTATCCATTTTATCCTTCAAACCGGGCATTCTCAGCCTCTGATTTTATCTCTTGTATGCGAGGAGTCAATCTTGGCGAATTGCCAGGAAAAGCCCGGCGTCTTTGGTAACCGTCAACACTGGATTTGATCTCAACTTGATTTCTAGCGATTGGTGTAGGTTTTCCAGTTCTGTTTCTGATAGTTCTGTGTTTAGGCTTGAGCGAATATAAGCGATCAACGGTTCTATTTCGGTGATCCGCAGGTTGTCTTCATAGCGGTGTATTTCTATGTCCATAAAAAGTGGCGATAGTTGTTTCCGGCCATTTTCGAGAGTGAAGGCAATCCTGAGGGGTTGGTAGTTTTTACCCAGGCTGATTTGTTTTACCCAGGTATGCAACTCTTCCAGATGTTTCTCTCCATTCGTGGCAGCGACCAGGTGTCCACGTGGTTTCAGTACTCGCCGTATCTCCTGGAGCGCTTTGAGCTGGTCAGGAACATGATGCAGGACGTGGTTTGCGATGACGATGTCGAAAGTCTCATCAGGGTAAGGAATTGACTGGGCATCAATCTGCTCATATTTGAAAGCTCGTCCAGTGATAACCAGGTTGCGCCAGGCCGCCAGGCACATGTCATCAGATAGATCGCTTAAGGTAATGCTCCACTCAGGTGAAATGCGCTGGGCGCAGGTGCTCCACATGTAGGCGGGGCCGCAGCCCAACTCAAGTACGTGTGCCTGTCTGGGAAGTCTTTCAAGGCTGTCAAAAACCCAAGGAAACCAGCCATGTGGGTTGGTGCTAAAGCGATAGTGCAGGCTTAGCTGGGCATCCAGGTTGGCTGCGTTCTGATACTGGTTGTTTTTCAGGTAAGCGAGATTGGTAATTTTGGACATTTTGGGCATTGGTAATTTTGTTGCAGGTCCAATATATTTAATTATCAGGAAATGCCCGGATTTTGTGCTGTTTAGCTTAGTGTGTGCTGTCTTTTTTTATGATGATTAGTGGATACTGCCCGTTTTCGCCAAAAAAGGCCGGAAAGATATCTTCCAACCAGAAAACAAAACGCAGAAATAGTTTTCCGCCCAACCTTGGATGAATAAACCAGCGGAGCAGGCGCGTGGAAAGACTGCGCCATGGACGAATTTCCAGCGGCATCTGGTTGCCAATTTCGCGTTTGAGCCATTCCGGTGTCATCTTGCGGACAAAAGTGCCGTCCGGCGATTCTTCATCCAGCCAGTTTTTCTTTTTCTTGGCGGACTTTCCCGAAAGCCGCCGCATCAAACCAATCATGGGCTCGGCCATGCGGCTGAGCAGCGGTTCATGCCAACCGTTAACGACTGCTGCTGTTCGCCCGGGTTTGAGCACTCGGTAGAGCTCGCGATATGCACGCGGGTGTTCTTCCAGGGCCAGGTGATGAATTGCGTGCATTGAGACTTCAGCGTCAAAACTGTTTTCCCTGAATGGCAGGTTTGCCAGATCTGCAACCACGAATAGGCCATGATCGCCGATCCGCACGCGAGCTTCACGCAGAGCCTGGATGGAAATATCCAGACAAACGCGCTTTTCGTAGCCTTTTGAGTAGGTGAGATAGTCTTGATATTGAACTGGGCCGGAACCAGCATCCAGTAGAAATCTGCCCGTTGGGATCAATCCAGAGTTGACTCGCAGGCGAGTTCTGTGAATGTACTCCGCAGTTACCGGGCGCAAGTCTTCATAGCGGGCGTTTTGATAACTTCCGTCTGCTTCCTGCTGCCAGCCAATTTCATCGTAAAATTCGCGAACTTTTTGTTTTGTGTCGGTCATATTTTTAACTTTATTCAAGCCCAGGTTACCGGTTTGCCGGCGAGATAATCAAAAGTTTTGCCAAATTCAGCCCGGCCGGCTTCAGAGATCACCCGCCCGACAGGCCATTCATCCAGGTCTTTCCAGAAGTGCATTAATCGCCAGGGGAACGGCAGGGGGAAATCGAAGAAAAAACGGTAGGCATAGTTCCAAGCAGATTCAACCTGTTCAGGGGTCAGCCTGTGCGCTGGTAAATCGGAGAGCAGTCTGTCTGCCGTGTCAAAATATTCACTCCAGCTGGATGGATCGTACGTGAAACCTCGTCCACGGTAATGTGTCTGTCCTGCCAGGATGACAGGTACACTGCGCATGGCCATTTCCATTCCAACGGTTGTGGTGTAGGCTAATCCAAGCCCAGCGATTTCCATCAGATCATAAGTGTTGACTTTTTCCAACGGTTCGATCAGCTTGATGTGTTCGGGTATAACTGGCAGGGTTGCTTTGATCAGATCCAGGCTGGATGGTCCTTTCATCAGTCGTTCTCCAGGATGCACGCGCACTACAAGTTGAACATCCGACCGCCCTGCGAAATATTGCACAGTTTTTGTAATCCATTCTGCCATGGATGCAGTGAAGATGTTGCGCCCAAGTGTCAGGCTGTCACCTAAGACGTTCGTGGCCAGCAGAACCACCGGACGGTTGTCCAAACCAAGCGCAGCGCGCTGAGTCTCACCACCTACTGATGCCACATCTTGCCAGAAACGTGTGCCTTTACCATACTTCCCTGCGCTGGTGCGCGCATTTTCCAGCCCTGCGATCTGTTCGCGTTCGGTTTCGGTGAGTGCAGTATTGCCTCGGGCTGCCCAGAGTGCATCCGTGTTTTGCTGCATGACGATATTATTTTGTGAAAGCCAGATTTGTTCGCGCTGGTCGTTGAATTCGTAAGTGATGGCCAAAAGATCGAGTTGCCGGGCTACCTGGTAGAAAATACCCAATTCGGTTACCAGTCCATTGGGGATCAGTACTGCGTCTGGCTGTTCTTTTTCCAGTACGGATAGGGCTGCCAGCGCAGCAGCGCGATTTCGTATTACTCGCAGCTTGTAAAGATCAGATTTCCTGTCAAAATCTTCCACCTGCAGGGTGTACATGGTATCAAAGGCCGAAGCATTTTCGACGGCCTGTTCCAATTCGGGTGGTAGATATTCTGCAGTTTTGGTATCGAGCAGGGATATGGTTCGGATGAGACCATTCAAAGGTGAGAGCACCTGGCGAGTATAGAGATCCTGCCGGCGAAGATCGAAGGAAGAGATCTGCTTGTGCCAATCTCCATAGGGCAGATAGGCAATTGTTACATCATACCCAAGCCCGCGCAGTGTCAGCCCAATGATAGCCGCCTGTTCCACCCAGTAGTGCAGCGTGGCGAACAGGATAATCCGCTTGCCTTCTTGAGTTTTTTCACAGATCTGTTTTACTTGTTCCAGCGCCGCAGGCAAGGCCTGTTCCAGCTGCGACAGGTTATAACGCGTCTGAGGCCGGCCGGGGCGCAGGGCGTTATAAAGTTCGGCTGAATAAGGGATTTTTCCGAGCAGGTCTTTTATGGTCATGGATGTGTATTTGGTCTCAGGTTGCAAAAATCAGGCGGTATGGTTTACCAGGAAACCGGGACTGGACAGGTTTACCGATCGAGATTCTCAATGGTCCAATCGAGCCGAGGCCTGAGCGGCCCCTGTCTTTGTTCAGCCCACTGCATGCCTGGTGCGCCCATTGGGTCGACATTGAAAGCCAGGGCATTTTCGTCCATGAAATAGCGCTTCACGCCGAAGGAGCTTGCGTTTACGCCCAGAATATAGCGTCCTTCATTAAGCAAGTCGCCGGGGATTTTACAGCAAGAAATATAGTGTCCAGGCTGGCGGGTGGAGTGTTTTTCATATAAATCGGCATCATCAACATCAAAGGAGGTAAATACATATTCGCCTCGCACTGTGCTGAGATAGACTCCCACTCGCAGGCCGGTGACTGGCGCGGTAAGCTGATATTCCATTTCGATGGTGATGGGTTCTGTTGAGCGTAATGAGTCAGCCACCGATCCACGGGCGTCTTTCACATATAGCGCCACAGGCAAAAAGGGCGCAGCCCTGGCTGGGATTTCATCTGCAGCCCAGATTCTTTCGCCTGCCTGCGCCTGTCCAGAAGCGAGGTAGTAATCCACGGCTTCGCTGGTCGGTGCACGTTTGACGAGTTGGCCTTTTTGCATGACGATGGCGTCTTGAGTCAGGCGCAAAATTGCGCTCATGTTGTGACTAACAAATAGCACTGTGCGTCCCTGGGCAGCCACATCATTCATTTTGCCCAGACACTTGCGCTGGAACTCAGCATCACCAACTGCTAGAACCTCATCGACGACTAGAATCTCCGGTTCGAGATGTGCTGCAACTGCAAATGCCAGTCGCAGGTACATACCCGAAGAATAGCGCTTGACGGGAGTATCAATGAATTGTTCCACTTCTGAAAAAGCCACAATCTGGTCAAAATTGCGCTCAATTTCAGCACGCTTCATACCCAGAATGGCACCGTTCATGTAAATGTTCTCACGCCCGGTTAATTCTGGATGAAAACCGGTGCCCACTTCGAGCAGGGAACCAACCCGACCTCGGACAGAGACTGTGCCTTTGGTGGGTTCTGTTACCCGCGCGAGGACTTTTAGAAGTGTACTTTTCCCGGCTCCGTTGCGGCCTATAATGCCAAGTACTTTGCCTTCTTCCAGGTCAAAGGAAACGTCTTTCAGCGCCCAGATGAAGCCTAACGCCTGAGAAGGGTATTCCGTTTTATTGTGCTTCAAGACTGATGCGGCCAGTCGAAATGGCGCCTTGGCGGCATCCATAATCTGATCACGCAGCATTCCATACTGGAATTTTCCAGGCGCAAGCCCGATTTTGTAGCGTTTTGAAATATTTTCTACTCTAATGGCAATCGTCATATTCTTTTCCACGTAGCAATAACGCTAACTAAATCGTATCCGCAAAAGTTCTTTCCATATTTCGGAAGTAAATCAGACCGGTGACGAGTACCAGCAAGGCAATTGCCGTCGAGATCGCCACAAGAATGTCTGGGGCGTTGCCTTTTCCCAACAGGGCCCACCGAAATCCGTTTACAACGCCAGCCATTGGGTTGAGTGCATACACCATCTGCCATTTATCCGAAATTACTTTGGATGAATAAGCCACCGGGGTGACAAACAACCAGAACTGGGTTATGAATGGCAATGCGTAACCGACATCGCGGTATTTTACGTTGATGGCTGAAAGCCACAGGGCCACACCGAGCGCCGTGATGATGGTCAGCAGTATGAAAACCGGCACGGCCCAGAGCGCATCCAATGTTGGCGAGACTTTGTAATAAACCATCATGGCACCCATGATGACAAAGGCAATTGCAAAATCAACCAACCCACCCAACACAGACGACATTGGTAGCACAAGCCGTGGAAAATAGACCTTTGAAATCATGTTGTGGTTGGATGTCAGTGATCGGCTGGCAGTATTAAGTGCGGTGGTGAACAAACCCCATGGCAGTAGCCCTGCGAACGAGAATATTGGATACGGAATACCATCAGTTGAGACTTTGGCAACATTATTAAAGAGAAAATTAAAAACCAGCATCGTCATCAACGGTTGGATAACAGCCCAAAGCGCGCCCAGCAAAGTCTGTTTATAACGCACCATAATATCGCGCCAGATCATGAATACGACCAGCTCGCGGTATTGCCATAAGTCACCCAGATTCAGCGCAGCGAATCCGCTGGTCGGGCGGATGTAGACGGTTGTCGGTTCAGGTTTTGTGATTTCAGTCATTCGTTTTGTTGTCCACTGATAATCTCGAGCAGGTGAAAGAGATTATTTAATTTTTTCTCGATTGGTTCTGTACCATTCGATGGTACGCTGCAAGCCTGTTTCAAATGACATATGTGCCTGCCAGCCGAATTTATCTCTGGCGCGCGAGACATCCAGGCCACGGCGTGGTTGCCCATTAGGTTTGGTTGTGTCCCAGGTCAGTTTGCCATCGAAGCCGGTTAGGCGAATAATCGTCTCTGTCAGATCTTTGATTGAGATTTCAAAGCCAGCCCCCAGGTTAATTGGATCTGAGCTGTTATATTCTTTTGTGGCGGCCACAATGCCTTCCGCTGCATCTTCCACGTATAGGAATTCGCGAGTTGGGGTGCCATCGCCCCAAACAATGATTTCCTTGTCGCCACGTTCCTGGGCATCGATGGATTTACGGATCAGGGCCGGAATGACATGCGATGAGGCTGGATTGAAATTATCGCCCGGTCCATAGAGATTGACTGGCAGCAAAAAGATGGAATTAAAGCCATATTGTTCGCGATAGGATTGAGATTGGACCAGCATCATTTTTTTTGCCAGACCGTACGGTGCATTAGTCTCTTCGGGATAGCCGATCCACAGGTCCTCTTCTTTAAATGGCACCGGGGTGAACTTGGGGTATGCGCAAACCGTTCCGATGGCAGTAAACTTACCGACGCCATTTTGCCAGGCCTGGTGCATCAATTCAACGCCCATGATCAAATTATCATAGAAAAATTCCGCTGGGTGTTCGCGGTTTGCACCGATACCACCTACGTGCGCTGCCAGATGGATGACGACTATGTTCTTTGGGTCGATCTCCTTCAAAGTGTCCTTGTATAAACGCCGGATATCGTCGCGATCTACCAGGTTATAGTTTTCAATTCGCGGGATAATGATATCTGTAGCGCCAGCAGTTTTCAGCTTTTGGATCACAAAAGATCCCAAAAAACCAGCACCACCGGTCACCACTACGCGTTTCCCGTTCCAGAAGTTATCGATCACGTTGTCTCCTTCCACCACACACCCAAAGAGATCTGGCGAATGCAGTAAACATATATCCTGGTTTTGTCTGAGCTATATTGTGCAGAGAAAAGTTTAGCGGACGATAAATTGCGCATTTCGATAGCGTTCATGTTGAGGTTCTCGGATCAAACCAAGACGAAGAGCATTGACCACTTCGCGTACGCCATCATCTACATTAAGCATGGCTTTAAAGCCCAGCTCGTGGTGGATCTTATCAAAAGATACTGTGATATCGCGCACATCACCACCAAAGGTCAAATCTTTATATTGGACGAAGGTTTCCGGCAAGCGCTTGATCACCAATTGCACAATCTGGTCCTTGGTGTAATTTCCGTTACCGGTTCCTAGATTGTATACCTGTCCGCGCACTTTTTCATCGGGCGCATCCATGCTCATAATTAAACCGCGGACTACGTCCTGTACGTGTATGAAGGATCGTGAGTATCCACGTTGATAGATCAAAAGCTCACGTTTAATGAAAGCATCCAATACAAATTGATTCACAACCAGGTCAAAACGTGTGCGAGGTGAGACGCCGTAAAGGGTCGCGAGTCGGAAGACAAGTGCTCCCTGCGGAAGTAAAAGTTCTTCAGCCGCGATTTTAGTTTCTGCATATAAGGACTGAGGATTTAATGGAGATTCTTCTGTTACGGGGAGTCCGTCAGGCGAAGTTCCATATGCGCTGTACGTGGATGTGTATACAAAACGACCTACCCGTAAACTCTCTGCCTGTTCCAGAATATTCCGGGAGGCATCAACGTTGTAATGCCAGGCCGCCTGCTTACCAACTGCTTGACAGGCTGGGAAACCGACAATACCTGCTAGATGGAATAAGATGTCTGGTCGGGGCCAGCTCCTGGGCAGTGAATCGCGTAAACTGCGAGCTTCGGTAACATCAGCCTTCGAAAAATGGAAATTTGGATGCGATAAAAAGGTCATCAATGATTCGCCGCCAAAAAGCAGATTATCGATCACTGTGACGCGGTGACCATGCTGTAATAGTTGAGCTGTCAGAAGAGAGCCAACATATCCGGCGCCGCCTGTGACAACTACATGTTTTTGCGATGGGTTCATTTTGCCTCCGCGTTGATAAGTGCCACGCCCAGACCCCGTACTTCCAAAACAGGGATGCCGGGCTGGTCTGCGATGGTAATACCTTGCTCAAGACAGGTCAATCGGCAAATATCGGCAACATCGCCTTCGCCCACCAGGCGTAGCCGGTCGAACCCATCAGCTTTCACCTGTTCTACATATTCTTTTACCTTTTGACGTACGCGGCGGTAAAGGTTGAACTGTTGTTCAACGTAATCCACAGTCAAACGTGCACGTAAAGCCAGCCCTTCAGCGGTGATAAGATAACGCAGTTTCCGGCGCTCAGCGTGCATCACTTTAACATAGCCTTTGGAAATCAGGCGTTTGAGATGCCAGTTTACAGTGCCTACCGCTATGCCAAGCTGCGTGGCGAGATCGGCCTGGGTTACATCCGGTTGATGCTCAATATTGTCGAGCAGGGAAAGGTCGCGGGTGGTTTCGTAAGAAGGTTCCATAGTCTGAAATTCAGCGGCTGAAATTATATCATCAATATTCAACAGCTGAATTTTGCTGCCTGCTCTGATCCGAGCGAATGTTTTCCGGGCCTTTATTTTCCCTGTGGGTATTGTGTCGGAATGTTTTCCAGTATCGATTTGGCAACACTGCCTCGCTCCGAAATTTTTAATGGGGGATGCAGGGTCACCTGGATGGTGCTTGTGTCTGGCACCAGGTTCATCTCTTGTAAATCTTGGGCAGAGATAATAACGATGGGATATTCGTCAGAAACTTCTATTCACCACTGAAGGCGCTCATCAGGTCATATCTTGCGGCAGTTTACCCATCCTTATCAGCTCGCAAAGACTGCTGGTCGTTTTACACCTGCCCGAGGCAGGCTGAAGTGCACCACCGGCAAGTCACAGCAAATTATTGACAGGTATTGTCCCGGATTCGGCGGCGATAATAACAGCGTGTTGGAAGAGCTTATTGGTTTGTTGCTCTATCAGTTTTACACTTTTGAATTGCTGCAAAGTGTAGCCGTCGAGCCTATGTTGTAGCCTGACGATATCATCAGCTCGCTGTGTTACAAGCAGTACGAGGCGGTTATCACGTTGGGTAAGTAGGCTTTATTCGGCCTGTTCAGGTCTCTCACCGCATGCCGAACCAAGCGGAAGACTGAAATAAAACCAATGGCGCTAGTTGACGAAAGCCATGAAGTGACCTAATCTGGTAGTTGGGCAACCAAACAGAAAGGAGAATGCCATGATCACAATCGGTTCTATCACCGAGCTGTTTTGTCGTATTGCTATTACATTGGCAATGTTCAATGTTTTGGTTGAATAGGACGGAATTCAAGTTGACAAACTCGGTAATGTTTACTTCTCCTTGACTCCCTTCAGCCTCTGAAACCAGCACCATAGGTTAAATACCATTTCTCTATGCTGTTTTGGACTGGGAATGAACCAGTTTTCCTTTTTTTGAACGTGGCAGGCGTTTAATCTCCAACTCGCGTTTCATGGCGCTGGTCCGGTCAGGTTGTTCTTCGATATAAACCATTTCCACGGGGCGACGCATACGCGTGTAACGTGCACCTGTTCCGGCGTTATGTTGTTTCTCACGCCGTACCGGATCTGTGGTCCAGCCGGTGTAAAAGGTTCCATCAGAACACTTAGCGATATAGCAATAAAAAGGCATACCTTTATTTTTTGTTTTCTTTCTGCCGGCTTCCCAAAAAAATACGCTTAAGGATGTCTCCGCTTTTTGGGGGTTCCGGTTTTTCCATCGACGCGCCCCAATCGGCGCGCAGGCGTTCGTTCAACCATTTTTCGCGGTCAGTAAGCGCCATGTCCAAGCGTTTTTGCAGGTCGGCCTGGTCACCTTTTTCAATTGCTGCGCGTAAATGAGTTAGCGCACCGATTGCATTGTCCAGCACACTGGTTGCGCCTAATGGATTGTGCAAAAGCGCTTGCGTGAGCGCTTCAAGCGTGTCCGTGCCTAAGGCTGCGGTTGCTTGCGCGAAAGGACGTCCAGCAAAACGGCGCGCCTCTGCCCAACCTGGCTGGCCCACCGTGGCATTCAATAAGGCGGCTGAAATTATTTGCGGTAACAGATGGGCGGTCATTGTCATTCCATCGGCTTCAAGCATATCCAAGAAAATTCTCTGGGCTCCGAGTAATTCCACCAGGTCAGATGCCAATTTTAGGGCTTGCGAAGAAGTGCCCGCCGGGGCTGCGATGCCAACAGTGGCGCCTTCAAATAGATCTGGTCGGGCTGCTTCGATTCCGTACTCCGTCTGTTCGAGTGCATCGGGATTGACAGATGGAACCAGGCCTATATAATGTCTTCCGGCCGGGATTCGCTTTTCAAACCATTGATGAGCTGCTGATTTCTGGGATGAGAAATCCAGAACAACCGCATCTTCGCGCAGGTCTGGCGCGATTAATCTGAAGGTCTCATCGACCTGGTCGAGTGGAATACAGAGCGCAACTACATCTGCGCCTTCGATGGCTGTAGGTAGGTTGAACTTGACGGCATCAAATGCGCCCAATCCTTTGGCCTTGTTCTGAGTTTCGAGCGCGCGGTCATACCCTATGCGTTTGATCCGCTCAGGGTATTTGGCGAGTGAAAGGCCGATTGAGGTGCCGATCTGCCCAAGGCCGATAACCGTAATCTGGACTGTCATGAATTGCTCCTGAATTAATGTGCCATGCACCGCAGGGTGCATGGCACATTATACACAAGTTCCGGCTTGATACAACCCAACGGGGTGGTAGAATCGAGAGAGCCGGGGACGCCGACCCCGGCTCTCCTTTCAAAGGAGGAGAAGAGAAATCACTTTTTACTACTCTTAATTTATCACCAACGCTTATACTTTACTTGACGATTGCCCTACGCTTGCCCTACGCTGATGCGTAACTAACAATTATGTAAACTGAAAGCACAATCATTTATAACAATGACCGGAAAACCTGCTATGACTCTTATATTAACTGCTGGCCTGGCTGCCCTCTCAACGGTGTTATATAACCTGTTCCAAAAAATGACCCCATCAAATGCCAACCCGGCCTTGGCCCTGACGGTCACATACGGTGTGGCGATTGGGATGACATTCGCGATGTTTTTGATTTTCCCCGCCGGCAGTTTGACAAGCGCATTCCAAAAATTGAATTGGGTCAGTTTTGCGCTTGGGCTGGCGATTGCCGGTGTGGAAATTGCCACCCTGCTGGCCTACCGTGCAGGTTGGGAGCTAAGTCTTTTGGGGGTCATGGTAAATGTGTTGGCTTCGTTGGTGCTTGTAATATTGGGCGTTATTCTTTTCAAAGAAAAGTTGAATCCCATCAACTACATTGGCATCGTCGTCTGTATTGTCGGGTTGATGATGCTTAATTTCAAACGCTAATATTCTCACTCTGATGGGTTGCACCACATAAGGCTGAATCAAAACAGGCGCGGACAACGCGCCTGTTTTGATTCAGCCAAGATTTTAGGGTTGGGCGTAGACAACGAAGTTGAAGATTTGTTTGCCCGCGGGATGGTTGGTGCTGCCGTCATTGATGCTGGCAGTGTAGTCAACTGTTGTGGATAAGTGGTTTTCACCACCCTTCCAGTCCGAAACTGCTCCGATAAAATAGCGGCAGGTTTGATCGCCAAAAACCCCTTCTTTCTTGAGGAATTTATCGAGTGGAATCACAACCGATTCGAGCCGGAACTCCAGCTTGATATTTTTCATGTCTTCATCGAGCGAAGCCTGATCTTTGGCACACCATCCCCAGGCCCATATGAGTGTCTCCGATTTGGTCAATGGGATTGTGTACGTGAACACGCCATCCATTTTTGCCATATCATCATTTGTATATTTTTCATTCGCCAGTTCTTCGAGTTGTTTGGCACGCGCATTGATGGCGTCCTGTATTCCGGCGATATTCAGGAGTGTTGGCGGTGCTGAAGGGACAATGCCTTGTCCGGGCAATTTCATGATGGTATCTATACCTGACTGCAGGACGATATCTTCGGTAGAGAGTGCATTTTTCTCATCCATGGGCACTCTGATCGTTGGCGGGACGCCCTGGCCCTCCAGAAAAAGAGAACCATCAGCCAATGTGAATCGACCGGTTGGGATTTGCAGCGATAAATTTTCGGGTAGCTTGAACTGGCCGCGCGCCACCTCGGCCTCCACTCCGCCCGTTGGGGTCAGGCCAACGACTTGCATCCCAGGCACTTGGCTGAAAGCGTATGACTCCAATTCGCAGGCACTGTAGCAGGCCTGACCGACGAGCAGCACCATCTTATCAAAACTGTACTGTTCCTGGTTGGGTAACACTTTTCCGCGCAGACCTTTTGGCTCAAATTTGCCGGATGTATCGCTGTAATATTCGAGCTGACCCATCGGGATAGTATTACCGGTCAGGAAGCCGGCCAACCCCAGGTTTGCCCCGCCGGAGTTGTAGCGCATATCAATGATGATGCCTTTGACCTGTCCGGCTTTGAATTTTTCAAGGGCGCGCTGGAATAAGCGGATGATGAGGCCCAGGTCGTCGTAGTTTGAGTTGATGCGGATATAGCCAATCTGAGAGTCGATGATTTTAAAATCGACAGGGACGAGAGAGCTGGTATCGACGCCAAAATAAATTGAAGCGCGGCGGAAGCTGTTTGTCTCGGCCACTGCGCTCAATTTGGCAGTTTTTGGCTGGGCCTGCGGATTAATAAAGGTCACGCTGGCTTCTGTACCTGGCGCTGCACGTAGAAGATAACGTGCCTGTTGGTAGCGAATGGCGAAATCAGAAGACTGCTGTGAATAAGCATGTGCAGCACTAATGGCATCTTTGATTGGTTCTCCATTGAATTCAGTAACCAGCGCTCCCACCTGCATTCCAGTTTCAGCTGCTGGGCCACCGTTAAGTACATAGATCGCGATTGACTGCCCGTTGTCCAATTCGCGGATTGTGAAACCATAGCCACCCTGAATGAAATTATTAAAATCCTGGGTGGCGAGATCGCTGCCTCCCAACCCGACATGACCATCCTTGAAGGCCCATGTGAAGTCGCGCAGTGCCAGGTAGTAACCCATTGGGTCATTTTTCTTTTCAGATTCTTCCACTCGGGGTTTAAGTGTTGCGTAAAGCTTATCCCAATCAGGTTGCTTCCCCTGTATGCCGTTAAAGGCGTATTCTTTTTTGACGATCTTGAACATTTTGTCAAAAGCCTGGGTATAAGAATCCGCACCAAAATCTTTAATAACTATATCTTTTGGTTCAAATAAGGACAGTTTGGGTTGAGCCTCGGTGGTGACGCTAAATGGTTCTTGGTCCATGTTGACGATGGAGTAACCGGCGGGAACTGGGCCGGTTGGATCATCTGGAGTGAATAATTTTTTATCTGCGCCAAAACTGGTCGGGAATTGCTGGTTACTATCCGGTGCCCAGATCACGAGGCTGCCATTCAGAATTTCATCATCATTTTCGGTGTCAGTTCGCACGGATGCCAGGTAATTAGGCCAGCCATAACTGGGGTCGTTGCCCTCAGAATAAGGCCCACCTGTCAGGTTGGGTTGATAGGTAACCGCAAAAATCTGAAGCCCCTGATCAGTTTTATTATTATTATTATCTACGTCCACCATGGTGCCGGTCGGTTTGGCGGGTAATTGCAGGGTATAAGATCCGGTTTTCCCTACCGCATCTATTTTTAAATAACCCAGGGTTTGAGATGAAACTGGGATCAGCCATTCTTTGTCGCGTTTCACAAAGCCATACATGTCCACCAGGGCTACTGACTGTTCAACGTAATAAGTTGTAATAAGATCATTCGAGTAAGTAAAATCTCCGCGAATTTCGTATGGCTGTTGGGCAGTTACCGGAACAGGCGTGGGCGCTGGTTTGGTTGTAACTATTTCAGCAGTTGGCCGAATTTGGGTTGCGACCGGGGTTAGTGGACCACCACAAGCGCTCAGAGCTATGCTAAAAAGGATCAAGCAGGCCAAAAGTAGGGATATATTTTTATTCATATGATCTCCTTGTTTAAATTGAAACCGGGATTCTGAGCGTTGTTTTCTTTTTTCCGGAAGTGTGGTTCATTATAATTGGTCATCATTAGTGATTTTTAAGGTGATGAGAAAAAATAATTACCATACAGACTATTGTTGCCACTGTTTTTGGCTTGAAATTGTTTTGATTCAGATCTGGATCTTGATAGCCTCGATCTTCATCCGTACCACCGGTTGTAATCTGTTGCAGAAAAGCTGGCTGCCATACCAAGTTTCCCGGTTCACCAAACATGTCTATCTGAAATACTTATGCCCGGTTCGAACCGGAGCATTCTTTTGGGCTTTCAGCGAATATTGGTCTTCAAATGATCCAGCTTTTGGTTTTCAATTGCATGTCGAATGTCGAGCTAAACTTACGCTTGTACGGATCTTCTATTCTCAGAGCAGTACATTTAATGGCAGTGGAGCATAACTTGCTTATTCAAATTCTTTTGGGACGCGGACGAGCGCCGACAAGCGCGGAAAAAGCAAAAATCTTTTGGTTTATCCGCGTACATCCGCGAAAATCCGCGTCCAATTGGGGTTCCCTGCGGGCTTA
>CAINXK010000026.1 GCA_903854805.1 uncultured Anaerolineae bacterium
ACAAACAGGTTTGCCAGTGTTTCGACCATCTCTTCGAACCAGGCTGGGTCGTCGTAGAGAACCATCGATAGGTTTTCCAACCCCATCCAATCGCGCAAGTAGCCGTAGAGCCCACCGCCACGCAGGAACACAATGTTTGTGCGCTCGCTATCGCGCCAATTTGGGATGCGTGTGTCCCAATCGAGCGGGTAGCGCCCGGTTGTGGCGGGGTCCAGCCGTGGTTTGTAGTGTTTGATCCAGCTTTCGCGATCGGTCAGTAAGTGCCGAACCGGGTGAGGGATGGAGCTCATGAATTTTCGCCGCAGTACCTGTACCCCGTCGAGCTGCTGCACCACCTCGTGGTCACCGCGGTCCTCAATTACCAGTTCATCGAACAGGGGATCAAGCTTATTGATGATGCCGGTGGTCTCGTCGATCCCCGTCATGCTGAAGTCCATGCCCAGGTATTGACGCAGATCTCGCATGCCAACTTTTTCCGGCAAGCCCTGTTCGTGCCAAAACCCTGGCGTTTCGTCCCAAAAACCAAAGTCGGTGATCGGACAGCGATCGACGGGTTGGTAATGCAAAATGGCGTTGAAACGCTCGCGGTTATTCATTTATCTTTAGTTTACTTTTCCAAAATTTGAGATAGGAATAGTTTTGTGCGATCGCTCTGCGGGTTGTTGAAAATCTGCTGAGGGCTGCCCACTTCGACAATTTGGCCTTGATCAAAAAAGAACATGCGGTTGGCCACTGCGCGTGCAAAACCCATCTCGTGGGTTACCACAACCATGGTCATACCGCTCTTGGCCAGCTCGATCATCACGTCCAGAACTTCTTTGATCATTTCTGGGTCCAGGGCCGAGGTTGGTTCATCAAAGAGCATGATCTTGGGCTGCATCGCCAATGCGCGTGCAATCGCCACGCGCTGCTGCTGTCCGCCGGAGAGCTGACCGGGGAATTTGTTGGCTTGTTCGGGGATACCCACCCGCGTGAGCAGTTGCATGGCCACTTCTTCGGTCTGAGACTTGTTCCATTTGCGTACCCACTGGGGTGCAAGGGTGATGTTATCCATCACTGTCAGGTGTGGAAATAGGTTAAAGGATTGGAATACCATGCCAGTCTCGGCGCGTACATGTTCGACGTTGCGCACATTGTGGGTTAGTTCTACTCCGTCCACAATGATCTGCCCGCGTTGGTGTTCTTCAAGCCGGTTGAGCGTGCGGATGAAGGTTGATTTGCC
Source organism: uncultured Anaerolineae bacterium (assembly GCA_903854805.1). The sequence continues at coordinate 1,223 of CAINXK010000026.1, forward strand.
TGATCCGGATGGGCCGAAAATGACGATTACTTCGCCTTTGTGTATTTCCATGTTAATTCCGCGCAGTGCGTGGAACTGCCCATACCACTTGTGCACATCCCGGCATTGGATGATTGCTTGTGTCGTAATATCTTCAGGGTTTTGCTGAGTTGTTTGTGTTTCCATCGTATATTCTCCCGTCGCCCTTAGCCTTGCGTGCCATCGAGGCTAGATCGGGCTTCGATGGTTTGACCAATGTAGGACATGATATAGCTGACTGTCCAATAGATAACTGCCAGAAAGGCATATACTTCGATGTGCCGGCCCAGAAAATCGGGCTGTGCCAGTGTTACCTGGGCAATGCCCAACAAGTCGAGTAACCCAACGATGAGTACCAGCGAAGTGTCACGAAAGCCGCCGATCGCGGAAGCAGTCAGGATTGGAATAATATTGCGCAGGGCTTGAGGCAGGATGATCAGTCGCAGGCTGAGGAAGCTTCCCAGTCCCAAGGCGGCAGCTGCTTCGTGTTGTCCCTTTGGAATGGCTTGCAAACCACCACGCACGTTTTCAGCCATATAAGCAGCGCTGAATAGGGTAAAGGCCACCATGGCGCGCGCCACCCTGTCGATATTGATATTGTCAGGAAGGAAGAGCGGTAGCATGGTCTGAGCCATGAAGAATACTGTGATGAGTGGCACCGAACGCACCAGTTCTATATAGACCACGCAGAAGGCGCGAATGAGGGGGTAGCGGGATATGCGCCCAATTGCCAGGGCTGTGCCAATCGGGAAGGACAGCAGCAGCCCAACAAAGGCGATCAGCGAAGTTAATAGCAGTCCGCCCCAGGCATTGGTGGGTACAGACGGGATGAAACCTCGTTCTCCAGTCCAACCAGCCACCAGCACCATAACGATTGGCAGGTACAGCAACCAGGTGATGATCACAGTTCGGCTCAGGATTTTTGGAAAGCTGCGGCCCAGCCCAAATCCGAGTGCTGTGATGAGCCCCACCACCACCCAGAGTATGCGGTTGGCCGGATCCAGCGGCAGAAGCGCCAGCAGGAAGGGTCCACCCAGGGTGATCATGGTGGCCATCGGTTTCTGGCGTATCCAAATGCCCCAGGAAAGCCCGGCCAGGGCTCCCAGAATTCCGACACATATCCATATTCGCCACAGTTGGGTTACCGGGTACTGGCCGACCATCAGAATGCGCAGGTTGGCGGAGATCACCTGCCATTTGGCTTCAGTTAATGCCCACGTCAACACACCGCGCGCCAGGATGAATACAAAATAGAACCCAATAACGGTCACTATGCTGCTGTTCCAATCCTGGAATAGGTTCTTTCGAAGCCAGTTCAGGATGGTGTACCGTTCGGTTGGAGGTGGCAGTATCTGGTTGGTTGTGTTCATGTCAGCGCTCCACGATACGGATACGATTGTTGTACCAATTCATGAACAAGGATGTCAGCAGGCTGAGGGTGGCATAAATGGCCATGACGATGGTCATGATTTCGACTGCACGCCCGGTCTGGCTGGTAATGGTGCTGGTGATATGTACTATCTCAGGAAAAGCAATCGCGGAAGCCAACGATGAGTTCTTGGTCAGGCTAAGGTAGTTGCTGGTCATGGGCGGAACGATCACGCGCATGGCCTGTGGAATGATCACCAGCCGCATGGTCTGGTAACCCGAGAGTCCCAGAGCGTGCGCGGCTTCAATTTGCCCCTTGGATACAGACTGCAGCCCTGCACGCACAGTGTCGGCGGTGAATGGCGAGCTGCCCATGACCAGGCCGACGATGATTCCGATAAATTCAGGCGGCAGAGTGATACCGCCTGTGTAATTCAGCCCTTTTTTGATTGGAACCTCGACCAGCAAGGCAGCAGCTGGCATGGCAAACCAGATTACAGCTCCCAGAACAAGGAAAATTCCCAGAGCGATCAGGCTGCCAATCAGGTTATCCAGTCGAAAACGCTTGACGATCAAGCGCGCGACGAAAATTGCCGCAACCAGACAAATCAGCAAAAGGATCAGGTAGGTGTTGGTTGTTCCGGTTGGAACCAGGGAAGGGATGTTTAAACCACGGTTGCTCAGGTAGGACGGTCCGGGCAGTATAAAAGCTTGCTTGACTAAGGGCAAGTTATAGATGAATACTGCATAAGAAGCAATGATGACCAGCAGTAGGGGCACATTGCGAAAAATCTCGATGTAAAGCCAGGCAATCCGGTTGACCAGGAAGTTGCGCGAAACCCGCATGATCCCGACGATCAC
>CAINXK010000027.1 GCA_903854805.1 uncultured Anaerolineae bacterium
AGCATGTTTTTTTCTGCAAACAGCATCGATTTCCGCCCTCAATTCTGCACTCATATTTTGAAAATGGCTTCCTGAGACGGGTCGAGCGGCATAAGCAATTGTGAAACCAAACGGAAGTTTACGAAAAAGAAGTTGAATACCTGCAGCGCCAGAAATAACGCGCAAGACATCCCACCCAAAGTAAGATTTTAATTCACCCCATTCAGCCATTTGCAAAACATGGGCATTGGGGTAATTTTTAAGAAAATTATTCCATTCAACATTAGAAACCAGGGGCATCCGTTTTCGTCTCACACTTCGGTATTAAACAACATCCGTAACATCTGATGGAGGCAAGGTGGCCCGAATTGCTGAACCGGGAACAACTTCATCAAGCAGGCTGATTATTTCTTCTGGTTGGCTCTTATCCACAAAGGCAGCTAGCCGTTCAAGACTGTCACTCAATACAAGCCTGGAAACCATATTCTCGCCTGTCGAACGAAAAATATCTGGATGAGCAGTACGGTCATAAGTTTTGTCAATTTCCCACAACTCCTCCCGCAGCTTCTCGCCGGGTCGGACGCCTGTAAATATTATTTCAATATCTCGTCCTGGTTCAAGCCCGGAAAGACGAATGAGATCTTCAGCCAGATCAAGTATACGAATTTGCTCACCCATGTTAAGCAAAAAAGCCTCACCCCCCGTTCCCATCGCGGCCGCTTGCAATACCAGATGCACAGCCTCTGGAATGGTCATAAAAAATCGAAACATATCGGGGTGGGTTATTTGCAACGGACCACCGCTGGCGATCATCCGCTTGAACAATGGCACTACCGATCCGCGACTGCCCAGAACATTCCCAAAACGGACAACTGAAAATGCTTTGCCAGTGCGACCAGCCGCATCCAGCACGATCATCTCAGCCATTCGTTTTGTAGCTCCATAAACATTGGCCGGGTGAACTGCCTTATCAGTGGAAATCAATACCAACCGTTTCACATCGCAACGATCTGCAATTTCGACAATATTCCGGGTGCCAAGGATATTGTTCGCCACTGCTTCTTCCACATTAATTTGCATAAGTGGAACGTGTTTGTGCGCGGCGGCATGGAAGACAACTTCAGGCGAATAGCGTTCGAAGACAGCTTGCAAGCGAAGAGTATCGCGCACATCCGCAATTACGGGGATCAGTTCAAGACCGGGGTAATCTTGTTTTAGTTCGAGCAAAGCTTCAAAGATGCTGTTCTCACCGTGTCCAAGCAATATCAAGCTGGCAGCATTCCAGCGCGCAATTTGCCGGCATAGTTCGCGACCGATGGAACCACCCGCCCCAGTGACAAGCACCCGCTTCCCATTGAGAACCTGCCCAATCAATTCTTCGTGAACACGCACAGGCTCGCGTCGTAAAAGATCAGTGATCTCCACCTCGCGCAGACGACTGACGCTGACCTTGCCACCCAGTAATTCGTAAATACCCGGCATGGTCCGGAAGGGCACACCTTTCAACCGGCAAACATCCGCTACAAGACGTACAACCCGACCTGGCGCAGATGGAATAGCAATGATAACTTCATTCACAGGGCGCTCGTCAAGCACCCTGCCAAGATCTGAGATCATGCCAATGACCGGAACACCCAGCAGAGAATGATTCTGTTTAGCAGGATCATCATCCAAAAAGCCAATCGGCTCCAGGCTGATCTGGCGATTTTTCTGCATCTCTTTAACCACCAGAGCACCGGCATCGCCTGCGCCGATCACAATGATCTTGCGCGTCTTGCCTGTGCTGCGTGGAGATGTTGATTCTGCAATCATGCGCAGCGTAAAACGCATGCCGCCCACGAGGAGTAAAGAAAGCAGCCAGTCAATTGCCAGGACAGAACGTGAGAAACCCGGGCCAAAGACCCCAAGCCAAAATAAAGTCACAAAGATAACCGAGACGACCGCCGAAGAGGTGGTCACAGCCATGGCAATCAGTTTTAATTCATTAACACTGGCGTAAATCCAAAGACGCCGGTACAGACCAAAAAAATAATAAATCAGCGGTTTAACGACGAGAGAAATACCAAGCAACCATAAAGCCCCTTGGAGATAGAAACGAACAAAATCCGGGGTAAATTCGAGCCGTAAAAGATAACTACCCAACACCGATATGGTGATGAGCAGGAAATCAGCAAACACGACAAAACGATTACGGAAGCGAAAGTTCATATAAAGAAAGACTAACTATCCAAAACTACAATTTTTTCATCCAAGCCACAACATCCATTAACCCTTCTGTAAGAGAGGTCTGCGGGCTAAAACCCAGCAAGGTCGCTGCTTTTTGTGGGCTTCCAACCGAACGATAAATATCTCCCTGGCGAACAGGGGAGAAAACAGGTGCCGGCGCAGCCGGGAACAATTTCGATAATACTTCCACTAAATCAATCACACGAAGTTCAGTTCCCGTGCAAATATTGAATACTTGCCCAGGCGCGGCCGGGTGTTCAGAAGCTGCCAGATTGGCGCGAACGACATCCTCGACATATACCAGGTCGCGGGTTTGGCCACCATCCCCAAAGATGGTCACCGGCTGGTCGTCGATCAACCTGCGGGTAAAAATGGGCACGGCGGCGGCATACATACTGTCAGGCCTTTGTCGCGGGCCATAAACATTGAAATAACGCAGGGCAACCACTTCTAGCCCGAAAGAGCGAGTATAAAGTTCGGCATACAATTCATCTACGCGTTTGGAGACAGCATATGGAGAAAGCGGGTGCAGTGCTGTGGCTTCGTCAAGCGGCATGGCATCTGAATCTCCATAAACCGCCGAGGATGAAGCCAGTACCACGCGCCCAACCCCGGCTCTCCGCGCAGCCTCCAACATCATTTCAGTACCGTGCTGGTTAATTTCAAAACAAGTCAAAGGGTCCTGCATCGATTGCGGTACAGAAACAAAAGCAGCCTCGTGAAAAACAATATCAATACCAGATACAGCCCTGGCTACACTGCTCGAATCACGCAGATCACCTTCGATCAAATCGATATCCAACCCTGTCAGGTTTTCATGCTTTCCGGTGGAAAAATTATCCAGAACACGCACAAAATCGCCCTGTTTGAGCAGGGCGCGGACGATATGCGATCCAATAAACCCGGCACCACCGGTAACAAGATATCGTTTCATTATCTACCTTTCCGACCCAGTACCGTACTGACGGTACGCAGAATAATGACAAGATCCATCGCAACCGAACGATGTTTAATGTAATACAAATCATATTCAAGTTTTACAGATGTATCTTCAACCGTGGCAGCATAACCATAATTAATTTGAGCCCAACCTGTAATGCCTGGTTTGACCAACAAACGTGCCCGGTAAAATGGAATTTCCTGTTGAAAGGTAGCCACCCATTGGGCACGTTCAGCCCGTGGCCCAACAATACTCATTTCGCCACGCAAAACATTCCAAAATTGTGGAACCTCATCCAGCCGGGTGATACGCATAAAATTACCAACCCGCGTAATACGCGGATCATTCTCGCCGGCCATCTGGGGCTTACCCTCTTTTTCCGCATCCTGGCGCATTGTGCGGAATTTGATAATTTTGAACTCCCTGCCACCACGTCCCAAACGCTCCTGCCAATAGAAAATTGGCCAACCGCTGTCAATAAAAATTGCGATGGTCAAAAACGGCAACAGAACCGCAAGGATCAGCAGCCCTACAATCGAGCCAATAATGTCAAGGACACGCTTCCCAATTTCGAAAAAACTCCCCGAACGAGCTTCGTCCACAAAGGAGCGGATGATCCAATCCGACTCGAGATGGTGGATCGGCACACGACCCATTAACTCCTCGTAAAGCGTTGGCATACGGATAATTTCGATACCTCGCTCCTGCACATCCAGAAGCGTCTGAAAGGTTAGCCCCTGCATTTCGCCTGTGATAGACACGACTATATCGGTAATGTTCATTTCATCGATAAAACGCAGTAATTTATCGCTTCCGCCCAGAATCCGAAAACCCTCGACATCCTTGCCCAGCTTTTCGGGATCATCATCGATATACGCAACCAGTATAAACGGAGCTGGCCGGATTGACTTGTAAATTTCAGCCAAAGTATGACCATTGCCGCCTGCTCCCACCACCAATACCCGCCGCTGGTTTCCCTGCGAAGTGATCAAACGGATATAAATCCAACGCCAGATAAGCGTCAGAACCATGGCCAGAACAAAAAAGACAGCCACTGCGCGCCGGTTAATTCGACCAGGTTCGTCAGATGTAAAATAAATCAATAAATATGCAAGTCCACCCATCAAGCCAGCGACGGTGACCGCGCGTAACGTCCTGCTCCAGTTTGCAGCACGATGCAGATCATAAATCTCGATCAACAAGAGCATCCAGGCGCCCGGCAGCAGATAAAACCAGTATTGAACACGTAAACGGAAAAACTCCAACGAGAATTTTTTCAGCCACGCATCACCAGCAAACCAGAAATAAATACCTGCCAACAAAGCCAACGCGGCCATGAGCAAATCGCCCAGCACCAGCAAAGCACGCTGCTCGCCAGGTCGTAAACGCCAGGTCGGTTTTGTCGGTTCAGAAGCCATTCTTCACGCTTTCCACTTCTTTGAGAAAATACTCCACAAGAAACCACCGCCCCAGGCAACATGCATAACTGCAATAGCCAGGGGCACTCCAACAAATGGAGAAAATTCTTTGAGTGCCGCAGCAATCCGCAGACTGCCAAGCCCTAATATTCCAAAATATACCAACAGCTCACAGACTAACGCCCAGCGAAAAAAAGGAAGGAACAATCCCAGGGCAAAACCGATAATCAGGCTGGCCACAAAGAAAGGTGGCAGCGCCTGTCGCCAGCGTATGGTGCCTGGATAACGACGCAGCATTTTATACTTCCAAAAGCCATAACGGTAGTATTGTTGCGCCAGCGAAAAAACACTGGCACGAGCATAATAAACCGAACGAATCGACGGATCCAGCCAGATATTGCCGGCGCTTTGGCGAATGCGCGCATTGAACTCATAATCTTCGTTAGCCAGCAAGGTCTCGTCGTATCCACCAATTTTATTGACCAGGCTGCGCCGGTAGCACCCAAACGGTACCGTATCAACACTGGTTGCCAGCTTTGCATGTCGATAAAGCGCATCACCGACGCCCAAAGGATGGGCAGCCGCAAGGGCAATTGACCTTGCGATCCAAGTTTCAGCCCCTGGATGTATTTCCCAGACGCCACCCACATTCGCGCCCTTGCCAGACTCTAATGCTGCCACAGATTTCTCAACGTAATCGGGATACGGTGCAGAGTGCGCGTCGAGACGCAAGATCACTTCACCGTCAGAAGCCTTAATGGCACAGTTCAGGCCCGCGGGAATCGATCCTACAAGATTCATAACTACCTGCAACTGTAGATCAGGATATTCGCGTTGGAACGCTGAAATAACATCACGCGTATGGTCAGTAGAGCCCGCATCAGCAATGGTCACATTCAACAGTGAACAAGGATACGTCTGAGAAGAGATGGCATCCAGTAAAATCCGGATACGCTTTTCTTCATTCAGACAGGGAACGATAATAGAGACTGTTGGGAACATTCCAATTCAGACAGTTTGGTTTAAGCCAAAGGATGGCAGGCGTATTCAGGTAACCAGCCAGAGCCAGATAAAAGGCTGCCATTCTGGTCCCAACACACGCAAGCTTCAATTCTACCACCATGCTCACCGCTCTCGCGCAGCAGGCACACATAACAGGTTTTTCTGCTGCTCTTTGAATTGCAAAAGAATTACCGATCAGCAGCCAAACCGATGGTTTTTATTTCACTGCAATTGCTTCAATTTCCACAATGCCGCCTTTTGGCAACCCGGCTACCGCAATGGTCGAGCGAGCTGGTGGATTGGAGGAAAAATATTCAGCATAAATGGCATTCATTTTTGGAAAATCCGCCATGTCACGCAAAAAGACAGTCGTCTTGACCACTCTATCCAGGCTTGTACCGGCTGCTTCAAGTACGCTCTTGAGATTCGTTAAAACCTGGCGGGTCTGCGCTTCCAGCTCTGCGCTAACAAGCTCACCAGTGGATGGGTCGATCCCGGTTTGACCAGCACAAAAAACGAAACCGCCGCTTTCAATTGCCACAGAATAGGGGCCGATCGCTTTAGGAGCTTTTTCAGATTGAATTACTTTTCTTTCATTGGTAGCCATGGTTTGCCTCGTTTTAAATATATTTGTTTGAGAATTACTGCGCACCGAGAGATATAAATAATCCCATCAACAAAAAGACCGCGCCAATACACAATATTACCAGGCCCATGAAACCCAGAATGGTGGTGACAAGATACCGGCTCACAGCAGAGTCGATTTCAGCCTTGTCTGGATTTGCCGGGTCATACGCAACCTTTACAGATTGCCCAACGCTGAAACTCGCTGGCATCGATCCAAAATCAGACTCGAATTGGACGTTTTCTCCAGAAGCAGTTCTGAACTCGATCACAGGATAAAACATGAACCCGCTGCTATGGTCTGACGATGTAGAGCTGCGCCTCTCAAGGCTGACAACCACGCCTTTTACGAAAATCCGCTCAATAAATTTTTGGCGCTGCCTGATAAAAGCGAACACAGCTCCGACCAGCATGATAATTGAACCAAAAGACAACAAACAACCGGTGATCGGCATCCATATCAATTAGGTTTCTCCGTCGTCAGGTTTCCATAGCAGTATACAATAAAATCAGCCTAACTTTTTCGGGAATTATGTACGTTTGCTCTTTTTGGAAAAATCCAGAACTTGCAGACGATCACTTGGCTTTACTTTTGCATTTCCCTGAGGGCGAGCAAACCAAAAATATAAAAAGCCACCGCCACCCCTGCCACCACAGGAAAACCAAATGACTTGTAGGTGAAAACCGCCAGAAGCGCGCCAACACCACGGCCAATAGAATGGCCCGTGAGGTTAAAAGACATGACTGTGGCGCGCGCACTCGGCATGACCTCCGTCATCATCGGCACATGACTGACCATGACGAATTCGAAGGTTATATAAAAGAAAAACAAACCCACCAATGCGCCAACTTCCGTCCGGCCAAGAAAAGGCAGCGCAATTGCTGAAATGGCGCTGGCAGACAACCCCAGTGCCAGGGCGCGTGGTTTGCCAAGACGATCCGTAAAAAGCGCCACCAAACCCTCACCCCCCAGTTCTGAGATTCCAATCACTGCCGAAGCCGCACCCAGGGCTGCTATTTTTAGGGCAAATCGGTCTTCCAGCCAGACACCAAATATCAAATTGACCATTTCATTGGACGCACTGGCCCACAGTCCAATACTGATGGCTGCCAGAGTGGAACGGTGGGTCAAAACTTTCCTGAAGTTTGCCCAGGGGCCTGTCGAAGGCGCATGGTGGGGGTCTTCGCTGGGAATGAGCCACCAAATGCCAATAAACATCAACAGCCCCAAAATTGCCAATAGTGGGAAAGGAGCAGACCAGCCAAATCGGGCAATTAAGAGGCCCATCAATGGAATTCCGCCAATAAAAGCGAAGGACCATCCCATTTCCGTTACCGAGAGCGCCAGCCCACGTCTTTCATACGGCACACGGTCACCCAGAAAGGCTTGCATGGCGGGGTCAAATAGAAATTTTCCGATCAGGGCCAACACTAGCGAAATCGACAGTGTGACTAGCGATGGGTGCACGGCAACCAGCCCAACCCCCAGGCTAAAAATAGCAACCCCAGCCAGCATCCCAAACTTGCGCCCGCGCTGATCAGAAATTGATGCAATAAAAGGGACAAAAATTCCGATGAAAAAGCGCGAAGAAACAACCAGCGAGAGAGTTGTAATATCCACTCCTAATCCGCGCGCAAATACCCCTAAAAAAGGGTAGGCCATACGGTGCATAGTGTTTAGCACAACTCGAATGACAGTGAAGATAGCAAGTTGAAGTTTTAATTTCATTGATGAATTCTTTTTGAAAAGCCACTAGCAGCAAATAAATAACGGCTGTCGAATGGTTGATAAGACCACAAGACAGCCAGCAAGTATATTGTATTCAGACTAACTCTATTTTTTCGAAAACGAGAGCAACCAGCGAACCAAGAAATAAGCAGCCAGCCAGGTAAGCAAATTGAGGCCTACGAAGAAGCTGATAATCACATAATTACCCGAGTTAAAAATCGGTGAGGGCGGCGGATGCATGATATTCGCTGCTGTCGCAAATGTGACTCGCAAGACAACGATATAAGCAATATTTGCAGCGGCGGTCAGCATTTTGTTCCCGATGATCCATAGACCAGATTGCATCAGAACACCTACCACAGCAAATGTAAGCGCCAGGCGAAACCGAGGCTCGGCCAGGAATAGGCCATTCCAATTCGACTGCATAGCCCACAACGAAAGCGGCAGGTATGTCACCCAAAATACAATACCTGTGCGAGCGAGTGATTCCGACCAATTCAGAAAAATAGCCTTGCGCTGGCTGAGCATCGGCACGAAACGTCCCAACAGTCCGAGCACTCCAGCCGCAGCAGCAGCCATAAACGCAATTTCTGCAGTCAGTACCCAGGCACCATGCAGATACACGATTCGCACATTGGATCCAAGGGCTTTCTCTTCCGGACCGAAGAAAGTGGCGATCACAATTACGACAATTACACCAAGAAAGAAAAGCAAAGGGGATGTTTTTGGTTTGGACATAGGCTAGATTTTACCTTAGTTAGCTTTTAGTGATAAACATCTGGATAAATAGAATCGGCTTCGCCTGGGAACAATCAGCCAACGGGGTGGCTTACACCAAATCTTTACCAAACCTTCAAACATTCTGCACAAATTACCGTTGTTTGGATGCTATCATTTGGATAGTAAAAAAAGGAGATTCAAATGAAAAAAACTTGGAAATGGATTGTTGGAATATTACTTGTACTAATCGTAGTTGGAGCATTGGTAGCCGTGCCGTTAACCATGCGCAGTTATATGCTCGCGAACAATACAAACAACCCTGGTTTACTGGGAAATAATTGGAATAATGGTCCGATGATGGGCGGCAATAATGGTTGGCAGCATCCGCAAGTACCAGGCATGCAGGGCCAATTTGATAATCGCTCAGGCGCCGGTCGCGGGTTCAACCACGGGTTTGATAGGTTTTCTGATCGATATTCACCCTTCGGATTTGGGTTCATGCTCATCGGTGGATTTCTGCGCCTGATCCCCTTGGTCCTGTTTGGTCTGCTTCTCTTTGGCGTTTACCAGTTGGGCAAACGCTCTGGATTACGCGCCAACCTGGCACCTGCAACTATCGCACCACAGCCTACACCTGCCCCAAGACAGCCTACGGAACCTTCCGGGACCGGGCCAGACAACAGTGACGGTCCAGTAGTCTGATAAGGCTTGTTTAGTTCAGACCATCCTGAGTAAATAATACAAAAGGGCGAAGGAACCAATCCTTCGTCCTTTTGTATTTAATCTAGAATATGAACATACCCGGTTACTTAAGCCTCACCCAACTTTGCCAACTTTCCCTCTGCCATTTTCAACGGCAGCCAGAGACAGATCCCATTAAAACTGACTCCAATAATGATTCCAACCGGGTAAGCATAATTCAATGGCTGATGAAAAGCGGCGGCAACCCACAAAGGGGCAATGAATGATCCAAAAGCCAACGGCAAAAATATGCCGGTCAAAATCGACCCAAGGCAACCCATCTGACCTGAGTTTATCTTGCGTGGATCTTCCCAGGCTAAATTTGCGCCGAGTGCACCGAAACCCAGCTGGATGCCATTCAACCCTGCCAGGCACATTGCCACCACCAGGAGCCCATATAAAAACCCGATCAAAGAAATACCTTGCAATATGGATATACCTGTCAAGAAGAACCAACCCAGCCCCAGTGCCGGTAAATAGGCAACAATAAATTTCGCAGCAAGTAGATGCTCAGAACGCAGAGGTGCCGATTTCAACACCCAATACGTCTTTCCTTCACGCGAGATACCATTTCCAGAAAGCTGCCCCAGGATCATCCAACCCACAATTAACGACATACCCACATTGCCGTACACCATCAAAGTCCGAAAAGATTCCATAAACCAGGCCGTTGACTCTCCCCGCTCAACCGGTGGCTGGGTTCCGCTACGAAATAACATGAAACTATAAAGCAGCCCAAAAATCAGCGGGCTGATCATCTGCGACATATGGCGCAAATCGCGGGTAAGGATCAGGAAATCTCTGCGCACAATGGCACGCACAGGAACCGGGAATAATCGCTCGATCACTGCAGAAACAAATGCAGGTTTATCATTTGAAATTCTCCCAACCGGGGATGTTTTCTTTTTTGTTGAAACGACCTGCATGCGTGCCCATCCGGTGTAATACCAGCTTTCTGCCGTTATGAGCGAGAACCAAAAAACCGCAACGCACAACCCGAAAGCGAGAGTGACCAGCATAATCCCCGAAATCCAACGACCTTCTCCCAAATCGACCAAACCGTTGCCAGCCCAATTGAGTGGTAACCAGGGCATGCTGACTTGTTTCGCCAGGTTAAAAATTTTATCCAGCTGCGCAGGATTTGATCCCCCAGCCCGACCCAACGAGTTGCTCAAATTACCACTTTGGGAAACCACCATTGAAAAAAGCGCCCCAAAGAATCCAAGAACTTCGGCTACACGCCTCGCTGGAAATACCCGAACTACGGCCATGACCAACAATGCAGAAAGACCAGCTGCCGCCAGGGTCATGCTAATCATCATTATTAGCACGCCCGGATAATATATAAAGTTATAACCACCTGAAATTCCTAAACCATATAGCACTGGCAGGCCAAACAAAGCCATTAAGCTGAAGTTTGGAAGAACCGCCTGCAGCAACTTGGTGATAAAAACAGCCCGAACAGGTACCGGAACTGTCAGCAGAAAATCCATATCACCCGAAAGATAAAGGGCTTGTAACAACACCCCAAAGCTGGTCAATAATATTCCGATAAACATCGTGCTGAGAACCAGAGCCGGCATAGCCTCCAGGAAAAAGCCTGCACCCGCACCCAGATATTTGACCGGCGCAGGAGAACGCAAAAATACCAACAACAGGGTACTGACCCAGAATATAAAGGCGGAAAACCCGAATATACCGGCCAAACCAATAACCGTCCAAATCTTGGTTTTGGTCTTTGCATGCCTGAAGCTGTTATAGTTGATTTGCCAACGCAAGCGCAGCAGTTTCAAAACTGCCGGAAGAATTTGCGTGGGAACAACTCGTGCGGGTAGACTCATTTTAATATTCCGGCAATCTCTGCCACTTCGGCACCACCAGTGAGGCTCAGGAAGATATCCTCCAGGCTGGCCCCACCGGCAGTTTCGCCCAGGGTGCGTAGCTCATCCATCGTCCCAACCCCCACCAATTGGCCCTTATCAATGATCCCGATACGGTCACACATACGCTCAGCAATTTCCAGGATATGTGTAGATAACATCACCGCAGCGCCGCGATCTGCAATTTGGCGCAAGATATCTTTGATAAGACGGGCAGACTTGGGATCAAGCCCAACCGTAGGTTCATCAAGCACGAGCACACGCGGATCATGAATCAAAGCAGCAGAGAGCGAGGCTTTTTGTTGCATCCCATGGCTATA
>CAINXK010000028.1 GCA_903854805.1 uncultured Anaerolineae bacterium
CACGCGCCGGACTGGCTGTGCCTGCCAGTCGGCAATGCCGGGAACATCACCGCTTACTGGGCAGGCTTCAAACAATATGACAACCTGCACGCTACCGGCCTACCCCAGATCCTGGGAGTACAGGCTGCCGGGGCAGCGCCCCTGGTGCTCGGCCACCCGGTTGAAAACCCTGAAACCGTAGCTACCGCCATCCGGATTGGTAAACCTGCGCGAGGCGAACAAGCTCTTGAAGCCGCTGACCAATCCAAGGGCAGGATCATCGCGGTCAGTGATGATGAAATCATAGCCATGCAAAGATTACTCGCCAGACTGGAAGGCATCTGGGTCGAGCCAGCCTCGGCGGCAGGTCTGGCCGGACTGGCGCACGAAATTGCTGCCGGAAACTTTAACCCACGCGGCAAACGCATTGTTGCCATCTGCACCGGGCACGGGCTTAAGGACCCGGACATCATCACCAAAGACATGGCAAAACCACAAATAGCCGCGCCCAAATTGGATGCGCTTGAAGAAATCATTTTAGGCTAATATTTAGCGCCCACCTGGGGCCTCGGTTCCATGAAAGAACCAGCTCCAGGCAGGTCGCTCCGAAAACTGCACAAAAGGATTGAAAATGAAAATTCACGTCAAAGTCCCCGCCACTACTGCCAATCTTGGCCCAGGTTTCGACGCTCTCGGGCTGGCACTCGATTTATGGAATGAAGCTGATTTCGTCACCACAGACGACAAACAAATCACACTGACCATTTCCGGCGAGGGCGAAGGCAAACTGCCCACCGATGCAAATAACCCGATCGTGGAAGCGGCTTTGCAAATTTTCGATCTGGCAAAACAACCTTGCAGCGGAATGCGTATCCACTGCATCAACCGCGTGCCGCTCAGCTCGGGGTTGGGCTCCAGTTCCACCGCCATGTTAACAGGTCTACTCGGCGCGAATGCACTCCTGGGAAACCCTTTCAACGAAGAAGAAATCCTAAAACTAGCCATCGAAAACGAAGGCCATCCAGATAACGTGGCTCCAGCCATGCTCGGCGGTCTGGTCGCTTCCATCGTTTATGAGGGTCGCGTGATTTCTCTTAAACTACCCACCCGCGCCAACCGCTCCCCCATGCATGTCACTATCGTTCTGCCCGATTTCGACTTTCCCACCCGGCAGGCACGCGCCATCTTGCCCAAGCAAGTTGACCGCAAAGATGCGATCTATAACATCAGCCGGGCCGTTCTTGTTACCGAAGCCCTGCGCACAGGTGACCTGGACCTGCTTGGCAAAGCCATGACAGATGCCTTGCACCAACCATACCGCCTTCCATTGATCCCAGGCGCCCAGGCCGCCATGAATGCCGCCCGCAACGCTGGTGCCGCAGCCGTGGCTCTCTCGGGAGCTGGCCCCAGCCTGATTGCCTTCTCACCCAAAGAGGACCCAGTTATTGGCGCAAGCATGAAACACGCTTTTGAATCCGCCGGACTGGCAGCACGGATCTTTGAGCTAAGCACCAGCTACGAGGGCGCAGAGGTCATGATCGTGTGATGGAAACACTTTCTTCCAACCTTGAGTCACTCTCGCCCGAATTTCTGGCCAATTCCGAGCATCACCGCGCCCTGGCTGCAGAATTACACCAAAGACTCGAATTTGTACGGCAAGGCGGCGGTGATAAATATCGACTACGCCACGAACAGCAGGGTAAATTATTTGTGCGCGAGCGCATCGAGCGCCTGCTCGACCCAGGCTCGCCTTTCCTGGAACTTGCTCCACTGGCCGCCTGGGATATGTATGAGGGCGGCGCTCCCGCC
>CAINXK010000029.1 GCA_903854805.1 uncultured Anaerolineae bacterium
CCAGTTTCACTTATTTCCTGCCACGGCTTGAGCGTGCTATACTCCATATCGATCCTCCTCGGTTGTTGGTTGTCTGGCGACACCAATTTTACCGAGAAGGGTCTTTTTGTCTAGCTGTCAAGCTTTCTTGAGAACGCCATAAGTGGGAAGCGCTAATGGCGTTCCGACACGGATAGAATAGGAAAAAGCAGGCATTTCAATTAAGCAAAAAACGAGATTCATTTTCATGCTTCCATGCCAAGATGCTATAATACTTGCAACAGGATTAAGATTGGAACTCAACCCAGCATTTATCGCTATTGTGAATGGATATTATATATATCCACAGAATAAATGCTTTCTGTTTGAGATTTATCATCAGGCAACCTGATTGTTGTTTACAAATTCTCTTTTGAGAGAACACCGGTGTACACTCTAATAAATTCGCCATTTATCTCTACCGGGAATTCTTGAATTCATCAGTTATGCCGCCACCAGACACCACAAATCTAAAACATCAATGAGTAAGTTAGGAGAAAATTTATGCCTCGTATCCGATGCCATTATATAGACTGCACGTTCAATGACGATCTTTTTTGTTCTGCGGCAACCATTGAGGTTGATCCCAAATTAGGGTGTATCACATTCTCTAATGGCGATAAAGATGAAGATGGAAAAAACATTGTAGATGAAGAATTGGAAGAAATCGACGAAGAAAGTGATGATGACGACGATTTGTGGGCTGAGGACGATGACGATGATGAAGAGGAAGAAGCTTATTAATTTCTTGCGCTAACTAAATTTAATTAGCAAACTATTTGACACCCCGTCCATATCCTACCAACTGCATTTTCTCAACATTGTTGGTTCTCGAAAGGCTTGTTTTGCATCTGTATAAGCTGACACCCTCGCCACCATTTTGGAAAGCTGAAGTATTAATGGGTGACCATGGCTACCCTGGTGCTCCCGCTCCGGATACCGAAATAGTTTTGCGGGAGATCGTTCGTTGGGTGACCAGCGAGATGGTTTGAGACTGAGCGAGAAAAATCAACATCCTCGGCTAGCGAGCCTGGGATACCGCAAGATCAGCAAAAAGAGAGAGTGTGCTTACACAGACACGCTCTTTTTTTGTTATCGCGGCAGAACCGATCTGCGCGAGCATGATGCTCATGGCAATCCGGTCTATATTTAGCCCCAAGGGGATGAAGTAAAGCATAAACCTAAAGTTGGTATCGCTGGTTGGAATCAGCGTGGATTTCGAAACCATGCTTCATGCTGAATCCATGCATCACTGTATGCTGGCGATGACGACAAAAATAATGACATCCAGTTTCATCAGATTGGCTGGTTGGTAACACTTTGAGCAAACTGAATTGTAGGCTATCAGGCTCTAACTCCGCGCCTGCTCCAATCAGTTGTAAAATTCTAAGCAGGCATGCACGGTACGAGCGCCAACACCTGCCCCCTAAACAGCGCATATTATTTTTCAATCACATCAAAACGGATATCTTTCAGCACAACTTCGCCAATTTGCGGGAGGCTGTGTTGATTAATGGTCTACCCTGCTGGTGATATACCCAAATATGCGCACAATCCGGTAAAATAATCATCAAAATGATTATCCCTGCAAAAAGGAAGGTGCCCCAATGTATTATCCAAGCATATACAATGATGTGATCGGGCCTGTAATGCGTGGGCCATCTAGTTCGCACTGCGCCGCGGCATTACGGATTGGAAGGCTGGCCAAAGATTTAATGGATGGCAAGATTGAAGAAGTGCTAATTGAGTTTGATACTCAAGGTGCGCTTGCCACCACGCATACCAGCCAGGGATCGGATATGGGTCTGTTCGGCGGCCTGCTTGGGTGGGAGACGACCGACGAAAGGTTGGCTGACTCTGCAAGCGCCTTACTGGATGCTGGAATAAAATTCGAGATAAATATTCTGGATATTGGCGCAGTCCACCCCAATACTTATCATTTGGTACTCAGAAATTCGATCGAAACCCATTCACTAACAGCCATATCAACCGGTGGTGGCATGATCGAGGTAACCGAAATTGACGGCATCCAGGTTTCGATGGCAGGTGACTATTTTGAAACGCTGGTCTTCCTGGATGCACAGGGCCATGAACTCATTAAATCCTTAAAAGCCAGAGTCAAGGCTGACGAGATTATTCTGTTGGGGAAGCCTGACCACCAACTGATTGTCGTAAAAGCACTAAACTTTCTGGACGAAAATTTAATTTCCGACCTGTTAACCATGGAGCAGGTTCGAACCGTTAAGAAAATATCGCCAGTATTGCCGGTACTATCGCACCAAAATCTTCAGGTTCCGTTTATTACCTGCGAGGAGATGCTGGTATACAACACAGGCAAAGATCTTGCCTTGTGGGAGCTGGCAGTCCATTACGAAAGCGCCAGAGGTAATTTATCGCATGATCAGGTCGTGGAAAAAATGAGGGTTATTGTCGGTATCCTGCAAAAATCCATTCTACTTGGGATCCGTGGAACAAAATATGCCGACCGAATTCTGGGGCATCAGTCTGGACAATTTCAAATTTTGATGGATAACCATCAACTTTTAGAGAGCGGCATGCTCAACCAGATCATCCTCAGTGTCACGGCATTGATGGAAGTGAAAAGCTCGATGGGCGTAATTGTGGCTTCGCCGACTGCCGGGTCTTGTGGCGGGCTTCCGGGCGCCTGTATCGGGGCAGCCAGTGTGATGGGGTTGTCTTTGGAAGAGAGTACGCATGCCATGTTGGCGGCAGGGTTGATTGGGGTATTCATCGCAGCTCACGCAACTTTTGCCGCGGAGGTGGGAGGCTGCCAGGCGGAATGTGGCGCAGGCTCGGGCATGGCAGCCGCAGCGCTGGTTACATTGGCAAAGGGCAGCACCAAACAGGCAGTTAATGCAGCCTCCATGGCGCTTCAAAATTTGATGGGGCTGATTTGCGACCCGGTTGCGAACAGGGTTGAAGTGCCCTGTCTTGGAAAAAATGTAATGGCTGCCAGCAACGCCCTGGCGTGTGCGAATATGGCAATCGCAGATTTCGATGCAGTCATTCCCCTGGATGAAGTCATTGAAACAATGGATCGGGTTGGCAAGAGCATTCCGGTTGAGTTACGCTGTACGGCTCTTGGTGGCTTGTCGATTACAAAGACTTCGATAGCAATAGAAAATAAATTAAAGGTGCTCAATCAGGCAGGCAGTTAAATAGAGACGGGATTAGGCGAAAAAAATATTAGAGCGAACCCTCTCTTTGCCGGGCTGCTGGGGATGAACCGAAGAGTTATTGTGGACCGGCAGGTTGGGGTGCAAGCCATGCCCCGAAAATCCGAGTTGGTAGAAGACCAGAGCTGGCAGGTTATAATATTTAAAATGACTACAATGCTCTTTCAGGCAATACCAAGAGGAAACAATGGGAATTCAATTACAACGATTTGCGTATCACTTTGTGGACAAGGCTTCCAACTATTTTAGCTATTCAGAAAACGAAACAGATATTAGTACGCTCAATATCACGATTGTTGATTTCCTTGAAACCCTCACCAATAAATTATGGGATGCAGAAGATTCCGGGAATACAGTATCCGGGGTCTTTAATAGCGGGGTTCCTGCTTCAAGGGCACGACCGTTAATTCACGCCATCCTGGAAAATCCTGACACAATTTTGGATAATTCAAAACAATTAGCCGACCTGCTTTACCAGGTTTCTCCGACCAATGCATCTCGAGGAATTCTGGTGGTGATTTTGTGCCGCGACACAAATACAGACCAGCGCTATGTAGCCATCTATAAAATAAAATGTGAAGATGAGAAAGTAATAAAAATTCTATCAGGAGATAATTTACCGGAAATCACTGTCGAAGAAGTTAGAAACATTTTGTTCAAAGAACTTCAAAAGGGAGCATTGATTCCCCATCCCGATAAACTTCAGTATGATTTGAAGGTGACAGACTTGCAATCAGCAGAACCCAGAAAATACTTTGGCGCGACGTTTCTAGGCTGCACAACAAAAAAATCTGATGAGCTCCAAATCAAAAAACTTGTACCTGAATTAGTGAAATTCGCGGGTGATAACGAGATACAGGTGAAGACAGAAAAAATTCCTGCCGTTCTTGCCGCGCTTGGAAGAACAGCAGGCAATGTCACGATCCCCATCATTGAAAAAATAATCGAATCTGAAAAACTCTACGACGATAATTATTCGAGAGAAGCTTTTACTAACTACGCAGAACAATCAAGCCATCTAAAAAACTTTGATGTAGAGGCAACCAAGCTGGTCAGCAAGAAAAACGGTGAACCACGGAAAATGAGATATGTAATTCGTGACCCTGAATTAAGTGGAATTGTCATTTCAGGCCCCATAGATGCCATGCAAAAAATAAGAACAACAAATGGCGACAAGGTTGTGATTCAGATCGAGATATTTGAATCTGACCTCAAAATAAAATTTGATTAACCAAGGTTTGTGTTGGTTTCGCCAAACTCAAACAACAATAAATTTCTGCCGCTGAGTACATCAAAAACTGTTTCAGCACAGAATTCTGGAATGGAAAAAAACATTCCAATGAAAATCAACAGGTTCACAGCCTTCATGACGATTGTCACCTGTAACAGATTTTCAGTTTTGCCCTATTTAGAGGAAAATAGACCTGGAATCTGGAAAAAATAAGCATCCCACCCCAGAAATTCCATACGCAGGAGATGATTAAATGAGAAAAATCGTCGGTGTAAGCGAATTAAAAAAGATATCAGTCCTCTACGAAGGTGACGTGTACGAACTAGCCTGTACCCTTTTAAAAATATATGATGCGAAGGCCCAAGGCACGAACACGAATTCACGTGCGACTGTGGTTGGCCTTTTCAAAATATATGCCCAGCTTGCAAGCATGGATGAACGTCAGGTTATCGCCATCGCCGAGCAGAACAAACTTCCGCTTGGGGCGGTGGTTAATTATGACAATCAGAAATGGCCCTAAACCGACGATGTTTACTGTATGAAAGAACCTATTCTATCCAGCAATCGATATAGTATCCGCTACTCATCGAAACCGGAATAAAGTGAGCGGTCCAAATAGCGGGCACCCGAATTGGCCGGGTGAGATAATCTGCAAGGCAACCAGCACTCCCGCCCAGATGCCATTTTCTTTTGGACACCTGGCATTACGAAAATCTCGATTTGCAAAGTCATATAACGAAAGACAAGCTGAGTGACAAGGATTGGTAGTGTTTACCTTTCACCCATCAGTCCACCTCGTGATTTTCTACCATGGGCAGCCACACATCGAACCGGCTGCCTGCTCCCAGCTCGCTTATAACCTGGATCTTCCCATTGTGTTTATCCAGTATCGAACGCACGATGAATAAGCCAAGCCCGGTACCCTGGATTTCGTTTTCTATGGCATTACTGCCACGGAAAAATCGATTGAACAACAACGGCAAATCCTTGCTTGGGATACCCAGCCCAGTATCGATGATCGAGATCAGCAAATTTCCATCCACGCTTTGCGCCTGGACGCTGACCTTACCCCCGCTGGGCGTGAATTTGATCGCATTTCCCACCAGGTTAATCAGTACCTGGTTCAAGGCATTTTGATCAGCCTGTACCCGGCGCGGCAATTTGTCTTCCGCGGGAATTGATTCCACACTGAGCATGATATTTTTTTCCCTGGCGGCTGGCTCTAGATCCTGGATTGCCTGCTGAACCAATTCATCAATTTCAACAGTACGGAAGTTCAATTGCTCCTGTTCACTTTCCAAACGGCCCGCACTGAGCAGATGCTCAACCAGCGTGCGCTCACGACTTAGTTCACTTTTTAGCACATCCCAATACTCATCAGAATTCTCAGCACTCATTTTCGTATCCAGCAGGTTGACCATTAACAACATGGTGGCGATCGGTGTTCTCAATTCATGGCTGGCCCGGTTGATAAAATCCGTTTTCATTTGTTCCAACCGGCTTTGCTCACTGATGTCTCGAACAATAGCCACAACCTCATTCTCCCCATTGTCTTTGAAGCGCACTTCAAAGATATGCAGCCTGTCTTTCACCTTCAAATCGAATTCCATGGTTTGCAGCTGCCTGCTTCGCAAAGTCAGGTTAATCAGGTTTTTTACCCTGGTTGAGAGTCCAACGTCCCCTCTTCCATAAACCGATTTTCCGATCAGTTGATCTGGATGTTTTATGAGCTGATCGCCCAAATTAGCCTTGCAATCCAGGATGACCCCGTCACCCCGCAGCCGAAAAATAATATCCGGAATGGCGTCCAGTAAGGCTCGATTATGCGATTCGCTCTGCCTGAGATCATTTTCCATGGTTTTTTGCGCAGTGATATCTTCCTTCAAAGCTAAAAAGTGGACGATGCGCCCCTTCTCGTCCAACATCGGTGCAATTGATGCTTTTTCCCAGTACAGAGAACCATCTTTCTTACGGTTAAGGAATTTTCCCGTCCAGATTTTGCCTGCTAATATGGTTTCCCAGAGCTGTTGATATTCTATTTTGGATGTAAAACCAGTTTGCAATATGCGAGCGTTTTTCCCGACGATTTCATCGAGAGAATAGCCGGTCAATGTGCAGAAGTGCGAGTTGGCATATTCAATCGATCCATCGGGCTTTGAGATCATAATGGAAACCGGGCT
Source organism: uncultured Anaerolineae bacterium (assembly GCA_903854805.1). The sequence goes on from CAINXK010000029.1 coordinate 6,627, forward strand.
TTGCTCGACAGCCTGCAAAAGTTTGCGCACATCGTTATCGAAAACTTTTCTCTCGTGCCATAAACCCATTACGTTTGCAATATTATCCAGCAGGTTTTGCTCTTCGGGCAGATCAAAGCGCGCAGATCCTGTGTAACAAACTGTTATCTGTCCACATTCCTTAGTATTGTGCAAAATAGGGGCTGTTAATCTGGTCTCGAGCCCGTTTGAATAATTTTTGCTTTGATATTCTTTCCCATCCAGGGTAATTGCCGCCACGGCAATCTGCTGAAACCCCATGGCAGCCGCCAGACACTCAATCACCTGCTGGCAAAGCTGTGCTTCCGTCAGATTTTGATTAAAAACCAGCCGGCTGACATCATTGATGCAGGTCAACTCTTTCATTCGTTTATTAATCTGGGTTTCAGCACGTTTCTGTTCAGCAATATCGCTGAACATCACCCGGATCATCGGGGCGCCGTTTGTATCCAACGCGCCAGATGTTTCCACCCGTGCCCAGAAAACCGATCCATCCTTATTTAGCATCTGCAATTCGAAGGCCTGTGGGGTGCCCGTTTCAATCAGTTTTCTGGTGTGCAGGTAATAAATGTCTTGATTTTGCTTGGCAACGAAAAGGCTCAATGGGTGCTTGATCATGGCTGTCTTGGTTGCGCCCAGCATGTTGGCGGCTGTCAGGTTAACTTCCAGGATCAACCCTTTTTCGTTGACAGTGCAATACCCCACCGGCGCCAGATCGTATAGATCGAAATAGCGCGCCCTCGTCAAATCGAGCAGGTCTTGCGATTCGCGCAGTTCTTCATTCTGGATTTCGAGTTCTAATTTTTTGTTATTCACTTCTTCCAGCGCAGTATCACGTTGTTCCACCGAATTCTGAAGCTTGATGTTTGTATTTTGCAGAACCTGTTCCACTTGCTTGTGGCTGGTGATGTCCTGTCCCTGTGCAATCGTGGCAATTGGCGTTTGCCCATCTGGCTCAAACAGCGTGGCGGAATTCCACAGCACCGTTCGGACCGATTCATCCCGATGCAAGATTTCGATTTCCACTGATTACCAGCGCTCACCGATCGAAGTTTTACGGATCTGTGCCATTGATTTTTTGACAAGTGCGGCTGGAAACAGAACCTTGAGGGATTGTCCGCGCACATCCGCTTCACTGCGGCCAGTCAGGAATTCGAAGGCGTGATTGAACCGGGTAATCCTAAATTGCGGATCCCAGACGATAATGGGCGCATTGGCATAGTTGATCAGATTTTCGAGATAGGCATTCGCAATGACTAACTCGGCGGCTCGTTTTTCTTTTTCTTCGTTTTGAAAAACAAGTTCTTTATTCGCAATAATTAACTCAGCTGCTCGCCTGGCCTTCTCTTCGTTTTGAAAACCAAGCTCTTTGGCAATCACCAGCTCAGCAACCCGTTTGGCTTTCTCTTCGTTTTGAAAAGCAAGCTCCTGGTTGGCGATCACCAGCTCAGCCGCCCGTTTTTCTTTCTCATCATTTTGGAAAGCAAGTTCCTGACTGGCAATCACCAGCTCGGCCGCCCGTTTGGCTTTCTCTTCATTTTAAAAGACAAGTTCCTGGTTGACAATCACCAGCTCGGCAGCAGGTTTGATTTTTTTTGCATTTTGAAGATCAAGGGCTTTATTCGCAGTGATTAACTCGGCTGCCAATTTTTCTTTCTCTTCATTTTGTGATGCGATTTCTTCGTTAAGGCTGAACAAATCGGAGGCGCGATATTTTTGCAGGTTGAGTAAGGCAGCTTCCGCCCGTTTATGTTCAGTAATGTCAGTTACGATGCAGAAAAATAGCTGCTCACCCTGCAAAATAAGCGCAGACGACAGCACTTCCACATTGCGTTCTTCCCCGCTGGCTAAACGATGTAAATAAACAGTGTTCGCGTGTCTATCATCCAGGATCGTTTGATCCTTATCCACGAGCGGCTCAAACGATAAACTATTAATTTCAGAGATCAACATTCCACACAAGTTTAATTTTGGGTAGCCATAAAACTGTACTGCGGCGGGGTTGGCTTCCCGAATACGACCTGTTTCGGGTTCGATCAGCAGCATGACCGCCGGATGACTTTCGAACATCAATTGGAAAGTCGGAAGGTCAGATGCGGGCTGTAATTTGTGTTCGATGAAGGTTTTTGGGATTGTCATGTGGTTTCTCGCTTGAATAAACATCATTATTCCACAATCTGCACTATCTTATTACCGTAAATGTACGGTATTTTTCTATACTGCTCGGCATAACCCTTCATCGACGGGCGCGGCTTCAAAGGAATACCCAAAACCCCCTGCCTGACGATTCACTTCCTGCAAGAATTGAACCCATCAAAAAAGCCTGACCGCAACACGCCAGGCATAAAGTTTGACAACCAGCAATTTTACTCAAAGATAGGGAATGTGCTACTACCCCAGCCGCACCAAAACAGTTCGTCGTGGCACCGTAAATGCTACACACAAACACAGCAAAACGAGCTTAGACAGTTTTCAAACTACCAGTCCGGATGACCGCTGGACCATATCTTTGGGCCAAGGCAGAATTCGTTCAAGCGCAAGACCTTTAGAGTCGACAAAATTAAACGAGGCTTTCTCCTGCAGGTAGAAAGCGCAGCCACCTCGGCCAAACTCCTGCCTTCGTTCCGCTGACATCATCTTAAAGCATGGATTTTTAAAACCTGATCTATTTTCATCCATATTCGATCTGCCCGTCTTGTTGAAACTGATCGGTCAGGACCGATAATAATTCTGTTTCAAGATCAGGCATTTTCTTCTGCACGAATTCGTCTGGCGCCCTCGATCATAGCCAGGTAGCCATTTACCGGTATGTACTCAGGGATAGAGTTACCCGACCCAAGTGCGTAGCCGCGTGCCGCCGCGCGGAATCTCCGGCCTTTCACAAATACATCTTCGGCAACCTCCGCCGGCGATTTCCGGCAGAGAATGTCTACATCAATACCGCCTAACAAGCCGATGCGATCACCATAGCGAGTGATCCATTCATCGAATGGGGCGATCTGATCTTCATTGGAATGCTTGGCATTGATTCCCAAAGCGATGGCATCTTCCATCACCGGAAAGATACGACCGCAGGAATGCCAGAGGAAGGGCTTATCCGCGGCTTTGATCAACGCAATGACTCGCTGGTATTGTGGCATAATGTGCTGACGAATTAATTTCGGCGAAATAAGCGTGCTGGTCTTAAACCCCAGGTCATCGCCAAAACGGCATATGGCGAAATTATCGGCATATCGCCGCAGAAATTCTGCCCAGATGCCCAGCATCAGATCGCCTATGCGCACATAAAGCTGTGCATAGGTCTCAGGGTCGTCGGCCATCAGATAAGCCAGCGATTCGAACCCGACCAGGTCCTCGCTGATCTCCAGAACGCCGTTGCCAACACCACCAAGTGCCTTCATGCCCGCCGGAAGATGACGGCTCAACGCGGCAAACTTCGGCTCGGCGTGCGCCCAATAGCGATCCTGAAGCTCGTCCCATGGATAACGCTCAAGGTCGGCCCGGTTCTGGATCGGTCCTTTGCCCCCCATGATCGCGCCATGCCCCGGCAGGATATCAGTGATGCAAACTTCGTAAGAAACCGTATCATAGGTCATCATGGGCCAGAAGCGGCAGTAGTGATAGAAAAACTGATCCAGGTCACTTTCGTCACCCTGATCAAGGTGCGCAAAATTGGTCCCAAGTATTTGCTCCATGACAATCGGACTGATAATATGTTCGTAGATGGGAAGCCTGGCAGGGCGCCGGTTCGCGACCACATCCAACATGCAGCGATAATCAGGTTGAAAATCCATTATTCAGTGGCTCCTGGTCTTTATAAAGGTTCTCACCAAATTGATGATGACCCATTTTTTAATGATCAGCGATAGAAGCACTTGCGAGCTTCGTCTGCAAAAGCGGAGATAAGCTCTGGCTCGACATCAAAAAAGTGGTCCGACGGGCTGAGGATAAAACCACCACCAGCGCCAGCCGCTTCAAAACAACGACGCACCTCGGCGCGCGTCTGGGCTGGCGTACATCCGGTGAAAAAATGAAACTGGTCAAAACCACCAATCATACAGACTTTTTCGCCGATACGTTGTTTGGCCTTGGCCAAGTCAACATCACCGCCCATATTCCTCGGGGTGAAGGTTTCCATGGCATCGGGCTCCATCGCCGCGATCTGCTCCAGGATGGGCATCATGCCACCACAGGTGTGGTAAACGATTCGCTGTCCAACTTCGTGCGCGGCTTTGATCAAGCTGGCATCATAAGGAGCTACAAATTTCTCAAAAATGCGAGGAGAAATAACCGTAGTTGAAGCATCGCCCCCACCAAGTTCGAGGATATCGTAGCGAGCGCCCGCCAAAGACTGAATGAATCCCAGCTTTCGCTGTCTCAAGATCCCAAGCAGCTCATGAACCCAGGCCGGATCATCATAAGTGGCCATGATCAGTTCCTGGGTACCAAACAAACAGGCAGCATCCTGCCAACAGCCCGGCTGGCCAAAAATATCGAAGCCAGGGATGTGACCACGCACAATACCGCGTTCCCCAAAAGCTTCGGCAGCAGAATTTACAGCTTCCACGTCGCAAAGCGGAACCGGGAGAAACTGGCCGATAAGATCAATATCCCGTTTGGCTTTAACCGGTCGTTCAGACACCCAGGCAGTGTATTCGTTAGCCTGCATTACCATGGTCAGTGTGCCACCCGGCGTGACGATGCGGTAGCGTGTAGTTTTGTATTCGCCGCCAGGCACATCTTCTGATTCAATTTGCCATTCAGCATTGCAGGTGAAACCATGCCCTCCAATTTCGACCTGGCCCGTTACGGATCGGAACGGAAGTATCCACCGGATGGCATCCAATTCATAACGATCAAAGAAGCTATCGTAAGAAGTGCCTTCCAGATATTTATCCAGAAAATAAGACATGACATGGTGGGTGGTCACTGGCAGCCGGTCTGGCACGCCTCGTTGGATGGCTGTGAGCAGCCTTTGTCTTGATGTCAGGGCAGTCATTGGGTTGCACCCTTTTCAGGAACAAATCCAGGCTCAAAAACCAGGCGCAGGGTGAGAATTTCGCAAGGCTTCAGCACAATTGGAAGCTGATTGTCTACAGGAATCAGCTCAGTTTCAATATTTTCCATCAAATCACACGACCAGGCCTGCAAAACTCGTCGATCAAAATTGAGGGTTGCGTTGGTGAGACAATTGTGGCGTTCCACCAGCCGCAAAATGACATGCTGCCCATCCTGGGATTGTTTAAGGGCTTCAAGGCTGAGGTTGGAAGCTGAGCAGCTGATGAATGAATGTTGTACCGCTTGCGAGTCGGCTGGAGCTCCCAGGCACCAGGCCAGCGGACTGTTGAGATTAAGAGCATGCTGCATGGTTTGTGCAATTTCCCATGACCCACTATGGGGGTAAAAAGAATAGGTGAAATCATGATGGCCCAGGTCAGCCTCAGGATCAGGATACACTGAACCCTTGAGCAGGGTTAAACGGATGAGCTTGCCGTGCGCCTCGTGTCCATACTTGCAATCGTTGAGGAGCGATACGCCGTAGCCTCCGTCAGAAACATCCATCCATTGATGTGCAGGAACCTCGAATTTCGCCGCATCATAGGATGTATTGCGATGCACAGGCCGGCGCAGGCTGCCGAAAGCGATGTCGAAGGTGGCAAAACTGGCATTAACTTCGACCGGAAATCCAACCTTCAACAGTTTTTGTCGTTCTTGCCAGAATACATGCGTCTCGAAAACCAGTTGGCGCGCACCGGCATACAGGCTGATCCGCTGTGTGATGAGAGAGTTTAGGAATGGCTTCTCCAGATGCAGAGATGCACGTACCGGCCCACACTCATCAACTGTCAGAGTCCCGGTACGTGGCAAGACAATCTCATGATCCGCAAAACTGGCCACAATATCCCAAGCATCGTATTTACCGGGCATGTCTTCAAAAAGCTGGAAACAATTTCCCAACTGCCCATCCACCAATACCTCACGCTGCTGCTCTTTATCCCATAATGAGATCAACTCGCCTTGCGGATTGAATCTGGCGCACAGGTACTCATTTTCCAGGAGGCCTTCAGACACATTGGGGGTCTTAGCAGTCTGAAAGACCTCAGCAGCCGGCCGGGCCAGGTTAAAGACGTGATAACCCACCGATGGAATGACCGGGAGCTGCGTGAGCAGGTAAGCCTGGTCATCCAGACCAGTGATATGCTGGTATGGAAGCGGCTGGCCATGCTCACCAAACAGCACTGCATCACCGATGAGCGCGGCTGGCAGGCACAAACAGTCGGCTCGCGGATGGATGAAGGAGTTGAAGACCGTGATACCAGCTGGCGCAGCAGTGCCCGCAGCTGATAGCAAGGCTTTTGCGGAAGTCTCATGAATCTGCCCACCGAGCTGTGTAATGGAGGCGAGTTCCGCCAGAAGATCGTGAAAAACTTCGGTAATATGCGTGCCGGGGAGTGAATCATGAAACTGCGTGGTCAGTAGAGCCTGCCAGCCTCGAGAAAAAGATTCAGCCGGGTAAGGGTTACCATTCGCCCAGGCCAGGGTCGCAAGGATCTCTGCCTCGCGGTAGAGCAGCTCCAACCGGCGGTTGTACTTCTTGAGTATGCCCTTGTTGGTAAATGTTCCGCGATGTGCCTCCAGGTAGAGCTCGTCGCGCCAGACCGGCAGATCAGCCTGTGAGGAGCGCGCCGCTATGCTGGCAAGGGCCTCTTCGGCACCGGAGAATTTCAGCGTCGGAATGCCCATGAAATCTGTATAACGCCGGGCGCTTTCGAGCATTTCGATATCGACACCACCGCCGCCATCACCCCAGCCATAACAGTACATCGATTCACCCAGGCTGTCCTTTTCGGAAAAATTCCGCCAGTGATCGTGGAGATGGTCCGGGTCAACCATGCCGATGAAGTGCGTGGAAGGAACAAAGGTGAATACGCGCGAACTATCGATGCCTTCCCACCAAAAGGCGTTTTTTGTCCAGGGGTTGGTATCGTTCCAGACGGCCATCTTGGTGGTCATAACGTATTTGACGCCGCTGCGGGCCAGGATTTGCGGCAGCGAGCCTGTCATACCGAAAACATCCGGCTGCCAGCAAGTTTGGGACTGAATGCCAAACTCGCGCTTGAAAAAATCCTGGCCATGCAAGATTTGACGTACAAATGACTCACCTGAGATCAGGTTACAGTCTGGCTCAACCCAGAAGGCTCCAATCACTTCCCAGCGTCCTTCGGCAATTCGGCGTTTGACCTGCTCAAAGATGTCGGGGAAATTTTCCTTCATCTCGGCATAGGTGTTGGCCATACTCTGGCAGAAGCGAAACTCGGGGTATTGCTCCATCAGCCTCAGCATCGTGGCATGCGTACGACCGACCTTACGCACATATTCGCGGTAGGGCCACATAAAAACCAGATCGAGGTGTGAGTGACCAACCAAGTGGATGAGGCCAGGTGACTTGAAGCAGGTGGACTGGTAGACAGTGGCGCGTAACTTTTGCTGCCCATCCAATAAGCGCGCGCGAAAATCTGCGGCATCTTCAACCTTGGGCGGGATTTGTTTCATGGCCTCCCAGAGATGGAATTCCAGGTATTGACGCAGCTCTGGAGTGAGATCTTCAATCGAGAGGACCTTGAAGGCACACCAGAAATCCCAGTAGGCATCGTAGACGGGTCGATCCACCACAGCCAACTCCGCCTGGTGGAAAATCTTGTTGTCGGCCTCGCCGGTATGCCAGTTCACGAATGCTTCCACTGAAATATCCAGACGCTCGCCAGATGCTGTGGGCGGGAGCACGACTTCATTGCGGAAGGGGTCCATGCCTTGGAACGGGACACCATTGACCGAGAGCAGTGAATCGCCACCAATGTAAAAACGCAGCGCCACATTTTGATTGGCAAATTCGGCAGGCATGTCGATCGACCGGCGAAAAAAGGCGGTCACATCCTTCCCACCCCAAGCATCCCCCACCGCAATCGAGCGCCAGTCGCCCAAAAATTCATACTCTCGGGTGCCACGCTGATAACATTCACGGATTTCCCAAGTCTCAAGGGGCATACGCTGCCGATAAATCTGTCCTTTGATGGCGTTCAGACGAATATCCGCTCGTTCGCCAAAGGTGTAGACCATGCGACGTTTGTTCTTGATGACGGCGCGCCAACTGTTGACAACCTCATTGGCATCTGCTTCGATGTTCACGTTGCACTCCTTTAAATTGGCTGCTCTATAAGATTGACTTCCGTCCACTCGCTCTTTTGCTGATTCAGGCGAAATGTCCTGATCTCAAAGGGGCCGAAGGCCAATTGCTTCGATGTGTCAGACAACCTGACAGTTGTAGTTTGTTCCTGGCCGGTTGGGTTGAACAAGCGGATAAGTAGATCATCGCCGTCTTCAACCTTTTTCAGAGCTGTAATTTGCATCACCTGATCGTCAAGGGTAATGAAAGCCTGTGGTATAAGGGTTCCAGCATCTGGGAAAAAGGATAAGGCCATCGGTCGTTCATTATGGACCAGCGCTTCACGATCTACCACGGCCAAGCGTGCATCCAAAGGACCACCGTTGATCCAGAAGTGATACAACCTTTCGCCCTGGTCATGGCGTGGTAAGTAGCGATCTTGTGGCAGGATGGGCCGGTTTAGGAACGGATGTCCAGAGTAAGCTGGGGAACGTAACAGTGAAATCCGCGCCTCACCATAACAGAAATCAGAGCCATAGGTACCATCGTTGATGATCGTCAAGGCGGTGCCAAGGGATTTGGAAACGATAGCAACCCATTTTTGCGCCACCTGCTCGCTACCATTGCCAGCCAGGGTATCGCATCCATAGGCCACCTGCCCCATATAGGTCGAGGCTTTGTCCAGGCTGGGAAGCGAAAGTTTAAGCATCCGATCTTTCTCATTCCAGTGGACACGTACTACCACTTCGATTTCTGTGCCTTGTTTTGGAAGTTTGTACTGCAACACAATCCGCGAATTACCGTAACCGAGGACGGCCTCGACCACTGAACGTACCGCCCCATCCTCGATGACGCGCACGCTGGGCAAGGCGGCATTCAATACCCCAGAAAAGCGCTGATTTTCCTCAGGTGAGAGCAGGTTGAAACCCCCGAGATCATCGCGAAATTTCCTGACCAACATGCCCCAAGAATCTGGATTATCCCGCATCACCAACGGGCAGAAGGCATTTTTATCGAGGTAATCTACCCAGGGATCAGCCTGTGCTGCACGGGTTCGATAAGCATCTACCAGCCCTGTCTGGGCGTTGATTGTAACTTCGAGTTGATCGGTTTGGAAATTGATCACGCCATCTCGGGTTTGAAGCTGGACAGTGGGTTTTTTAGGAATGCGGTTAAGGCGGCAATCGAAACGATTCATCTGGGATGGCGCCAACTCAGCGGTAAAAGCAATCCGTTTGCGCCAATCCAAATTAAGGTTGCTAATTTCTTTCTCCACCTGGGTGGGAAGAGCCTGATCCCCACTATAAGCAGTCGCATCTGTGAAGATGTCTTCCCAGTTGAAGTCGTGAAGCTGAAACTCACATTCCACCACGCCTTGAATAGGATAGGGGTGAGGGTTATAAACGAGGATCGGGATGCAATCATCGATAGCAGCCGGTTGACCTTTGGCAAGCGAGAAGAAAGCACGCGCTTTCACGCGGGTTAGATTCTCCAAACCATGATCGATAATGCGTAAGGCCATCTCTTCCGCCGGCTGAATGGATGAGCCAGGAAGAATATCGTGAAATTCGCAGGTGGCAAGATCGTATTGGGCTTCCCGCAGTTCGACGATTGGATAAGCCATCCAACCCCGGCTCCACGCTGCGACAACCATCTTTTCTGTGGCGTAAAGCTCATTTTCGAATTGACGGTGCTTCTGCTTGACGCGGATCATGGAGGTGTAACAGCCAACCGCCCAAGGATTGATGTCCATACGATGAACAGGCAACCCGTCAGACCTGGCAGATAGTCCGGCGAAATACGCCTCAGGCGTAGAATGGCGGATGTCCAGATCGACCGTGGAATTAATCAAGTCGGCCAGATCGGCGAGGTCTTTGCGTGATGGCCCGCCGCCGTGATTTCCCACTCCCCAGAGCATGAGTGCAGAGGTGCTTTGGGGAGCACTCTTGATGAACAGTTCTGTTTTTTCGCGAGCACCGCCAAGCGGCGTGTTGTACATGGTGGAAGGTCTTAGTACCAAGACACGCGAGCCATCGTAGCCTTCCCATATAAATTCATTGCCAGGTAGTTTGCAGGTATCCTGGTCTGGGCGGCAGATCAAATATGAATCAAAGCCACTTTTTGCCATAATTTGAACCAGACCGCGTGAGTGGCCGAAAGAATCGAAGTTAATGGCGGTAGTGGGAGTAACCCCAAACTTCTCTTGAAAGTAGTTGCGGCCCAGCAAAATCTGGCGGACGAATGATTCGCCGCTGGGCATATTACAATCTGGCTGCAGGTACCACCCGCCCATGATGTGCCATTTGCCCTGCTGCACTAAGCGCTGAATACGCACGAAGAGGGCTGGCTCATATTCTTCAACCCAACGGTAGAGAATGGCTTCGTTATGATTGAAGATAAAGCCATCGAATTTTTCGCCCAAATCAGCGGCAGTACGGAAGGTGCTGATTGCCGCGGCGGCACCTTCCTCCCATTCCCATAACCAGACCGGGTCCAGGTGGGCATTGCAGACTAAGTGTATGGTGCGATCTGTCATCAGTTTTTTCCCATAAGTTTAATAATTGCGTAGAATGTGAGTACATGGTTGGCAGCCAAAAAGGCGGCCCCGTTTATTCGGGCGGTCTTCATAATCTGACCGTCTGCTGTTTATAAAAGCCATGCTTGAAGCCTGATTCATACAGCAAGACGATATTTTCAACCGGAATTTCAGGCAGGAAGCCCTGGGACGGGCCCAGGATAAAGCCACCATCCTGCCCCAGTATTTCGATCCTACTTTTCACCTGTGCATCAATCTCGTCGCGGGTGCCGGTAATAAGAGTCCGCATGGCATCGATGGAACCAGCAAAGTACAACCGGTCTCCGAACTGGCGTTTCAGCGCAAGCGGATCCATGCCTTTGGCCGTGACTTGGATGGGATGAATACCATCCAGACCAATTTCAATCATGTCATCCAGCAAGCCAACTATACTGCCGCAAGAATGCTGCATGACCTTGTAACCATAGTTCCTGGCCTGGCCATAGATCTGCGCGAGACGGGGCTTAACGAAACGACGCCACATTTTGGGGCTATAAAGCAGCCCTTGCTGTCCGCCGTAATCATCACCCATAAAGAAAATCTGCATCTTGTCACGAGCCCGCTCGAAAATGATCCGGTTGCATTGCATATAAAAAGCGCTGGTCTTATCCAACAGGTAATCAACAAAGGCTGGCGCATCAGACATCATCAGCATGAACTTCTCGAAACCGACCATAAGCATGGCCTGTTCAGAAAACGGTCCCCACATGCCGCCAAAGACGCAGTGGTTCGGAAATAAGTCCATTCGCTGAATGAGAGCATCGAAATCAATTTGATCAGGACTGGGCCAGGCTTGATATGCTTCCAAATCCTGGATGGTTTCGGCATGCGCCAGCGGATGCTTGACCGGGATTCCGCCATAGAGTGTTTTTTCAACGCCCCACATATCAACGAAAGTACCCGAAGTGTAGATATTAATGGGCTGAAAATCCTGCGTGCAGGTACACCAGCGGCAGTCGATGTTTAAGCGTCGCAGCATGTCTTCTTCATCAGCTGCGCCTACCTGCCGGATAAGCGCAGCCAGGACATCCTCGGTGCTGCAGTCCATGAACATCGGCACCCGGTCGGCTGCCTGATGATTAATCACTCTGAGGGTTCTTTCTTTGGAATTCATTGGGTCTCGCTTTTCGAGTCTGGTTTGCACCAGTTATTCGGCGGCATGGTACATTGCGACAGCGTTCTCAAAGGGGATGGCGTCAATTAGAATGTTGCAGGTACTGAGGATAAAGCCACCATCTGTACCAATGTTGCGGCAGAGCCAACGGGTTTGCTCGCTAACTTCGCTGGGTGTGCCAAAGGTCATCAGTCTGTCCAGATCAAGGTTGCCCCATAAACATAGACGAGCGCCGTATTGGTGCTTGACGGCCAGAATATCCATATGCGCGCTGGGTTGAAGAGATTGCAGGCCATCAAATTCGCACGCAATAATATGTGGCAGCAGGCTGCGAATATCACCGTCAGTGTGAAGAAAGACCGGGACATTGCGGTGGGCTTTGATGCGGCTAATCATCTCGCGGTAAAAGGGCCAGGCGAAACGTTCCATTGAAGATGGTCGCATAAAAGACCCACTATTATAAGCAATATCATCAGCGATAAGAACGGCATCGGCACCGTGATCTAAAAAATAACAAGCACGCTGGATTTCAAACTCGATCATTTGCCTTACAAAACAAAGCATGGCGTCGGCTTCGGTCAGGCACCAAATCATCATATTTTCCATACCCAGAGCCCAGGTAAGGCTGCTGATGGGACCACCGACTTGGGCCGTAATGAAAAGGTCTTGTTCCCGGCGGAAGAAATCGATCTTTTCGGCCGAGAAAAGATCGATCGACGGCATACAATAAGCAAACGCCTCTGACGGATCAGCGAGCGCGGGTTTGGTCAAAGCATGGCCGTATTCGCCAAGCGCGAACTCTTCCCCAAAGGCGCCACGGAATACTGGTCGGCCCTGGGCATCGCCGCCGATGGCCTCGACAGGATAATCATGAACGTGCGCAATATCCGCGCCAAGAAAGCGTAGCGCGGTTAATTCACGCTCATTAGAATTATCTCCTTTGTAACCTCCAGCATCAGCCAGGGCACGCATAAGTTTAGCCTCGATGGCAAGATCGCCCTTCGGCGTACGATCGGGGCGTTGATGTTGAATAGCACAAAAGACCCGTTCTCGACTGTTCATTAAATAATCTCATCCCAGGTTTTGAAGACCTGTTCAACATTTTGCGGGTTGGCGCCGATGCCGAAATCGCACTGGGCGATGACACCGCCGCTGTGGTAGAGCGCTTGCTTGACCCGCATCACTGCCGCCGTAATCTCTGCCTGTGTTCCAAAGGGCAGCAAGTATTGCCGGTCCATCTCTCCCCAAAAGGTGATCTTCCCGCCGAACTGCCGGCCGAGGGCTTCAATATCCATGCAAAACAATTGCGAGTTGACTGCGTCCAACCCAATCTCCACCAGGTCAGGGTAGATGGCTGTGATATTGCCATCGGAGTGCATGAAGGCTTTTTTGCCATGACTATGCGCCAGAGCAACATACTCGCGATAGAGCGGTTTGAAGTAAGTGCGCCAGGTCTTCGGCGAAATGAGCAGGTTCTGCTGTGAGCCCCAATCATCCTGGAAGAAGAGCCCGTCCACGTCTGTCTGAGCCCAACATTCCAGCTCGGACAAGTAGAACTGGTGAAGCTGATCGAGCAGTGCGATCAATTCCGTGCGCCTTTCTGCAAGATCTATAAATACATTTTCGGTGCCCCGAATAAACTGGAGCTGCTCGAAGGGCCTCGGCCCTGTCCCGGCAAGAATGAATAGATCTGTTTCACGGCAATATGCGTTGACCTGTGCCTTATCAACGCTCAAGCGCTCGACCGGGATACGCAGGCGATTGGGCTGGTCCCAAGTTTTGATGATTGGCTCTTTGACTTCACCAATGATGCCACGCTGGCGATTGATAAAAACGCAGCCCCAATCGTCTGTGTGCGTGCCAATCGCGTAAGGGTCGCCCTGCACTTTGAGAGGCAGACTCAAGAAGGCAGGCGACCAGGTAATATCATCCGGGTAGCGTTCCTGGAGCGCCAGCAACTGGGTAGGATAGGTCTGCGCCGTCCAGGGCACTGTCCAGGTGTGTCGTGGAATGCGCGCGGGGCCGGCGTTTTCAAGTGTTTGTCGAACCAAATCTCGTGAGGTCATCTGGATACTCCAAAATAAATACTGCCATCAGTTCGCCAGCGCAGGCAGGCAACGCAGCCAGGTCATGTACACTGGGGCTATTCTTCCCCGTGAAATTTAGGAATACAGTAAATTCGGGTATTTACTCAGGCAGTGTACGGCCTGAGCGATAGAACAGATCCAAATCGTGGAGAATTATATTTTGGGGTATTTTGCAGAATATTTTTCCGCAAGATACCCACCAGCAGAGTAAACTCCACCGGCTAGCTTTCATTTATTCACAATATTTGTAATGATTAAACCTGACCCTGGATACCAGTTAAATGAATACAATCCAAGGTTTGTTTGCAGGTTAACCCTTCAATGAGCCACCCAACAAGCCAGCGATGAATTCTTTTTGAAATGTAAAGAAGAAGATCAACATCGGAAAGGAGGCAATCATCATGATGGCAAACATCTGCCCGTAATTGATGGTATACAGCTGACCGAGAGACATATAGACACCGAGCGTGATTGTGACTCCATTGCCGGGCCCGAGCAAGATGAGCGGCATGAGAAATTCATTCCAGATCCATAAAGTTAAGAATATGACAACCGTGGCAGTGGCAGGGCGCAAGAGCGGGAACAGGATTTTCCAAAACATCTGAAACTTATTTGCCCCATCAATCATGGCGGCTTCTTCCAGCTCGCGGGGGATATTTTTGATGAAACCAGTGTAGACAAATACGGCAAACGAAAGCAAACCACCGCCAGTAAAGACCACCAATACACCAAAATACGACCCGATCAAATGAAAGGTTCTAAATATTTGGACGATTGGGATCAGATAGACCTGGGCGGGGATCATCATGCCAGCCATGAAGAGCAATTGCAATCCCTGGGTAAATCGCGTGTTATTACGCGCAATATAGTAGCCAATTGCGGACGAAAGTATGACAATGAAGAAGACTGAGACCACAACTAATATGGTGCTATTCAACAAACCACGTGCGATCAAATTATCCGGGCGGCTAAATGCATTTATTAAATTATTGAACGTGAAGGGCGCAGGGAAACCAAGCGGATCAGCCAGGATTTGCTCCTGGGTTTTGAAAGTATTGACCAGTGCCATATATAGAGGCAGACCGAACACGGCTGTAATCCAGGTGAGTAAAATCGGCATGGCAACGCGGCTGATTTTCATTAGTACTCAACCTCCCGGCTGCGCAAGAATACGCCCAAACATGCTGAAATAAATGCGATAAAAATGAACAGAACAACGGCCATCGCTGAGGCGTATCCAACTTTATTTACAGTGAAGGCCATGCGCGTGACATAGAAGGCGAGAGATTCTGTCGAACCAGCCGGTCCGGCGGAGGTCATGACCTGGATGATGTCGTACAGCTTGAACATCATAATCAGGAGCATGACCACATTAACTGTCACGCCGGGAGAGAGTAGAGGAAAAGTCACATTCCAAAAAGATTGCCAGGGGTTGGCACCATCCACATTAGCAGCATCTTTTAAATCTTGAGGCACACTTTGAAGCGCGGCCAGATATACCACCGTACAAAACCCGACCATTTGCCAGACGCAGACCGCAATCACTGAAAACGTGGCCAGCCCAGGCGTGCCAAGCCAGGAGATATTACCAGCTATCCCAATCAGCCCAACCTGACGCAGTATGGTATTAACCAGGCCACGCTGACTGTTCAACATACCGCTCCAGATAAAACCGATGACCACCGAACTGAGCACTTGCGGAATGAAAAATATCGTGCGCAAAACAGTATAGAAAATACCCGTATGGTTCAAAGCCAGGGCCACCATCAATCCCAGGACATTGGCAAGCACAGTCACAATAATGCTGGTTTTCAGGGTGAATAATAGCGTGGACAAAAAAGTGTCATCACCTAACATGGTGATGTAATTCTGAACGCCAATAAAATTGTTAGTGGCTTTTAGTAAGTTGAAGTTGGTGAAGCTGTAATACAAACTGAGCAAGAGCGGGAAGACCAGAACGGCCAAATATAACAACACCCCGATGGTCATCGTGACTGTGATGTAATCAAATTGAAAACGCCTGAATGGTTTCATATTTTCCAATGCCTGGCTAGTGCGGATGGATAATAACAAGCAGTGAGTGACGGTTTTTAGCAGGAACCGCCAAACCTGTTCATCAAATCACTGTTTCAATAGCTTTCGAGCCTGTTATTTTGAGGCAAGATCCCAGGCATCATCCAAACGCGCCAACTCGCTCGCCACATCTGCGCCGTTGACGATTGCCTGCGCGGACTTGGTGATTTCACCTTGCATACCAGGCGCCAGGGCAAAGTCATTATTAACCCAATCGAATGCATCCACGTTCGTGAGACCATCCTTGCCAACGTAATTCATGGCTTCTTTGTAAACATTCGTGACGGTCGCGCCATACTTCTCAACAGTCATGCCCTTCACCATCGAGATCGCGCCATCTGTCTCGATCAGGGTCTTCATATAAGCTTGTGAAAGCGCGACTGCCTTGGCGAATGCAAGTGTTTCTGACGGATGGGCACTCTTTGAAGAAAGGTGAATGCCTCCACCGACCGAGAATGGCACAATTTGTTTACCATCATCACGTGGGAACAGGAAGACACCGGGTTCGAACTTGGCATTCTTGACTGCATCGTATTGCAAGAACCAACTTCCCATGAAGTACATGGCCGCTTTGCCATCACCAAAGGCGCTGTTAGCATCGGCAAAACCAACACCCATATCAGCCTTGTCGAAGGCGCCATTATCCACCAACCACTTGTACTTGTTGAAAGCAGCCAGCATATCGGCATCGGCAAATTTGACGGTACCAGCCTTACGCTGCTTGGCCCAATCAGGAGTATTGCCGAGCACATCCGCCGATATAATACCTTCCAATGTAAACGCCGCAGCCCAGCCACCATCACCCGCTCCAACCATCTGGATCGGTTTGATACCAGCAGCCTTCAGCTTGGTAACCACACCCTGGAAGTCTGCCCAGGTCTTGGGAGCCTCAACGCCAACCTGTTTAAATAAATCCTTGTTATAGAAAACAAACGGGATGACCTGTGAGTTCGTGGGAGCCTGCCAGATCATGCCATTGCTGGAGGTCGCCATTGGGAGAATGAAGTTTTCCTCGCACCACTTCTGATCCCAGGGTTGGAGCAAACCGGAATCGACGAAATCCTGTGTGGAAATAGACTGCATCAGGTCAGGTTCGGTACCGGCAGCAATCAATTGCTTGGCATAGGCAGTCCGATCGCTTCCGGGAGTGATCAACTTCTCAACGATGAGGCCCGGCACGCCTGAATTTTTCACTCCATCGGCTATGACTTGATCCCAAAAAGTGGCAGTCAGTGCAGGAGTTTCAAATGTCATCCAACTGATCGTAACTGGGGCTGCAGTTGGGACGTCGGTTGCTTTTGGAGCGTCGGTTGCCTTGGGGGCGTCGGTTGCTTTGGGGGCCTCGGTCGGCGCTGGGGCCGCAGTAGGGGTTGCCGCTGGAGCACAAGCCGCCAACACGAGTGCAAGCACCGTGAGCATGACTAATAATTTGGATTTCATGGTTATCTCCTCTATCTTGAATTATTTGAAATTTGCGGTTCGATTTTGGTCTTTTAATGCTTCTTCGGTATAATTGTTTTGCGGTATTCTCCTTTCAATTTCAAGCTTTGCAGAGCGTGGATGGAACAGAAGGACATCGTGAACAGCAGCGTCAGTCACGTGATGCTGCTGTTCTGTTTAACCGGACTTCTTGTCTCGTTTGGACCGAGGAAGAACCGAGGTTGCATGATTTTCTACCTGAGAGTGAGCCGATTGATTGTCTGGGGATTCTTCAGATCCAGGAATGGAAGAAGTCTGGTTGGGCGTCAATTGCAGAATAGGCATCGGCAAGTGCAGACGCTGAGGTTCGGAAGGCAGTCTGCCATTTATGCGTCCAACCAAGATTTCAGCAGCCGTAGCGCCCAAAGTGTCGCCAGAATGAAGACCTAGCACTGACACAAGCGGTGTACCGGGCGACATTTCTTTATGGTTGAAAGTGCCAATGGCGAGGCCAGATATTAAATGAGCTTTACGGCCAGTGCAGGGTGGGTCTGAGCACAAAATATCAATCAACGTTTCGGCCACGTCTACATTCGCAGCCAACAAACCGGTGGGCTTGTCGGTTTTCAAATGATGATGGAGTAGATCATCGGTTGCCTGGGTCCGAAACAAACCAGAACCGCTGGAGTTAAAGGTACTCGGCAAATCTGACCAGATCAGATTTTCATCATAAACCAGGCCATGCTCTTTGAGGGCACGGCGGTAGCCATTCAAACGTTCGCGGAGACTGGTGATGCGCTGCTCGTGCGAGGGAATAAAGGCGATGCGGGTATGGCCCTGACTGATCAGCGCACTGGTCACATCATACCCAGCCTGATCGTTTTCATAGATGACGTAATCTGTAAGAATTTCGGTGTAATAGCGATCAACCATCACGAACGGGAAACCCCGGGCATTAAGATCGGAAAATAAGGGTGCATTACGGTATTCGCGCCATGGATTAACGATCAATCCACCCACTCCGCGCCGAATTGCGTCATTGATGGCGTTGGCCTCATCCTGGTTCGAATTCACCGAGCCAAAGATGTGCATCGGATGACCATGCCGGGCTGCGATTCCAACCAGGCCAACCAGAATCCCGGAGATGAAGGCATCGTCTAACGCGAAAGAGACCAGGCCAAGCGTGGGTGCTGTGATTTGATCGTCGGTCGATGCCGCTCGATTGGGTGCGTCGGTGACAAAGGTGCCGCGACCTTGTTGCCGAATTACGTATCCGTCGCGTTCCAGCATATCAAGGGATTTGATGACCGTGATCCGGCTGACACCGTACTCCTCGCCCAATTCACGTTCAGTTGGGATCGCACTGTCTGGTGCATACTCACCAGATTGGATACGATCCAACAAGAAGGTGTAGACCTGGTAGTAGCGCGGCATAGGGTCGTTAGGATCAACTTTACGAAGTGCCATCATCTTTCCTGAACTGTAATATAGGATATGTTGATATATCAACATATCCTATATTACAGTCTTTGAGGTCATTTGTCAATAACATGTTTTCGCTCAGATTCAGCATTACCCATGGTATCGGCAAACGATATACCTCGCGAGCGCGTTATTGCATAACTGCTGTTACTCCAGCCCAGATATTAATCATCCAGACCTACTGCCTACCAAAGAACGAATATCGATAGACTTCCCGGCAAGTGCTGCCAAAAAATAATCCCGCTCGATCTGGGAGTGTTCCATCCATCCACAAATACACCCTATGATTTACTGACTGGCAGGTGCATTCTGCCCTGCAGAAAGAAAATAAAAAAAATAGAAACTGGCGATTGACTGCCAGTTTCTATTTTTCATTTAGATTTTATATTTGCTTACGGAGTAGTTGTTGACGGTTGATTCCAGCCGCCCATTCCGCCAC
The DNA here is from genome assembly GCA_903854805.1 of uncultured Anaerolineae bacterium. The sequence goes on from CAINXK010000029.1 coordinate 25,998, forward strand.
GTGCGCCGCGACCAGCGCCAGCACCGTTTTGCATCTGGCAATTGGCAAAATCGAAGCCAGCGGCACTCATGTTTTGAAGCATGCCATCTGCCTGAGCCTGGGTCATGACACCATCACTGACTGCTTTTGCAAAAGCGGTCTTATGAACATCTGTCAACAGGGCAGGTATATCAGCGGTCTTGATATTTTTATCAATTGCGAGCTGGTACATGTTCTTGCCACCATCCAGCGCGGCTTCAACATTGGCTTTGGTCATACCAAGCTTATCGGCCAGCGCCTGCTCAACATACTCACGACCTTGCCCGCCGCCCATCATGCCGCCGCGCCCACCTGCCATGTGTCCCGGGCCATAACCCGCTGGCATACCAGCCGCGCTAACAGCATTCGATTGAGCGAAAATAAAACCTGCGCCAAAGATTACAAGCGCTACCAACACTGAAGATACGATAACCAATATTTTTTTCATTTTAATTTTCTCCTTGAAATGTTAACCTGGTTTGTTTTTGTGATCCAGGTTACTTTCTATAGGATATCGCTCCAACATAAAGTTCGTGTAAAGGCCGTATAAACCTTTCACAAAGAACAGGGGCTTTCCAGGCTGAGAACATGAATTCTTGTTTTTTGGGGTTATATTTTTTTCTTGAAGAGCGTTTGAGCAGCGATCTGGCGCACTTAATGTCAATAATGGCTACGCGAAATTCGCATCAAGACAAGCCGCAAAGGTTTTAGTGTAGTTTTTGATGCGCAAACAGTCCATCCATAACCACCAGCGTGGAAAGTCAGCTGCCAGGTCTGCACAGCGCTCAAAAAATCAAACTATCAGGAATAACCATTTCAGAGCTTGCTGAAATGGTTCAAATGTACCCATCCAAATCAGTCAATTCACTCTGTGCCCCTGATGTACTATTCAAAATTAACGATCCACGATGGTAACTCTGAAACGCCCAATCAGAAAATATTGAACTGAATAGGTTGGGTCGACAATTGGGGCCGCCTTAAAGGAATAATTAACCAGGTACCTGCCCGTCCCAAACGCCCTTAGCTGGATGCCTTCTTGGGAATTTGTCAAACCGTAGCGGCGCCGCAAATCATAGTCGAAACTCCTACCGAAGGTCATCGGGGCTGGGTACCATTTTTCTAATCTTTGACCAAACTCAGGAACCCAATCCCAAATTCCACCGCCCAATTGATAATCTACAGGGATTTTATTGTCATTTGATATAGTTTTCCAATCCCTGACGATAAAATCGACTACTTTATTCTTCTGGGTCAGGGGCGCGTCAGCCTGTGACAAAACTTTGCCAAGATAATGTTGATTTGAATCCACAATCAAAATTCCACCAATGGCGCTCGAAATTGCAAATATTGCCGCCAAAGAATATATTATTTTTGACCTGAACAGCTCTACTTTTGGCGAAAATTTAAAACAAAAAGGTGCCAGAAAAACAAACACCAAAAAGGATGGGAGATATTGGATCAACTGGTCGGTTCGCTGGTCACGAACCCAAACAGGACCCCCAAGACCAATTGAAAAGACATAGGAGAGCACAATAAAACCATAAGAAAAAATAACAGGGCTGGCAATATCCTGATTAATTTTTTCTGCAAGTGGGCTATTAGCGGTATGTCTCGAACGATAATGATGGTACAGCCCAAGTAGTAAAAAACCAAATGCAAAAAAAGATTCGATCAAATACGTCCAGCACGATATTAGAATAAATATAGAAGCAGGGCGGGAAATTATCTTTTCATTATATTGAAAAATCGAAATTAAACTTATATCAGCCCATTGAAATCCAGCATAAGCTGGAAAGCTAAAAACGGACTCGGCAATATAGCGAAGTTTTTGTAGAAGACTAAGCGGTTCCCCATAATTAAAATTCATCAAATCTCGAAGAGTAATCGCTTGAAAATATGGGATCCACGTAGATAGAAGCGAGATCATCAAAATAAAAACTGATATCAGCGCAGGTTTCCACCAACCAGTCCTCCAACCCGGTGGCGGGCGGAAGATAATGATGGCGCAGCCAAGTATTCCCATGACAACTGCGTTCACAATTCCAGCAAGATAAATTGACGGGGCAATACAAATCAGGATAACCCAAAAGGGAATTTTCCAAAGGTTAGGACTGTTCAGGTACTCGTTCGCCCAAATAAAAAATAGCAGATTGGGTAGTGTCATGATCCATTGATTCCAAAACTCCACCGACGAAGCACGTAAAACAACGGATGTCAGTAAGGGAACGGCGATCAATAAAAATTTGGGGATGGATGTCGGAAATAATCTCCAGCAAAGCAATAAAACCAGCACAGCTTGCAGACAACCCAGGAAACTGCCAATCAGCCACAAGGTAGGCAAAAAACTCAGGAAATATCCCAGGATCACCATTCCGTTGGGATTAGGGATTCCCTGCGAACTGATCAGACCGACTGGAATATTTGATAAATGCTGTGTGTATCCTAGCCAAAGATTGGTTGCCTGATCTTCACGCCAGGGTGAAACAGAAGCCCACAAAACCCGGTCTGCGACCAGCAAAAGGCCAATCAATAATAATAGAACACTTACGAAGATTTGTTTTCGATTAATTTTTAACATTTGATTGGCAACTTTCTCAGTACAACGGGATCGGATCTAATCTATGAAACGATTAGGTATTATATCCGTTTTTTTCTGGGCTAATTTTTACAAAAAACCATGGCCTGCTGCCAACCAGATTATAACCTGCACAGCATAATTGATCAGCTCGTCAGATTGGTGCCGTCTGGGTTTAAAGTAGCGTAAAGGGGCTAAAGTTTGGGATTGGCGGAATGAGATTGGATGATAGTTCCAACGGATTTGCGCCGTGGCTATGCGAATAAATTTTACGAGAATCAATTCGCATGTATTGAAAATTGACCGGCATCCATACCATTGCCACGCTAGAAATCGAGTTCGGGATGTGGTCAAACCTGCCAGGGCAGGCTGACGATGAAACGACTGCCCTGGCCAAATTCACTTTCCACAGACACGCTGCCAGCATGCAGTTCAACTATTTGCTTGACTATCGCCAGTCCCAGCCCAGTTCCCGGGTATTGGCGAGAAAGCCCCATATCCAGCTGCACAAATGGCTGAAACAGGCGGGGTAGATCCTCTGGCTTTATTCCAATGCCGGTATCACGGACAGTAATTACCACCCGCTGAGAATCGGGCTGACCTGTCACCGATAATTCAATATCGCCTCCAACCGGTGTAAATTTGATGGCATTGTTTAGCAGGTTTACAATCACTTGCTGTAAGCGCCGCTCATCAGCATGGAGAATGATATTTTCCGGTGACACATGGAAAGATAAATGCTGTTTCTTTATGATAGCCTGGGCATTCAGCTTCTGAATACTTGCCTGGCAAATGCCCTGCAATGAACAAGGGGTTAATTGAAGCACTAATCCACCCGCCTCGAGCCTTGAATAATCCAACATTTGATTGATCAAATCCAATAAATGCAGACCACTTTTTTCGATATTTCGAATCGCTGTGGTTTGTTTCGGATTAATTTCTCCCAAAGAATTTGTCTGAAGCACCTGCGAAAGACCAAGAATACCCGTTAGTGGTGTACGCAGTTCATGACTCATAATGGCCATAAATTCATCCTTGGCCTTTGAGGCTTTTTCCAAGGCTGCATTCAATTTTTGCAAATCGGCAGTACGTTCCAGCACGCGCGCCTCCAGTTCATCATATGCGACGCGCAAAGCAGCCTCAGCCTGTTTACGGTCGGTAATATCCGTGTGGGTTCCGAACATCATCAATGGCTTACCGCCAGCCGTATAGGTAATGACACAACCGCGATCATGAACCCAAACCCAATGTCCATCCTTGTGTTTCATACGTAGTTCACAATCATAGTATGGCAACTCCCCGGCGAAATGGCGTTCCAAAAGTGCAGATGATTGTTTCAGGTCATCCGGGTTGGCCAACAACTCCCAAGTAGTGATAGTGGTAGGCATTAATTCAGCCAGCGTATATCCGCAGATTTGCGCCCAAATTTCATTAAAGATCGTTTCCCCAGTCTGAATATTCCATACCCAGGTGCCAGCCCGGGTAGCTTCAATAACCATTTCCAAACGCCATTGCAGGTCATACAGGTTTTCTTCTGCCAGCTTACGAGCACTGATATCGCTGATCACCACTAATGCAGCCACAGGTTCGGCAGAGTCCTGTTTTAAGTACGCCAATGGTTCCTTCGTGACGATAGCTTCCAGATGCCCCCAAAAATGCGAGCCATCCTGCCTTTGCATCTTGATATCCAGGGTTCGCGGTTGGCCTGTTTCAAAGAGCTGCCTGCGGTATAGAAAGTAAGCCGGTTGGTATTGCGGGTGAACAAAGCGATGGAATGGTGTATTCACCATGGCACCCCGGGTTGCATCCAGCAGGCTGGCGGCGGTCAGGTTTGTTTCCAAAATCAAATCATCCACGCTAATCGTGCAATATCCCACCGGGGCCAGATCGTACAGATCGAAATAACGCGCCCGCGCAGCTAACAATTCGCCCTGGGTTCTACGCAATTCTTGGTTCTGCATCTCAAGTTCAATCTTATTGGTACGCAAATCGTCGAGCAAAATCTCGTGCTGTCGAACTTTTTCTCGCAAGTCAAGATTCAAACTATAGGTGGGAGACTTCAAGCACTCAGTAATGTCATGAATGATGGTAAAAGTCACTGGCTTTTGCTGCCAAACAAAGATGGAAGAAATTTCTTCCACAATGCGCTCTTCGCCATTGGCCAACCGGTGCGGCAGAACCAGATTAATTCGGCCCTCGTTTTTTGCTTTTTGGCGCTCCAGCGCCACCTGTTCGGCTGGCAAGGCATTGATTTCATCGATTGACATGCCGCATAGTTTTGATCTGGGGTATCCGTAAAACTGTACCGCAGCCGGATTGGCTTCCAGAATAATGCCAGTTTCGGGCTCAACCAACAACATGATCGCCGCGCTCTCAAACATCAGGCGCAAAGATAGATCATCCCTGGCAAAAAATGGGGATTCCTGGCTGCTCATTTTATTATTCCCCATACCCTGGCTCCTGAATAATTGAAAAGACTATACTCATTAACATATTTATTCCAGCGAGCAATCCGCATTGCACCCGCTTTTTTACACAAACCGGTCCCGAATTTCATAGTGCATAGACTGGAACAATTAATGTCAGCCAGCCCCCAGACAAGTGGTAGCACCCAGGCTATTTTGCGAATGTTGATTGCCCAGGCGTCACATCAGAGTGGGCTAAATATGTTCGAGCCTGCACTGCTTTACTTATTATATTATCAATCGCAAAGCAATGCACAATCAAACGCAGTAGATTTGCGAAAAACCTCAATTTTATTGTCACAATCCACCCATCCAGGCCGCCGCGCTTCCAACGGGTCGGAAACTTTCAAACAATCGCAGCCATCGCCAGAATCAGCCTGCGTGCTACCCGCGCGAGCGGGGCTGCGCTGGCACCTGAGCCTGTGTATCTGCTCAGACGCTCCGGGCTTTCCGCTAATGATTGAAAACGCACCCGAATAATGGCTTTCGGCCTTGGGTGGCGCTCGTTTAAATCATCCAAAACCAGTTAACCGCATGAATTGATCAGATACGGAAAATAATCTCATCCGTACAATATTTTTCCAGCTGGCTAGCACACCCGAATGACTTCAATGCCCAGCAGGGCAGCCAGTTTCTCAATTTTCTCTGCAATTAGCCCTACGCCAATCGCACAGTGATGCGAAGGACCAGCTTTGGCCCAAGCATTCACAAAAGCCTTGGCTCCGAGCGGGAAGCGGTAACGACTGTTGGTGTTGCCGATCATCAAGACAGGTCCCGGCTCAGTCTGCCCTTCAGCGACGAGCAGCTTAATCGAGCCATCTCGCTCCTGTAAAACTGATAACAACGTGACCGGTCCGTGTTTGACACTCATCTGGATTGACAACCCCTGTCCGGGTTTCCCATGGAAGACAGTCAGCGGCACAAGCTGAACTTTACCTTCAGCAATCGCCGAATGTGCCGGGCCATCATGCCCCAGCATGACGATATCGTCCACGAAATCCATCGCGTAAAATTCCGAGAAGGAGCCCCCAGCCCCAAAGCTATCCATAATCTTCATGGCGAAGGCATTTTTGATTTCGAACTCGCCCGCCACAGGCACATGGTTGGCAGTCAGCAGCGTGTTACCCGCAATAATCGAGGTGACGATCTCTTCGTGCTCATTCCCCGGCTGGCCCTCGTAGTAGTAAGCCATGAAGCCCAGGTGATGTTTCTCCACAAGGCGGTGTAGTGCGCAACTGGTGAGCGCCGCTCGGCGAAGATCGCTCGGGCTGCACTCCAAACTGACACTAAATGTGCTTTCAAACCGCGAAAGCATTCCAAGAATCTCATCATCCGAGACAGCCCGACGAATTGCGGCCAACTCGTCCATTTCAGTGATGACAAAACGCGTTTCGAATACCCCCGCCAATTGGGTAAAGTCAGAGTACACATCCAGCATGCCGCAATAATAATGTCCAAGCAGCCCAATTGAAGTATCACGCAGGGTTGCTTTCACATAAGCAGCATCCAACCAGGCCTGAATTTCGCGCCAACTATCTTCAGCATCCAGAACACCTGTCACGAGATGGTAATCCACACCTGTGCGCTTAAAAACGCTGGCGATTTCAGGGGTGGAACATGCCTGACAATGCGCCAACCACTCCCCAGTCATAACCTCGCGGGAAGGCAATGAGTTGAAGTAGTCATAATCAATCCGTGCTACCGGCTGCAAATTTAACACCACGACTGGAACCTTGGCCTGCTTGACAACCGGCAGGACAGTGGAACTGAGCGCATAAGTAGAGATATAAAGAAAGATGATTTCTACGCGCTCAGTCACAAAGAGCTCTGCAGCCTGCTGGGCTTTTTCGACTGAATCAACCAACCCGGCATTTACAACGCAGACCTGGCTACTCTCCATTTTTTTGTGAATGAATGTCTGGTAACCCTCCAGGCGCTCTTTCAAACCGGCGAATTGGGGCCAGTAAGTATCCAACCCAATCCCAAACAAGCCGACCTTGATCGTTGAACTTTGGTCATGATTCATGTGCACTCCATACATTTTCATTAATGTCGATTTGTATTTACGTACCGAATTCAGGTTCCGCGCTTACCCATCACAGCCATTGCGTACCAGGCTAGCGCCATCGAATATGCTGCCTTGTGCAGGGCAACCCTTTGATGCGCACACACAGCAATCCGCGCAATAAATATCAGCCAGCGTTTAGCAAACCGAGGCAGCCGGTCAGCAGATTCGTCCATCAAATATTGATGGAACACCAGGCTGCCACACACTCTATGGATTGCTAGCTATCTTAACGATAAGTTCCCCCAGCTTCATAATAGTACACCCGGGCACAATGCTGTGCAATGGGTATTTCAAATGAAAGCGCGGCTTATTATTCCGGAAAGGATTAGCTCAGGATGGAATGATTGGTTTTCAAGTCCCTTACCCCAGCCCGCTCCCACGGAGAATTCGAATCCAAGAGAGCGATTAATACGCGACATGACCAGCGTTATCTGTGGGCCAAAGCGAAAAGCGATCTCGGGAAAGTTGATGATTATCGGTCAGCGTTGGTGATATAAAAGAGGCTCACAACCATCAACGCCTTTGATAAGCTCTACAACGATTAAAAAGCCAGCCGGATGGCTGGCTTTTACTTGCCAAATAAATGCTTGAATGCAGGCTGATTACGGGACAGGTGTGCTTGCTATTTCTATTGTGGGCTCTGACGGTGGTCCGGTTGGCGACGGCAGATCGGTTGGCGGTTCGGTTGGAGCTTCGGTTGGCGTCTCAGTTGGCGTCTCAGTTGGCGAGGGCGTGGAAATGGGCAGCAATGTTGGGGGCTCAGCCAGCAAGCTGATTGACGTGCTGGTCGGCTCTGATCTGGCTGTGGGCGATGGTGTCTCAGGTGTGCCGGTCTGCTCCAGAGTGAGGCTGGGCAGCGGTGTAACACTCCTCAATGGGGTTGGGGTTAATGTGCCGCTCGGGATTCTTACAAGAGTACGCAGGCTGGCACGCAGCGCAATAATTTCGCGATCTACAAACCAGGCTCCGCTGGCATTAACTTTCAAAAGGTCCTGAATGGCGGCTAAAACATACCCGAGTAGGGGGACCCGGGCGCGGTAGACACCCACCAAACTGACCCTGGCGCTGCCCCATTCATCTGGTGCTATGTTGGCATCCCCCTTCGTGATAAATTTGCCGTCAGGTCGCAACTCAATCACTCGATGGGTTACCAGATTATCATTCACAAGAAGGGTCACGATCGATCCTGCAGCAGGGAGCAGCGGCGGTGGGGAAATAAGGATCACATCGCCAGCCTTGATGGTAGGTGACATACTACCACTGTAAACAAATAAGGTGTGGTACCAGCGATTAGGAAGGATGCCATAGGCGATAAAAAGGCTAAACAACACCAGACCCGCGATCAAGAGATCGAAAATGGCATTGAGCCACCTTTTTAACAGGGGAGCATGTTTATACGAACTGTAATAACGCCTATCAGACATTCAGCCTCGATTTTAAAAAACTATTTCGACCAATCTTCGGCAGTGCTGATCCACTGGGTGGCATCCAACTGCAAGTTAGCCGCAAAATTGGATTGGTTATAACCGTCGCCTGCGCTACCTTTCATTTTTGCCTGGAAAGAGAAACAGGCACGATCATTAGGTTTAAATGGCTCAGAATTCATAAGAATATATCTATTGGGCTTCATCAACTCTGAAACAGATTTATCCGTAAACCAGATAATGTTGTTTCCACCACTCTCACCATCGTGCTTGCCATCACTTCGACTGGAAGAATTTTTATCAGGGTTGATGATGATAGCCTGGATAAGGATCTCGTTCTCCATCCCACCTGGCGCGCTGACATCCGTTAGCTTGCCACGCCATTTCGTGTTATAGCTGCCACCGTTACTCACGCAAAATCTGAGCAACTCCTGATAACCCGCGCCGGGTTCAAGATCGGGGTTGGACCTGACCTCATCGCTGACCAACAGGGCAACCTTGCCGGTTGTGATGATGTTTTTCTCGATGGTGACAGAGTCTGTGAACCAGGCACCACTGCCGGTGATCCCATAAGCCATGATCGCAAATAGAATAAAAAGAAAAGAAAAACCAAAGATACGTTTCATAATAAAATAACCTCGCATGAATAACAATCCGACTGGAGATCGTGGGCTCAGGTACTCTTCACCATTGACCGAAGGACAACTTGAATAAAATCAATGGCATAGCCAATTTTAGGGATCGCGAAAAGCACCTTCCCATCAACACTATTAATCTTTTCCATATCAATTGCATTGTTGGCATCACCCTGTGTGGAGATGCGTCCATCTTCAACCGCCACCACCCGGTGAATGGTGGGCCCAATGGCAGCAGAAAAGAGCACCACATCGCCAGGTTTGACCGCAATATCTTTCTGTACAAAAACGACCGCGAGATCACCAGGCTGATAAGTGGGCCGCATCGAACCTGAAAACAGGTAAACAAAACGGAACGGGAGTATCCCCATCTGACAAAAAATGATGAAGAACATCAACCCACACAGGCCAAAAAACAAGATGTTGCCAAGGTTTTTTTTCATAATATTCTTTGAGATTTTAGAGAATGGGGGAGCCTGGAAAATTCCAGGCTCCCCCTGCATTGCGAGTGCTATTTAATTGCCAGCAGGAGTTTTTTGCGTGGCCTTGATGACAAGATCATAGGTGATTGTTTTGCCTTGGAACGTATCGTCGGCATTCGGATCGAATACTAATTCCATTGACATCCAGCCAACTTCACCCACAGTCAGATATGGGTAAACATAGGTAGCAGACCATACAGAATTAGGATCAAGTGATGCCAAATCATAGAGAGTATTGATACCCACAGAATTAAATACTCCCACCTGATTCCCAGCATCATCATTGTCTTGGATACTTACAATAATTAGCTTTTTAGCAAACTCTGCGCCACCAGGTGTTTGCAAAAGGCTGGCCCAGTCATAATAAACTTTTCCGGCATCAGCATTTCCTGTGATCTTCATACAGATTGTTTGATTTACAACGTCGCCTGGAACCATATTCTCAAAATTCCAGGCCGAGGCAGCGCTGCCCCAAGATGTATTGTTTGGTTCTGTTATGCAATTATTAGCCAAAACCAGGCCCATCGTACCAGAAGAAATTTTGCTGCCGGTTATTGTTTGGCTTGCTGAGAAATATGCGAACGCGCCAGTGCTGAACATGGCGATGCTTACGAGTAAGGTTGCAATAACAAAAATCTTGGTTTTCATGATATCCTCAAAAAAAAGTATTTTCTCCCTACGGAGGTGGATACGAACCCCAATCGTAATCTTGAGTATCTCGTAACCCAGAAGGACGATTGGTTTGGATAAAGGTTCAAATAAAGGTTAGCTTTTCTGTCAGGCAGCCTCCTAACGCGTGAAAAAGTCAGGCTGTGCAGGTGTCTATGGGAATCGGGCTAGAATAGAATTGACTTTACCATCCCCGGTGTGTATAATTAAAATAACACAAAGGGTGCCGCCCGGTACCTTTCGTAGCCAGCTTCGGAGAGCGCTAACTCTCTGAAGCTTTTTTTATGATCGCCAACTACCTGCACTTTCGAATAAAACCATTTACACAATTGGAAATTGTGTAAATGAAAACACCATAATCAAGCGTCCTCAAATAAACTTATAACCATGGAACTTAATCGCGAGCCCAATCGACCCATCAGGTTGAGGCTCATTTCGGAGCACGGTCCCTTTTACTGCCAGTCTGGAAGGGTTGTCCAATTCCAGCGCCCCCGTAGAGAGCGCAATCTTAACGTGGATTTCATTATTATTCTGGATGCCCCACTTGGTTATCAGAAAAATACCGCTTGAACTCAGGTTGATCACCCGCGCACGCGCATCGAAATTATGATCCTGATCATCCAGGCTTTGTATGATCGCCGGGTATGAGCATTTGATCCGGGGTTTCGTGCGCTTTTCAGTTCGGATGAAATCGCGAAGGGTCTTTAGCTGTTCCATTAGGTATTTTTCTCACTGGCAATAGGGTCAGGTCGGCGTCAAATAATTATTTACTGTTTTATTGTATGGCAAATAACCTGAGAATTTTAGGGCGAAAGGTGTATAAAACGATACTACAATTGCGACTAATTTAAGCAATTATTATGGCACAATTGTGCTGGGGGAGAATACACAATTTGGCCAATTTCGCCATATTTTAAGTATTAGGCTAGAATCTAGAATGGTCACGTAAAAGACGAACACCCAAGCCACATTTAATTCCCTGGCTGCTTTATGCTAAAATAATTCCACGCCATTTATTCATCCAATTCCCCCGCCAGCGATTCGATCCAAGAATCAGCCAGCAGCACGAGGGTAGAATGATTGGTATTTTTTTATCCACAGCCAGCCAGCTCCGGACAACTCTTTTGCGCGGGCCAGGACCATTGCCAGGCATGCTTACGAGAAAAGTACTGGAAACCGTGCGAGCCAACGTTTCGATGCCATCAGGCCTCCGCTAAAAAAACCAACAGGAAAACCAACCATGCTATCCGCGCGCAAATTTATCCTGACATCCATGGCCATGCTCGCATTTGCAGGAAATTCGCTGCTGTGCAGGATCGCGCTCAAACAAACTGGCATCGATGCTGCCAGCTTCACCACCATTCGTTTGATCTCTGGTGCGCTGGTGCTGTGGCTGGTTGTCCGGTTTCGCCGCCAGACACAGACTGGCGGGGGTAACTGGTTATCAGCGGCTGCTTTATTTGCGTATGCAGCTGGTTTTTCTTTTGCTTATCTAAGCCTGCCAGCAGCAACTGGCGCGCTACTGCTTTTTGGCGCCGTCCAGGTGACCATGATCGGTTTCGGCATTTGGTCGGGAGAGCGCCTGCGCAGACTGCAGCTTGTGGGGCTCTTGTGTGCGTTCGGTGGGCTGGTTGGTCTGTTACTGCCAGGGCTTTCGGCACCGCCGCTATCCGGATCGATATTGATGTTAGGAGCGGGGGCCGCCTGGGGGATTTATTCTTTAAGAGGCAGAGCCTCAGGTGACCCGACCAGGGTGACGGCCGGGAATTTCTTGCGCGCTGCTCCGATTGCGGCTGGTATGAGCATTTTTTTGCTGCATAGTACTTCAATCAACAATCCCGGGGTTTGGTACGCAATTGCCTCGGGCGCACTGACTTCTGGAATTGGCTATGCCATTTGGTACACGGCGCTACCCGGTTTGAAAGCCACCAACGCAGCCACGGTGCAGCTCAGCGTCCCGGTCATCGCGGCCCTGGCTGGCATCGTTTTTCTGGGCGAGGCGCTCAGCCTGCGCTTGATCCTGGCCAGTGTGGCTATTCTTGGTGGCATCGCACTGGTGATCCTTGAAAAACAGCAGGTTACACCAGGCCCAGGCAGCCAGGTTGGCAGGTAAACCACGGCTCTCAGATTCCGGATGGCAGCTGCGCAGGATTTAAAAAACTGAATAAAGCAAACCCCAAGATCAAAGCAAACGCTTATCACAGCCGCCAACCACAGATTGAAAGAAGAGCGTTAATGACGCGAGAACCACACAAAATGAGAAAAAAGACCAGCCTCCAGATAGACCCGCCAACAAAAAAACAGCCGATCGCAGCGCTCAGGCAGTCACCCATTCGGGCTCTGGTGGGTTACGGCTTGATGATTCTCGTAACGATCATCATCTTTCTACTAATTCGCAATTATGGCGAAGCCCTGGTGGCACCAGCCACAGCCAGTACCGGAACAGTCGTGACAGCGGTCCAGGCAGATGACATCTTCTTGCGCATCCTGGTGGCGCTCACAGCCATCGTCGTAGCGGGACAGGGCCTGGCAAAGCTGTTTTCTTACCTGGGACAACCACCGGTAATCGGCGAGGTGGTCGCAGGCATTTTGCTTGGCCCGTCCTTGCTGGGCGCGGACCTTTCGGCGCTGATCCTGCCAGAATCGATTGCTCCAACCCTGAAAGTGGTTGCGCAGTTGGGGGTCGTCCTATACATGTTTCTCATCGGCCTGGAATTTAATCCTGGGCTGCTTAGGGACCGCGCCCATGCCATCGTAGCCACCTCACATGCAAGTATTTTTGTTCCCTTACTTCTGGGGGTACTATTGGCGCTGCCTTTATACCCACGTCTTTCAAATAATACGGTGACATTTACTAACTTCGCCCTGTTCCTGGGCGTGGCAATGTCCGTCACGGCCTTCCCCGTTTTAGCGCGAATTTTGAGCAGTAACCACTTGACCCACACAAAGCTGGGAGTCCTGGCGTTGAGCTGCGCGGCTATTAACGATGTTACGGCCTGGTGTTTGCTGGCGATCGTGGTCGGTGTTGCAAATGCGCAAATCGGCGCAGGTTTTTTCGTCGCAATTGGGGCGCTGGCCTATATTGCATTCATGGTCTTATTGGGTCGCCCGCTGCTGGAACGCAGCATAAAGCAC
>CAINXK010000030.1 GCA_903854805.1 uncultured Anaerolineae bacterium
GGTCATCACCGATGAAGGTCTGCGCCAGGGACCGGTCTTCTTTTTCCGGCTTTCCGTGGTGGTATTGGCCAGTTTTGTGCTGATCTGGACCACCGACAGCCGCGACCTGATGGTCGCGCTGACCCGTGCCGGCATCCCCTATCGCTACGCCTTCGCGGTTTTCCTGGCCCTGCGCTTTCTCCCGCTCATCCAGCGCGAAGTCGACGCCGTCCAGGAAGCCCACGCCATCCGCGGCCGGGCTGCCCAATCCGGGTTGATGCACAGCCTGCGTTTATGGCAGCGCTATATGTTCACCGTGCTGGTCAATGGGCTGCGCAAAGCCGAAACCACCGCCACCGCGCTGGAATGTCGCGCCTTCGGCTGCTACCCTGACCGTACCTACACGAAAGATGTGCCTGATTCAAAATTCGGCTGGCTGCTGGTGCTGATCTTTGCCCTGCTGGCAGCTGCGCTGGTCATCTTCGAACGCACCAGGTAGCCATTTCCGAAGCTAGACCAGACCTGAGGATTCATTCATGCCAGTTACTCACCGGCTGCCAGCTTCAGGTCATAACCCTCACAACCTTTGCCCGCCAGTGCACAAAAATCGCTGGACTTCCCTGCAACTGAGCCTAGATTTCCGCTCTCAATTGCAGCAATATTGCCATATATCAATTAGACAGCCAGGACCTGGCGCCCCAGATAGAGCAATCACAACCTGCTGCGCTGCCAGGCGCACAAACCCCTGATGAGCAGCACCCTGTCTTCGATAAAGCCGGGATGCTCGAGCGTCTGATGCATGATGATGAACTGGCCCGTATTGTGATTGCAGGCTTTTTAGGGGATATCCCCCTGCAAATCCAGGCGCTAAAGGGTTACATCGAAAATGGTGACCAGAAAAGTGCCGAACGCCAGGCACACACCATCCGAGGCGCTTCCGCCAATATCGGCGCTGAAGCCTTACAGGCCACAGCCAGCAAGATGGAAAAATATGGCCGGCAAGCAAACCTGCCCGCCATGCAGGCCAGCCTCAGTGAATTAGATCTGCAGTTTGAACGTTTGCGAGCTGAGTTACAAAAAGAAATCGATTAACCCTGGTTCAGAAATCACACCCACACAAACAGCCCGCCTCTCGCGAGACGGGCTGTTTGTGTGTGCAGCTAAGCCAGAAATAATTTGTTTCCCCCGATTATTCCGTCCGGGGCGTTACGGTAATTATCCGTAGTCAATTCGCCCACCTTTTGATCAAACCGGGCGTGGTCTGGAAAGGTTTACCAGGCTACATAAGTGGGCTCCGGCATGCTCAAGCAAAAAATTCTAAAAAAAACCCGGCAGTGGTCGGTAAGTTTAGCAGCAATGAATGGTGTGCATTGAACCCATGATGACGGAAAGAACAACCCAAAACTTGATCCGCAAGCTGTGATGATAGCCGCATATATTATAAAAGTAACTCGTGATATATATCCACTCGAATACAATTCATCCTTGTTGATTTTCTCCGTTCGTCACCCCATTTTCAATCCTTTTTCATCCTGAACTAATAGCCCGCACGCTTGGGCGAGTTGCCTATTGACAATGAATTTAATGATTGTATAATGAAACTGAAATATCAGATATTAGATTTCAGGCAAGGGCACCCATGACTGCAGAATTAACATTTCCACGCATCAATTCACCCAAAATTAGCGAAGTCGCGTATGACATTCTCAGAGAGAA
>CAINXK010000031.1 GCA_903854805.1 uncultured Anaerolineae bacterium
CGATTGTGGGTGTTTTTTTATCACGAATAAGTGCCGAATGGACGAATGACACGCAGTTTTTTTGGAAAATAACGCGCAAAAACGCTGCCAAAAACTCGCGTGGTGCAGCATGCGCTCGTATTATTTTGGCAGCTGGACAAGGGCAAACCAGTAGTTCGATAGCCAGAGATCTAAAAGTAAGCATCAACACGGCACAACGCTGGCGTAATCGTTTTGCGAAAGCACAAACTATTTCTTTCGACGATTTAAGCCTTGTAGATCGTTTGTAAGATAGGCCACGTCCAGGTGCACCCAGCCGAATTACCGCTGACCAACGTTGCAAGATTGAAGCACTGGCCTGTGAAACACCTGGAAATTTAGAACGACCGATTAGTCAATGAACAGCGCGGGAAATTGCCGCCGAAGTGCTGAAACGCAAGTTTGTTGACAGTATCTCGGCCCGGCATTCCGCGAGTCTCTTAATAATACGCTGATATCAAACCGCACTTGAGCCGTTATTGGCTGACACCCGCTTACGAAGATGGTTTTGATGAAAAATCTGAAGGACATTATGCGCCCGCCTCCGTCCACCAAAAAAGCGTAGGTTAGCTTGCATTCAGATTTCGAGTGCAGGTTGAACCACGGGGCGCGATTCGACGAAGGCAGCCAGGCGTTTCTCGATGACTCCGGTACTGATTTCGGCACAGCGCTAAAAAAGAGAGCAGCCGGGTGGCTGCTCTCTTTTTTTTAGCGCATCTTGAAAAACTGGGTCATCTTCATGGCCAGGTTCAGGTCCCCGGTCAATTTAAGTTTGCCTGCCATAAAGGCTTGCATTGGGTCGAGCTGACCGGTGAAAAGCTTGATGTAATCTTCCGATTCGGCGGTCAGTGTCATCTTGGGGTTGGGATGAGCGCCCTGCTGTACGTTTACCTTGCCATCCTTGATATCGGCGTACCATTCACCGGGTTCGGCACCTGTAAACTTGAACTGCAAGGTCACATCCAGACCCTGGGCTTTTTCAGGGACAAACGCAGATGGCATTTTGGACATTAAATCAGCAATTGAAAGTGGCATAAAATTCTCCTTATAAGGTTTGTAGGGCCAGTATAACCCAGGCCCGTTATGATTTATTGTAGATTTTCAAATATTGTGGCTGCGCCCATCCCGCCGCCAATGCACATGGAAACCATGCCATATTTCGATTTGCGCCGTGCCATCTCGTAGATCAACTGCGTGGTCAGCTTGGCGCCGGTGCAGCCGAGTGGGTGCCCGAGCGCAATCGCGCCGCCGTTGACGTTGACCCTTTCCTGGTCAATTTCAAGCTCGCGCATGACAGCCAGCGATTGGACCGCAAAAGCCTCGTTCAGCTCAATCAGATCCATATCGGCCAACTGCAACCCGGCGATTTTCAGCGCCTTCGGGATCGCAGCGATTGGACCAATGCCCATCAGATCTGCCGGGACGCCGCCAGTGGCAAAGCTAACGAAGCGGGCCAACGGTTTCAGGCCCAGCTGGCGTGCTTTCTCGGCCGACATGATCACCACGCCTGCCGCGCCATCCGAGGTTTGGGATGAATTGCCAGCCGTCACCGAGCCGCCTTCCTTGAAGGCGGCTTTTAATTTGCCAAGGGCTTCCAGGGTGGTGTCGGCACGCGGGCCTTCATCACGCCGGACTGTGAACTTCTTTGTAACGGCCCCAGCGCCGGCGCTGAACTCGAGGGTCTCAACCTCGACCGGCACAATCTCAGGATCGAACAGACCGGATGAGACTGCGGCATGTGCCTTCTGGTGCGAGCGCAGCGCAAAAGCGTCCTGGTCTGCCCGGCTGACGTTGTATTTATCGGCCACATTCTCGGCGGTCAGCCCCATGCTGGTAAATGCGCCGGGATCTTGCGCCGCGAAATAGGCGTTCGGGGCAAATTTATTGCCAGTCATCGGCACCAGGCTCATCGACTCGGCGCCGCCAGCAATCGCAATTTCCATTTGCCCGGTCATGATTGCAAAAGCGGCATGCGCAATGGATTGTGACCCGGAGGAACAATAGCGGTTGATGGTCTCGCCGCTAACCGTATTAGGCAAACCAGCCCGCAGGGCGACTGTGCGGGCCATGTTCAGGCCCTGTTCACCTTCCGGGAAAGCACAGCCCAGGATGACGTCTTCGACATCTGCGGGCGCGAGACC
>CAINXK010000032.1 GCA_903854805.1 uncultured Anaerolineae bacterium
CGTCGGATTTGGGGTACTGCTGAATGTGGGTCTGGAGTGGGCAGCTTTTCGTCCCTTTCGCGGGCGTTCGCGGCTGGCACCGCTGATTGCTACATTGGGCATTTCTTTCATCTTATTTCAGCTGGCGATGATCTGGCGCACTCACCAGGGCAGTTGGATTGTGGGCGAGCACCGGAGTGTGCCGGGGCTGCCGGAAGTGCCCACAGATGGTATCCCTAACTTTCTGCCAGTTATTAACCTGGTGAAGAGCCTGGGTTTGCCGATCAATGTTATTCTGCGTTTCAATGACCTATTGATTATCTTGCTGGCTGTAGGCTGCGCGCTGGGGACGTACTTCGTTTTACGTTATACGGTCATGGGGCGCGCCATCCAGGCTTGTATGGAGAACCCGACCCTGGCGCAAATGATCGGTATTGATCTGAATGCCACCATTCGGCGCGCATTTGCGATTGGGGGCTTATTGGCTGGGGTGGCTGCCTTTGTTTTTGCGATTTATTATGGACGTCCTTTTGGACAGAATGGCGCGCAAAGTGGGTTGTTTGCTTTTACAGCTGCCATGCTTGGGGGCATAGGTAATCCGATTGGCGCTCTGGTCAGCGCTCTGCTGTTGGGGGTTTTTTCGGCTTTCAGTGATTACCTGGTCAGTGCAGAATGGACGCCAGTCTTGCTGCTGATTTTGTTGATTGGGTTGTTGTATTTTCGTCCCGAAGGGTTTTTTGGAGAGGGCCAAGCTGATGACAACTCGACGGTTGTGCTGCGGGATGCGCTGATCGCGGACGAGAAGCCCGGCTTGCGGAAGA
Source organism: uncultured Anaerolineae bacterium (assembly GCA_903854805.1). The sequence continues at coordinate 801 of CAINXK010000032.1, forward strand.
ATTATGGACTGGCCTGGATTCTGGCAGCCCTGGCGGTTTTCCCGCTATTTTCTGTGCTCTCGGGTCTGGGCTGGCAAATCCTGGCGCGGGGCATTGGTATTTTTGTTCTGCTGGCGCTTGGGTTAAATATTCTGCTGGGAGTGGCGGGTGTGCTTGATCTGGGCTATGCCGCTGCGTTTGGCGTTGGTGCTTACTGCGCGGCAATTTTGACTAATCCGTGGGGCTTGTTCAGCACTTTGCTAGCGCATCCGCCGGATTTTTTGCTGATATTTTTTCTCAGCGCGCTATTTGCCGGGTTGTTCGGTCTGCTCAAGGGTCTTTTGCTGTCTCGGTTGCGTAGCGATTATCTGGCCCTGGCAACGCTGGCGATGGGGCTGCTCGTACCTCGCCTGGTTGTCAACCTGAAATTTCTGACTGGTGGAGCGGCCGGGATTTCCGCATTGCCAGCTCCGCAAATATTTGGGGTCTCATTTGCCAGCCCAACAGCTGGCTATTATCTGGTATTTAGCGTGCTGGCGGTTGTGGGGCTGGCCAGTCAGCGCCTCATCCATTCGCGCAGTGGACGCGCCTGGATGGGGTCCAGCGAGGATGAATTGGCTGCCAGCGCTCTTGGGGTGGACACTGCCGGTTACCGGTTGTTGGCATTGGTGATCAGTTCTGCACTGGCAGGCGCTGCCGGGGCTTTGTACGCCAGTACTTTTGCGTATGTAGATCCGGATATCCTATCCTTTCATTGGACAGCCATGCTTCTGACGATGGTCATTCTGGGTGGAGCCGGCAGCGTTACGGGCGTGATGTTGAGTGCCATGTTGATCATTGGCTACGACAAGGTTTTTATTCCACGATTTTCTACATTTCTGGCCCTGTTCTGGCCAAAGAATTTTTTCATTGGGTCTGTGCCTGACCTGCGCGGGACCAGCTTTTTCAATTTTGGGATCATTCTTTATCTAACAGTCTTACTGCGCGCGCGAAACCGCAAGGGAAAACAAAAAAATGAGGATCTGTGATCGCGTCCTTGTTTGGATAAAACTGAATTTCGTATATTGAAAAGTTATGCCGGTAACACATGCTAAAATAGGGCGGTATTCCCGGATGCAGCTCAATCGCAGCCCGTGAACTGTAATGGAAAGAATCCTGGTGTAAAAAAGGTTTCAATGGCAAAAAAAGTATTCATTTCGGCTGATCATGGCATGGCTCTTATTTATTTTCTGCAGAGCGACCTCATCGCAAGTCTGCTGGCGGCTGGCACAGAAGTCATCGTACTGACCGATGATGACATCAAGGAACGGATTTCAGCACAATTTTCGCGTCCTGGGCTGACGATTGAAGGCCTGCGTTTAAACCAGGCTAATAACTATTTTCAAAAGGTGGATAATCGCCGCCAATGGCTGCTGGCTTATCTGCGGCGTGTGGGTGGGTCGTGGCGAATTAATGGCGAGGCACAAATTAGCCACATCTGGGAAGTTTGGGCTGAAAACTCATGGAAGTTCCGCTTGGGGGTTTGGGTGCCGGCCGCGTTGGCGACCCTGGTGCTGCGTTCGAGCCGCGCCGCCCGAAAAGCCCTGGTGCGTGCACAAACTAAATTTACACCGAACTTGTACGCAGATCTATTTGAGAAATATAAACCAGATCTGGTGATCGCCTCGACCCCGGGCTGGCGGATCGACCGTTATCTGCTGCGCGAGGCTGCCCAGCGTGGAATTGAATGCATGACAGTCATCGTTGGTTGGGATAACCCGTCCAGCTATGCTGTGCCTGGTGCGCCGGTGGATTGGGCTACGTGCTGGTCGCAGGAACAGAAGGACGAGCTGGTCTACGGTTCTGATTGGGATCCGGAACGGGTAAATATTGGTGGGATCCCATCTTATGATGGGTATTTTCGCAAGAGCTGGCAACTGCCTCGTGATGATTATTTCCGTTTGCATGGGCTGGATCCGGCGCGGAAGTTGATCTCGTATGCCTGCAGTTTTGTGCATTTTGCGCCCAACTACCCGAACGTGGAAGCCCTGGCACGATTGGTCTCTTCGGATGAATTATCTGAGCCGAGTCAACTTTTGGTGCGTTTGCACCCCAGTCATTTTCAAGATAAGCCCCGGATTTTTGCCGACGAGCGTGAAAAAATCCATGCTTTAGAGCAGAAATACCCGCATGTGCATGTTGTTCGCCCGGTGGCATTGGGCGGTTCGTTAGGCTATTACGGTGGCGAAGACATGGATGAGAAGTCATCCATGATGGCGTATTCGGATGTGTTTGTAACGGTCTATTCAACCATGGTGGTGGAAACAGCCGTGCACGATACGCCGATCGTGGCGGCAGTTTTGGATGTGCCCGGTGGCTGGAACGTGCCGGGCAAGTTCTCACTTTCACTTAAAGAAATCGGTAATTGGCCAACCCATAAGCGTTTTCGTGAGGCAGGCGCCGGGCGAGTGGCAGCTGATGAAGCCCAGCTGCGCGAGGTATTGAATGCCTATTTGCTTGATCCGGGGTTGGACGCTGGCGAGCGCAAGGCCTTTATCGAAAAAGAGATTACTTATACGGATGCGTCTGCTGGTAAGAGGACAGCGGATTTTATTCTGAAAGTGTTGGAAAAATAAAGCTATTCAGCTCAAATCCAGAATTGGAATTGGGTCTGTTGGGCAGAAATCAGGACAATCACGGTAAAATTGGATAGCAGGGTGTAAGCTTTGATGGTTTATTTTGAGGCAAAGCGAGCACTGCAAATATTAAATGGCAAAGACTACCAGAAACCGGAAATGGTTAGCAAGATAAGTTCTCGCCACCATTATTAAGGTTTTCCCCTGCGGTTGTTAAGCCCGATAACCAGGACCCTCCCGCGGCACCTGCCCCTGGCAGTGAGAGAAAGCTGTTTCCCTCGTGGCTGGCTTGCCGTGCGCCCAAAACGAGAGTGAAAACTCCGTTTGTGGGGAAAACTAACAACTACGTCAGACTGGAAAGATCTGCTGCCGGGTTCCTTATTTTCAACCGATAAAAATCTTTTCTGGACCGTAACAAGACTGAATTTTTGGAGACACACATGAATCAAGCGATTATTCGTTTTCCACGTGGTTTTTTATGGGGTACCGCCACTGCCGCACACCAGGTGGAAGGCAACAATACAAATAATAACTGGTGGGCATGGGAGCAGCAGGAAGGGCACATCCTGCAGGGGCACAAATCTGGGCTGGCCTGTGATTGGTGGGGCGGGCGCTGGAAGGAAGATCTTGACCGTGCCGCTGAGACCGGGCAAAATGCGCACCGCTTCTCGATTGAGTGGAGTCGTATTCAACCTGGGCCCGATCAATGGGACGAATCTGCGCTTGAGCGCTACCGGGGCATGCTGCGGGGAATGCTGGAGCGTGGACTGATGCCGATGGTCACTTTGCATCATTTTAGCAATCCAATCTGGCTTGAAGAGCAAGGCGGTTGGGAGAATGATGACACACCGGCTAAGTTTTCCGTGTTTGTTCGCAAAGCGGTTGAAGCGCTGAAGGAGTATGTGTCGTATTGGGTGACAATTAACGAGCCTAACGTGTATGCTTACGCTGCTTATAGTGAAGGTCAGTTTCCACCCGGCAAAAAGGATATAAATGCCGCCTTTCATGTCATGGTAAACCTGGTACGCGGGCATGCCATGGCTTACAAGGTCATTCATGGGCTGCAACCCGAGGCGCGGGTTGGCTTATCGATGAACTACCGTTCGTTGTTTCCGGCGACAAACTCACCCCTGGATAAATTCGTTGCCAAAACTCAATCCGCCATTTTCAACGATCTGTTTCCATCAGCAGCGAAAGATGGCAGGGTGCGGCTGCCTTTCCGGACAGTTAATATTCCTGAAGCAGCCCGGACCCAGGATTTCCTGGGCGTAAATTATTATTCTCGTGACCAGGTTTCCTTCGACATCACGCGCGGCGCGGCTCTTTTTGGGAATATGCGCTACCCCAAGGATGCTGATTTGAGTTCGACCGGTTTCATTGCAAATGAGCCGGATGGATTTCATGAAGCGCTCAAATGGGGCTTGCAGTTTAATGTGCCGATGATCGTTACCGAAAATGGCGTGGAAGACCACGAAGATAAAATGCGCCCACGTTATATTGCACAGCACATCCAGCAGATGTGGCGGGCAGTTAATTATAATTGGCCGGTTAAAGGCTACTTTCACTGGTCTTTGGTAGATAATTTTGAGTGGGAACGAGGTTGGACTCAACGGTTTGGCCTGTGGGGCCTGGATGTTGAGACCCAGGCGCGCATCCGGCGCCGGTCGGTTGATCTATATGCCGATATTTGTAAGCAGAATGGTCTATCCAGCGAAATGGTAGAAAAATACTGTCCAGAGGTTATGCAAAAAATTTTCCCCGATTAAATATGAGCACTTCAGCTTTTTATGAAGCCCACTTTAGCCTCAATCGCCCGGTAACAATGCCATAAAACAAGCCGAACATCAGACCTTCAATGAGGATGAAAGGCACAAGCGAACAAAAAGGATTGGTGATCAAAGACCTTCCCAAGTTACCAGTCAATTGTCCTATTAAAAATTGTGGAAATATGGTGCTGTACAAAACAGAGTATTGAAAGGGTCGGAAAGGATCCAACAGGCTGAGATTTTTAACCCATGTATCCGGGACAAACAGAGATGTAGCCGCGACTAAAAACATTTGCAATACGGAAAGAATTGTACTGGCGATCAGGAATGGTTTTAATCTTGAAGCCAGCGAAGCCAGCGGAATTACCAAAAAAAGCATGATAGGGGTCAAGTGGCGAATGGCGAATGATTCACCACCCCACCACATATAATACCCAGACATAGTGATGAGCAAGGAGGCTGCCATTCCGAGAGCCATGATTAATTCAGCTTTATATTTTTGTGCTGTTAGCTTTAAATATGGTGGAATGGCAAATAGCAGCGCCGGAGATTGCCAGAAGATACCCTGGGCGGGATGAATTGTCATGAACAAGAGAACTCGCCAGTTGGGGTAGCCGATTCCCATCAGCCCTTGGGCCATGCCCGTGGCGAATTGTTTATCGGTTAGGTGAGAATAGCCACTTGCCAGGGGATTGCGAAATACCAGCTGGTTATAGATGACTGCCGGTAGAACTGCAATTACAGAACCCAATCCGATCAACAAAAATGATTTTAAAAACTGCTTGCGTTGAATAGCTTTGAAAAATAGGTATGCCAGCACCCAGATAATTATTAGCGCAGTTGTATACTCTGTGATGAAGGCGAATCCCATTGTCAGGCCAATCCAAAACAGGGTGCGTTTATTTGGAATTTTACCAGCGCTGTAAGCCCTGAAACCGAGGAAGAAAGAAGCGAAAATAAACGTGCCGGTGAGGGCATGACTGATAAAAGTTGTGGAAAATGGCCAAAACATGCTGCCGAGTGTGACTGAGATGCTGGCCCAAAAGGCCGGGCTTGTTTCTCCGGTTATTTTTTGTGCCACAATAAACACTAACAATGCGCCAACGGCAGAAGGCAGCGCGATGCTCAGGATTGAAATTAATACTTTAATTTCAATGGCTCCCAGCGCAATCCCCGATAATTTACAAAATGCGTAGATTGGTCCAAAAAATATTACAGCCAGGAAGGATGTGCCGGGGGCTTTGTCAGAGTAATAGTGGCCATGAAAATAGGATTGATCCCCTGTAAACCATTCGGGTGTATTGTGAAAAGCATCGATGGCCAGTGTTCCTTGATCAATGATTGCCATCGTCAGGCCGTAACGGGAGTTGGAATTCCAGTTATTCAGCGAGAAGAAATATGCGTAAGCGCTCAGGTGGATGAGAAAGAAAATAATATTGAGCAGGTTTGATCGTTTGATTTTCATTTTGGAGCAAGTATATCAGCGCTGTGCCATTACTTAGAATCAATGTGTAAAATTTGGTAGCAATCGTTTTTTGCAATTTCCTGCCTGAGGCCGGCCCAGTGCAGTAAAAACGGTGGATGGATGGCGCACTTCCAGATCGATGAGAATTATTATTTTTGCAGTGAGTCTTGGGCGATGGCCTGCTTATCATCCGTAGAATTGTAAAAATGGCGATCAGTTAATACGCATTGGTAGGAATGGGGGATAACGAAGGCCCTCGATTAAATATTGACTCTTGCCTGGTATTTGCGGTATATAATGAATGTAAGTTGTCTTACGAACCCGGTTTTATGCCGGGCGTAAATGGTAAAATTATCTGATCCTTTATCCGTTTTCGCTCGGGAATCGCCGATCACAACCATGAAATCCTTCGGGGTTTGATAACTTACTTGGGTATTCATGAGCTGGGTGTGGGTTTTTCCGCGCCGTGGCCGATCTCTAAAATAAAAGGTAACCATTATGAAGACAACTATCCTGATCCCTGTGTTTTTGATTATTATACTTATGACTGCTTGCTCTAGCAGTGGGCCTATTACATCTACACCAACTCCAATTGATATAAGCGCACTAAAAACTGCTGCTGTCCAAACTGTTATTGCCAATCTTACGCAGACTGCAATTGCGCAGCCAACCATCGAACCTACCCAAACACTCACGCCGATACCGGTGGTACCCACTCAAACCGTTACGCCTACAATATCAGGCAGCCCGACTGTAGCGCTGTGCGATAATTCAGTTTTTATTAACGACGCGTCTGTGCCGGATGGCACCCAGATGACCGCCGGTCAAGCTTTTGTCAAGAGTTGGAAGGTCAAGAATACCGGCGCCTGTTCCTGGGGAACTACATATCAAATTATTTATGCCTATGGTGAGAAACTAGGCGGTTTGCCGACAGTACTGACTGCCGAGATCCTGCCAGGTAGTGAAGCCGAAATTTCCATCAATTTGAAGGCGCCTGATAAAACGGGAACGTATAGCGGTTATTGGCGACTTGCCAATAATAATGGCGTGCCTTTTGGGCAAATCTTCACGGTTATCATCTCTGTTCCATGAATTCCGGGCAACTGGCCCTTGATCTCAAACGAAAAGCCCGCCAGCTTGGTTTTACGCTGGCGGGCATTGCCTTGCCCCAGGCGCCGGTTCATCTCGACGTTTATCTCGGCTGGTTGAATGCCGGGCGACATGCAGGTATGGCTTATCTGGCAGAACAGCGCGCTATTGAAAGGCGAGCTGACCCGCGGCTGATCCTGCCAGAATGCCGCTCCATTCTTGTGCTCGGATTGCCTTATTCCAATCCGCAGCACAGCAGCCCACCGGAAAGGGATCAGGCAATGCGCGGGCGGATTGCCGCTTATGCCTGGGGCGCGGATTATCATCTTGTCATACCAGAACGGCTGCAGGAATTGGTTGCTTTTCTGGAAGAGCAGGTGGGTCGGCCTATTCCCAATCGCTGGTACACTGATACCGGTCCCATTTTGGAGCGTGATCTGGGTATGCGGGCTGGTTTGGGTTGGATTGGAAAGAATACCTGTCTCATCAATCCGAGGCAGGGCTCGACCTTTTTTTTGGCTGAAATTCTTTTGGGGATTGAACTGCCACCAGACCAGCCTTATGCTACTGATCAGTGTGGTACCTGTACGCGTTGCATCGAGGCCTGTCCGACAAGCTGCATCCGGTCTGATCGCACCCTGGATGCAGGTCGCTGTATTTCTTATTTGACGATTGAAAATAAGGCCAGCATTCCGCAAGAGTCAGGCTTGCTGATGGGTGACTGGGTTTTTGGATGCGATATTTGCCAGATGGTTTGTCCGTGGAATATTCGTTTTGCGCATGCCAGCGGCGATCAGGCTTTTGCAGCGCGCCCAGGTTTACCCAGGCCGGTTCTAGCTGACGAATTAGCGCTGACAGCCCAGGATTTCAATTTGAAATTCAAAGATAGTCCTTTGAAGCGTGCCAAGCGGCGTGGATATTTGCGCAATATTGCCACAGCGGCTGGAAACAGCAAAAATACGGAATTGCTGCCTGCTCTTGAAAAAGCTCAAAAGGATGAAGAGCCGCTTATCCGCGAGTCAGCGCAATGGGCTCTCGACCAGATGAAGTGAGGCCGGTTGGCAGCGCAGGCAGAGCATATTATGGGGGATAATCGCTGAAACAGCGCTATGGTTTTATCTGGAAGATCTTTGTCTTGCCAACATTCGCGATTAATTTCAGCCCTTCAGGCTGAAATTCTCCGGAATATAGTTTGTCCAAAAAATTTGCGACTGCGTCCGCGCCTGGGGTGAGCACCAGGAACCTGATGTTATTAGCAGAACAGGCACTGATGAAAGTCTCCCACGAATCGGTGGGCATTTCTGGGAATTCCTGCCTGTAACCCCACAGCGAATAATTTTCCCAGCCCCCGTTCATAAATGGGCGGTAAGGTGGCATGTCTGGAAAATATAATACAAATTTGTTTGTAAAAACTTCTGCCGGACTTCTCATACCTTTTGCAACAAGCCTGGTTTCAATGATGCGGAAATTCTCGCTTTGGCCTCTATACAGGTTGAGAAAATCCCAATCGGTGGAAAACCAGCCGCTTCCCACCCACAAGGTTGCCGATGCCAGGATGACAACTGCCACAGTGCGGGCAATTTTTGAAAACGCCAGTACTTTTTGGCCGCGGCGCCATAATTCTACGCTCAGTAAACCGCTGCAGATAAATGCCATGCCCAAAATGGGAAAGGGTCCCCGATCTGATGCAGATGTTCCAATTGCGACGGCAGCCGAGTAAGTGGGTATGGCGATCAGTGCAAACCAGGAAAATTTTTTAGCAAGGGGTTCACGCAAGAAGAATAAACACAGCAGGGCTGGCAGCGCGTAATAAATAAGGGCCAGAAAAAGCGGGATGAATAATTCTATAAAACCGATTGGGTCTTTGAAAAACTGGTCTATCACCGAAAATGAATACACTTCAGGTGGAATATGCCACCAATTCATCATGCCGTGGAAAGTGATGTAGGCCGTAAAATTTTGGCTGTTTTCCAGTGCGCCATGCCCTGAAAATAAATTCGCGCCGACTTGGATCATATAAACCAGCGCGAGTGTGATTGGAATGGTTTTTCTCTTCCAGAGCGTTCGGACACCCAGCATGATGGAATAGGCAAGAAGGATGGCTGCTGCTGAAACAATGCCATGGCTGCGAAAAAGAGCTGAAAAGCCAAAAAATAATCCAGACAGAATATCGTCTCGAACCTGGTGAACGCTGTGCTGATCCTGGAATTCATGCTTCCACAAGAAATAAATACCACCCATCGAAAATGCTGCCGCGCCAATATCCGGGCTGGTGGTGTTGGCGTAATGAAAGAAGATGGGAAAGGAGATCGCTCCAACCAAGACTGCAAGCAGACTCCCGAACGATTTGGATATTAAGAAAAAGAGGCTTGAGAGCCAGCCCACGAACAACCCGGTAAGGGCAATACTAAGGGCAAAAGCAAAATAGGTAACGTACGAGTAAGGAATGAAATGCAATAGAAAAGGATAACCGATCGGAAAAAATCCATTGTAAAAAGATGCTGGTTCAGAAAAAGATAGATGCTTGCTGTAATAAAGGACCCCCCAAAAATCATTATGGGCCACCTGGAAACGCATATAAAAGCCGCAAATTGAAAATATAATCAGTGCAAACAGGAAGGTGAATGGAAATACAACTTGATTGTTGAAGGTAAGAGATTTGTTTTTTAGCATTTACTACCTCATCGAACCCAAAATTTACAAAGGGCTAACGGATTATAATGCATAAAAAATTGTCTAAATGGCAAGGATTTTGCCGGTAAACTTCTGAATGATTTGAAAGAAATCTTTTTTCAATAGCTACCATCCCTGACAGGGGTTTATTCGCCGGTGTTGAATGCGGAAATGAATGTAAGCGTTGAGTCCCCAGGGCCGCACCAAGTAACACCAGATCAGGCTTGACCGTTAACATTTATTCAGGTCAAATAGGATTGCAACAAAACTTTTGGATAGGGCTATCGGTTGAATTAGTTCGGTCTTTCTGATGTTAATGATGGATGGCAGTACAAAATTTTGATTTGTAAAAAAAGTCGAGGCATCTTTTAATGCAAAAATTATTGATCGCAACAGGAAATTTCGGGAAGGTAAAGGAGCTCCAGATCTTGCTTGCAAGCCTGGATGTGCAGTTGGTTACGCCAGCTGAGGTCGGGTTGAATTTGGATGTGCTCGAAGACGGCGAAACTTATGCAGAAAACGCCGGAAAAAAAGCCCTGGCTTACAGCCAGGCCAGCGGATTGATCGCATTTGCGGATGATTCTGGTCTGGAAGTAGACGCACTGGGTGGAGCGCCGGGGTTGTATTCAGCACGCTATTCACCACTGCCAGGAGCTAAGCTTGCCACGGATGCCGACCGGCGGGCATATATGTTAAAAAACCTGTCTGGCAAGCCGCGCCCCTGGACGGCTCACTTCCATGCCACGATTGCGATTGGTCGGCTGGATGGTCCACTGCTTTTTGCAGAAGGAAATTGTTTTGGAGAGATTATTCCTGAAGAGCGCGGAGATAATGGCTTTGGGTATGATCCGATCTTTTTTATCCCCGAAACAAACCGTACCATGGCAGAGTTATCCATGGATGAGAAAAATCGCTTGAGCCATCGCGCCCTGGCGGTGAAAAATGCGCTGCCACTTTTACAAATGCTATTAAAGGGTTGATGGCAGCGGCAGCATGTTGGGGCACCCCATGATATTTAATTTTCTCCGCCAGGAGCATGCGCAACAAGTTTATAGATTCGAGCCACCGGGCTGGTAAGTAATGCTGTTCAGGAATAAATTCAACGAATTGGCAACCATCAAGGGCTGTTCCAACATGACCATATGCCCGGCTCCATCAATGACATGCAGCATGGATTTTTTAATGCGACCGTGCATGGCCTCAGAGTAGCGCACAGGGGTCATCCTGTCTTCAGATCCGCAGATGATTAAAGCAGGCGCTTTTATGCGGCCTTGCATGCTGGTTTCATCGAAGACATCGCAGGCCATAAAATCGCCGTGGAGGACTGGGTAGCGGATCTCTGCCATGCGCTCGGCGGCCAATTCTTTGGTGCGCGGATCGGTATGGGGCCCAAACGCCAGGTTTGTGATTGATTTGATGCAAAGTGGTAACGTGGCTGCGACGGATGAGCTTGAGAGCAAGTCGGATGAAACATGCAGGCGTGGGGCGGTTCCAATCAGCCCCAAACCGAGCGTCCGGCTGGGATGATGAATGCCCAGCCAGAGTGCTACGGCACCACCCATGGAGTGACCAACAAAGACAGCCTTCTGGATTTTGAGGGCTTCCATAAATTCAATCACACTGCGGGCATAATCAGCGATGGATTGGCGCCCAATACCTTCAGATTTTCCATGTCCGGGCAGATCAATCGCGTAAATACGCTGATCTTTCAGCCGTCGGATTTCAGGGGGCCAGTGCAGATGATTGCCGCCGGCACCATGTATCAGAATAACTGCCGGCCGTGCCCAATGACCGCCGTTATCGAAGTAGTACAAACCTGTTGTAAGTGGCATATTTCCTTAAGGAAGAACATAGGATTTTGACGAGAAAAATTAACTGGCAATTGACTGCGTAACTTGCTATCGGTGTCCAGACCTATTCCCCCGGCCCCCTTCCCGAAACAGGAAGGGGGAGCAAAGCAGCCATAAATTACAGGTTTTTGCTTCAAAACGGGCAGAGAAAAGCGTTGGAGACAAAGGGTGTTTGAGTAGCAATCGTGTCCTGGCGCTGATAGGATCGCAAATTATGCGGTACTGCATTAAATGTATTTGTATTTATTCACGGCTCATCGGTTTTGTTTTTTGACATGCTGATTTTTGCTGTGCGGACCGCTGCGTGTGGTAATAAAGGGTTTGCCTGGTAAGTAGTCTTCCGCTAATCTGATGAGAGCCTATTTTTTGTGGCTATTTTGGGAAAGTTCTTCTACAAAATAATCACCCGTGGGGCAGTCCATTGATTTTGGTTTCGATGGGCGTGGTGCTTAGACCGGAGCCTGGATGGTGGTGAGTAAGCAGCTGTGTTTATTATGAACTGGTATTTGGGTTTTCCTGTTTATCGCGGGCGTTGTTGAGCAGGTCAGAGGCTTCTTCGGTGAGTGGGATGAAGACCTGGATCCTGGTGCCTTTGCCAGGTGATGTGTGAATATTTAAGACGCCATTGACCAGTTCGGTGCGTTCGCGCAAATTTACCATTCCGAGACTGCCGCGCTTATCGTAAGATTTGTTGATTTCTTCCAGATCGAAGCCGACACCGTTATCGGAAATCTCAAGGAAGGCAATTTCAGGATGCTTGGGCAGCGGATTCAGCCGGACCCATATTTGCGGTGCTTTGGCGTGTTTGCGGGCATTGTTGACAGCTTCTTCGGCTATATAAAAAATTACCCCGCTTTTCCCCATTTCAATCTGGCTGGCAAGTTTTTCATCCACCTGGATGTTGACTTCCTGATTGTAGGTTTCATGCATTTTGTCAGCGTTGGCTTGTAATGCAGCCATCAGGCCCTGCGATTCGAGTACCAGCGGGCGAAGTGTGAATAACATATGCCTGATTTCCTTGGTTGTGCGCCGGGCCAGTTCCTCGATTTTTACCAGTTCTTCCAGGGCAGAAGCCGGGTCGCGTTCGATCATCCGCCGTGCCAGGCTGACGCGCATGGCGATGGCTGCCACAGATTGGGTTGGACCATCATGCAGATCACGGGCCAGTTTTTTGCGAGCTTCTTCCTGGACTTCCACCATGCGTTCTTTTTCATCAGCCAGATCCTGGTACAGGCGGGCATTCTGGATGGCGATGATCGCCTGGCGGCCAACAATGGCTAAAACATCACAGCGTTCGCGGTTAAAGTAGCCCGGGGTTGGGTGCCCAAAGATCATTACGCCATAAACATTGTAACCACTGCGCATGGGCAGGCAATAAACAGATTTGCATTGCGATAATCCAATCACGCGGCTTAATTCAGGATCTTTCGATAAGCCTTCGGTGACAAGTGGTTCGCCTTCTTCGATGACCTGTGCCAGGATGCCTTCTTTGGCCGGAAAGGTGGCGCGTAAATCGGTCTGAGTGAAGCGCCGCGCTGAACCAACGATCAATTGTGCATTCTGAAATAGTAAGACTGCGCTGGCAAAACCAAGATCAGCCGGGACGGTATCCTGGGTTGGATCTGTATCTTCGACATGCAAGGCGTTGACGCTTAAATCAAGGGCCGAATCAAGAACACGTTTATAGCTGAGAGTGGATGTTAGCGTGGAAGAAAGGTTATAGATGGCTCGCAGCCGGTCGGTATCCACCATTTGCTGTTTTTCGCGTTGGGTCAGTTGTTTTTTCCGTTCGGACTGCAGCTGGTTGTAGGTTTGCTGGCTGATATAACCAAATAAGCCGCCCAGGGCGAGTGTGGCAGCCGCTCCAATGCTGACTAATAGAATATTGCTGGTGTGGAATAAAATGTCAACCGTTTCGACGGCCACCATGAAGGCAGCTGCCAGCAATCCACCCTTGAGATTGTAATAAAGACTGCTGCTGAAGAGTGGCAGCAGAACGATCCAGGCCGCCGGGCCCATCAAGCCACCTGCCACCCAGAAGAACAGGGCTGCAATGGAAAGATCCATGGCAATACAGATTTCCCGGTGAAACTTGAGGCGGCGGCTCTGACCAGCCAACCACATCAGGAGCGCGTTCCAGATGACCAGTACAACCAGTAGTAGATTCCCAGGTGATATGAGCGCTCCCGCCAGAGAGAGAGAGACCGTTGTTCCAAGCAAAATAACCCAGCGCAGTGAAACTACATACCAATCAACCAGGTAAGGGGAGTCAGAACGATTCATATATCCTAATAATAACCGAATCTGGCCTGTTTATGATAAAAGAGGGGTTCAAAAACCAAAAATATATAATTCGCGTCAATAAAATTTGCGGAAATCCCTGACAAAAACAGTAGAAAAGGACTTTTGTGGGAAATGTAGTTGTGATACCACTGGACAGCACCAAATGATTGTTATGGATGCGGTCACCTGATTGTATCTCACGGCTCCTTGCAGTTTGGAAGGCATGCTTGCAATCCTGATCGGAGTGATTGTGGCATCTGTACTAGAGTTTGGCTTGATGATGATCGTCGGTTTATCGGTCCGGCAAGTTCAAGCCAAAAATCTGCCCAAGAACGGATAATCATTTTTTGCCAAGCGGGTAAGGTGCAAATTATGGGACGACCAAGGTGTTAAGCCAGGTGTCAAATGATGACCTTAGTTTCTGTCCGCTAATTTGTTCGGCTAGGTCAATAAAGTCGTCGGTGCCTGCATTGCTAAAGCCGAAGCGATCCAGATAGGTGCGCAGGATTTTGGAATAGGCAGCCTCTCCCACTTTTAGCCGCAATGCATGGAAGACTAATGCTCCACCTTTATAAACTGCGAGATTGTATAAAGCATTCTTTGGGGGTTGCCCAATCAGGACTGATGGGATATATAACGCCGATTTTGATTTAACAAATTGTCTAAGAACCTTCAGCTCTTTGTCCCGATGGATCCACAGCCATTCAGTATAAAAGGCCATGCCTTCCTTGAGCCAAATCTCACGCCAATTCTTCAGACTGACGTAATCCCCAAACCATTGATGAGCCAGCTCGTGGATGATTACATTTTCTTCGGCCATTCTAGGATTTGGACAGTGTAGGCTGAGAGTTTGGGCTTCAAGGGCCTGACCCATACCGGCGCAAATCGGTGAGTCATTGTCCGCGATCACTACACCATACTCAGCAAACGGATAATTTCCGTAAATTCCGTTAAGGTATTTCATCATTTCAGGGAGCGCATCAAAGTTCTTGCGAAGCTCTTCCGGGTAATTTGTGGGAAAATAACTGCGGATCAAGACGTTGTTTGGCCCTTGAGCTGTGATTATCGTATATTTGTCAATATTGATGGAAGCCAGATAGCTGGCCATGGGTTTGTCCATTTCCCAGATAAACTCTGTTTTCTGGCTGGTACTCCTGGTTCGTTTCAACGTCCCGTTGGCAGCTACCACCCATGGCTGGGGGACCGTAATAGCGAACGTAAAAGTAGCTTTGTCTCTGGGATGGTTGTTATTCGGAAACCAGGTGGATGCGCCATCTGGTTCGTTAAAAACATTGATCACTCCATCCGGGGCATGCTCCCATCCCACCATGGATGGAGTCGCAGCTGATTCGATGGGTTGCGGGCTGCCGTGATATGCCACCGTTACGGAAAAAATTTGCTTTACATCGAGTGGGCTGGCAGGCAGGATAATCAGTTCTGAGTCTTTTCGGGTAAAAGTCGTGGCTTTGCCATCCACACTGATTGCATCCACGATTAATCCTTGAAAATCAAGGTTAAAGGTCGCTAGGCGCTCAAGTGCCAGAGCTGTGATACGGGTTGAGCCTTTGATGTTATTTGCCAACGGGTCGACATCCAGCGAGATGGCATAATCCTGGACATCGTAACCCCCGTTGCCAAGCCCTGGATAATACTGGTCACCGATCCCGGCCGCACCTTTGATTGGCTGTGCCTGGCAGGCTGCTGTTACAATAAGCAAAAAGATTAGAATTACTATGTTGGTGGAACGACTGCAAAACCCAGCTCGGTGAAGAAATGTTTTACTCATGGCGGTCCTTATTCAATTCCGGCGATCATCCCGAAATTGACCATCGGTTTTCATTTAGATTTCGTACCCCATTTTTTTTAGGGTGCCGCCAAATTTTTCAGAGAGGATTTTTTGTTCATCGTTTGAGTAGCGTTCGCGAAAGCGCCCGACCTGGCCTTTAAAGAAATGTGTGCCTTGCTGACCCTGAACTTGACCGGCTGGACGGTACTTTTCGACCACACCTTTGACTGCCTCATTCTGTGGGGTGCGCTGCACGCCCAGAAAAAGGACGAGTTTTTCGGCCTCGCTGTCGTAGTTTTGCAGCAAGTCTTCGTAACGTGATTTCAGAACGCCAGGAACCTGCATCCATTTTTCCCAGTCCTGAACGTACTCCGTAAAAAAGTCCATTGTTTTTTGGAAATCTGTCAGGTGGGAAAAAGCGTTTGGCCGGCCTTGTTTTTCCAGGACGCGTTTGCCGTAATCAAAGGCTGAGAGCATTGCATCGCGTGGGTCGCGGTAAATATAGGTGGTGCGGATGAGCCCGCCCTGGATCATTGCTCTGGCCCAGATGGTTGGTCCCGAGTGGGCTTTGATGACAAAGGTGTGGCCGGCGAGTGCCGGCCGGGCTACCATGATCAGCCGCCGGGCACTCAGCACACCTATGTTGCAGTTCACATCAGTGAGGATATTTTGTAAACCAAACCTGGCCCTGATATCGCGCGCATCGTCGCAGCCTGTTGTGGCCATCAGGTCATGCACAAGGTTATAGTGCCAACCTGAGCCGGCGCGCGGCATGCCTACAGAAAGAATAATCATGATAATTCCTTTTGTTTATCGGTATTCTGAATTGTAAAAGCGCCTGCCGCTCCTGCCAGGATCCCAAGATTGATCCACATTTCAGGGGTAACGAATGAATCTTGTGAAATGCCCTGGAAAACCACCGCAACCAGTGCAAATAGGCCTGCGGTGGCCAGCCAACGCGCTGTGCTGGACTGCGCGCTAGAGCGCAGCAGGTTGATGCAATCTGCAAACAAGGCCAGATAAAATGCCAGGAATAGCACGAATCCGATCAGCCCGGTTTCGGTTAACAGGCGCACATAAAGATTTTTTGGGTTTGGATAAAGATTAGAAGCCGGGCTCATTTGCCGGGCAATTTCTGGCTCGCCGGATAAGACCCAATCCGGCATGTTTTGATAAATCCAAAAACCGCTCGCGCCAAGCCCGACACCGGTGAGAGGGTGTGCATCGAAGGCGGTCAACGCTGCGGATGCGTATGCCAGTCGCGGCCCGAGATAGACGTCCTGGGCGTATGAGATCAGGTCAGTCTTGTCTGATTGGAAAAATGCAGCGATATAGCCTTTATCTGCTAAAAAAATGGATGCGCCTGCCAAAACTGACAGGCTCACAGCCGCTAAAAGGATACGGCTGCCAGTGGTTTTGATCGTTGTCGAGAGATTTGATCGGTTCTGGCGGTTGAATCCTGCCCTTACCCAACCCCAAAAGGCGAATAAAGTTTGTTTGCCAGCCAGGGTGAAGGTAACTGCGCCTGCCAACAGGGCGATGGCCAGGCCAGAGCGGGAATATGTCATCATTAAGCCAGTTAAAGCGGCTAATAACAGAAGTGGTTCGACAAAGGTTCGCAAACGCGAGATTGTAAGCCAATTTGCCGAAGGCGGCGCGTTATTGGCGAGGGCGCGGTAGCGGATTATTACCGCAGAAACAAGCCAGGGCAGATACAGGGCAGCAATCTGGCCGGCCAACCAGGAAGGTTCATACGCGAACCCTGATATGCGCTTATTTTTGACCAGACCGCGTACCGAAAATAGATTTTGGATTTGCAGGAGTTGTTTGCGGTAACCGTTATTCAGGCCAATGAACTGGATTGCTCCCCAAATGAGGTGCGCGACGAGCCCGACGAGCAGGCATTTGACTGAAAATTTTAGGTCTGCCTCGTCCTGGTTCATCCATATGGCAGCGACAAAAAACGATAGTCCGATTATCAGGGTCACTACTGCTCGAATTGCCCGATCGAAAAAATCCACGCCGCGTAGTTCCAGCGGCGCAAGAGTCATTCCAAAAGCGGTGGCAGCCAGGGCAACCAGTAAAAATGCCAATAAGATGGTCAGCACCCCAGGCCAGGGGCGCTGGATTTCGCCGCGTTTGATGCGTATCAATAGAACCGGTATTAATAATGCCAGGGGGTAAAGCGCCAATGGACGAACATAAGTCCCCGCGCCCATAAATGGCATGAAGCGAAAGCTGGTGACAGGCAGCGTCACCAGGACGAGGCCCCAGAGTACCTGCGAAATGGAGGCAGTTCTCAGCTTACGCACGTTCGTGGTTCCCGGACTGGTCTTTGCGATCCGATCTTTGGATGCCTGCCAGGGGGCTAAATAGGATGATCAGGCCTGCCAGTGCCAAGAACAAGCCTGCGCCAGAGACTGCATAGATTGCCAGGCTGCTTTTGCGCGTGACGGGTAGATTTTCGCTAGCGCGCTGTGCCAAAGAGACTTGTATTTCTGGCGTAATTGCGAGTGATCTGGATTCCAGGCTCTGGAGTTGAGCCTGTAAGGTAGGGTCAGCGGGGTGGCTTTCCAGGGCTTTGCGGGTGGCATCCAGTGTGACGGCGGTTTGAATGCCCTGCTGCAGCTGGGCAGTGAACGCTTCAGCCCAGGCTGTTGCCAGCCTGGCGGCCAAATCGGCAGATGGGTCACTGGCGTAAAAATGCCAGCCGCCATCCTGGGGTTGGCTGAGTTCCAGCTTGCCAGCCAGGGAGCGCAGTTCTGAGACAGGCAAACCTGATTGCGCGGCAACCAGTTGGAGGGTTGTATCTGCCCAGGCGAGTTCTTCGACTTTGCGGCTCTCGCGTTCCAGATAATAGAATAATTCATTATCGGGCTTATTGGGCCAGGCTTTTTCCATATTGAAACTGACCACTACCGTGGCTCGGGCGCGATATTCGGGCGGATTGATAAAATAAAATGCCATGCCAGCCAGGCTGCCGATCAGAGCGCCAAGCACCCAGAAGCGCCAGGCACGCAGCAGGCGGATAAGGTCATCGGAAGAAGCCGGGGAGAGTAGGGTTTTCATTTTGTTAGCGCTTCACTGATCTTGAGTTCGGGTTGGCTTGCATCTGTCGCTTTCGGCGCCAATTTAATATTGGTGCGACAAGTTTGCGGACATAATATTTGGCGACGATTTGGGCAAAGATGGAACCACCATCACGGTAATGGACTTTGAGCATTTCTGGCCAGCAGCGGTCGTCGGCCAGGATAGTTTTGCCGCTGTTGTGCAGCCGGAAGTTGGCCCAAGTCTGTTCGGGCAGGTAAGCCAGGGGTGCGAGTTTTGCCAAGCGTACCCACAGGTCATAGTCCATTGCAAAGTAAAAATCCTGGTCGAGCGGGCCGGCTTGTTTCCAGAGGTCCGCGCGGAAAAAAGCTGCTTGTTGTGGAATATGGACGTAGCCCTGGCGCAAACGGCGGTAGTCTGTCTGCGCAGCCGGGAAGCGCCCGATCTTTTGCCCGGTTTCATCAATGAAGTTGGTGTTGGCATAAACCATGCCGGTTTCAGGGTGGTTCGTTAGATACTTGGCGGCTGAGGCCAGTGCGCCGGGTTCATAGGTGTCATCCGAGTTGATCCATGCCAGGATCTCGCCTTTTGCTTGTGAAAAACCTTTGTTCAGGGCGTCTGTTTGGCCATTGTCTTTTTCTGAGATCCACCAGGCCAGCTTGTTGGCATAGCTCTGGATGATATCCACGGAACCATCGTGGGAGCCACCATCCACTATGATGTACTCAATTGCCGGGTAGTCCTGGTCCAGCACGGAGCGGATGGTGGCATCAATGTAACGGGCCTGGTTGAAAGATGGGGTGATAATTGAGATAAGAGGTGTGTTCATTATTTTATTTTCGTCACGTCTAAGCGAAAAACGAGATAACCTTTGCCTTCGGCAAAGACCGGATAAGTCTGGTAGATATACGCCTTGATCTCGGGTTGTTGGTCAAGTTTGCCCAACTGGGTTACGACCAGATACTGCTTTCCGGAAGCCTGTTCCTGGAACCTTTGCATCAGGTTGATCTGGCGACCGTCGAGAGTGCGTAGATCCAAATCACCAGAATCGTACCACGAATCAACTTCCTGCCAGCCCCAGTAGGCCAGACGATAGCCATAATCTTGAGAAATTGTCAGCACCGGTCCATCGTGACCGAGCTTTTCGCCCAGGGCGGCCCAAAATTCCGCATCCGGGCGCCAGTCATCGCGGATCAATTCCACGCGAACGTTCCAAACCTGGATCGAGACGACAAGCAGGATCAGAATGGATAAAACCGCCCGAGCGAAGATATCAGGCCAATTTCTTTTTGGGTTTGGTCGCGGATCTGAGCTGTTATCGCCGGAAATACGCGGGTTACGAAGCCGGTTGGCTGTTTCAAAAAGTGCTTCTGCCACCGGTGCCAATGATACCGCTACGATCGGGATTAGCAGGAGTTGGTAATAGTCATGAGTGCTGATGTGATAAGCAAAAGTCATGCCGTAGGCAAAGTAACCCAACCAGAGCCCAATCAGCAAGGCCGTAGCGCGCCGCCTGGCTACAAACATCCCAGTGACGGCAGCCGCCAGGGCCCCGAAGCCCGTGACTCCATCAATTTGTCCGATCCAGCGCAGGTAAAAAGCCGGGTCAGACCAGAGCTGGGGAAAGAAGCGGAATGCAAATTGTTGGCCGAGAAAACCGGGACCCAGCAGGCCGTAGATGGTATAGGCTGCGGTTGGTAGTATGGATAGACCAGCCAGGACCCAGGTTTGTTTGTCCTTGAGCGATTTAACCAGGCCGCATTCCAGCGTGAGCGCTGCGATTGCGAAAGCGAGCGGAAAAACGGCTACATTTTTTACGAAAATGGCCAGCCCATTCAGGATACCCGCCAGAATGACCCACTTCCATGATCTGCCGGGCAGGTCGCGGTTGTTTGCCCAGTGGAAGCTGGCCCAGGCAGCGCTGACGATCAGAGCGACCATTAATGGATCTGGTTGGAAGGTGCGGCTGGCGATCACACCATAGGGCAAGAATAAATAAAAGAGCAGGGAAATAAATGCACCGGCCGGACCGGATATTTCGCTGGCAAGCAGAAAAAGCAGCAGGCCTGCCAGAACCCAGAACAGGGCTGAGTAGACCCGCGCGATCCACAAGTGTTCGCCAACCATGCGGTAGGTTTGGGCTGTGATAGTCTCGATCACGGTTGGTTCAATTGCCTGGATTGATTTCCACTGCCTGACGGCCATTGCGCGCTGCCACTCAGGGATTTCTGAATTGGCAGGCAGCGTGGCGTAGTACATTCCGCGCGCTTTAAGGGCCGAGAACAGTTGGCGGGTGGGTGCAAAATCGAGGGGCAGGTCGGTTAGATCATACAGGCGAATAGCGCCGGCGAGTGTAAATGCCAGGATTAGGGCGAAGATCAGGGATTTGCGATTACCGAAGAACCAGGTCATGGATGGTAGGTGTCAGGTGTGGTTTTGGATTCTAATATGCGTGCGTATGTGGGTTGAGATCAGATTTTTTTTAGATGCCGCAGACGCATATAAATGCCGCGCAGATTTTTAAATCCGAGCAGGGCCAGAATTGCGTAAGCCACGCGGTGCCACTCTTTTAATACCACGAGTGGTCTGAACTTGAAAGCCCGCCAATACGCAGCGAGTGAATTAGCATACTCGCCACCATCCAGCAGATAAAACGCATCAAAGCGGTTGGCACCGCCCAGGATGCTGGTTTCGTTCTGCTGGTAAAGGGGGGCAAATTCTGGGGTTGATTGCATCCATTCCACAACGCGAAAGGCTTCCCGTCCAAAATCTGCGGTGCGGGCCAGGTTTTTGGCTTCGGGGTGATAGCGCGCGGCAGCCAATGTTTCTGGCAGATAGACGCTTGGAGCGAGTCGCAGCATGCGCAGCCAGAGGTGGTGATCGAGCAGGCAGTGGAAGCTCGGATCAAGCAGGCCGGCCTGCATAAGCACCGACTGGCGGATAAAGACGGCCGGCTGGCTGATGATACGAAAAGACATCAGATCAAGCAGGTCGAAAGGTTGAAATACCTGCAGGTTAAAGGGTTGGCTATCCGCGTCGACCGATAGTACGTTTCCATAAACCAACCCGGCCTGCGGGTTTTCTTCAAAGGCCCGGACGGCGCGTTGGATGGCACCGGGTAAATAGTAATCATCCGAGTTCAGCCAGGCGACGATAGCTCCGGTGGCTTGACGCAGGCCTTTATTGATGGCGTCAGCCTGGCCTTTGTCTTTTTCTGAAACCCAGCCCGTCAGGCGCTGCTCGTATTTTTTGATTATTTCAACACTCGCATCTGTGGATCCGCCATCCATGACGAAATATTCAAGTGCTGGATAGGCTGAGTCCAGCACTGAACGCATGGTTTGCTCAAGGAAGCGCGCTTGATTGTAGGATGGCGTTACGATTGAGACGCGCAAGGCAGGTTGGTTGGTCATTGTTTGGGGTGGCCCAGGTCAAACAGGATAAAACCTTTGTCTTGCACCAGTATCGGGTAATTTGTGTTGAGCTGTTTTTGCAGATCTGGCTGGCGATCGTACTCATCGAAATCCGTGATGAGAAAATAGTCTTTATTGGAGGTCAAGCGGGCATAGGTTGCATCAAAATTTTCGATAGCCACGGAAGCTGGCCAGGGAGTGGAGTTTTGCCAGCCGTAATAGGCCAGTGGGTAGCCGTAATCTGTGGTCAGCGCAATCACACCCGGTTGATGGCCAATCGCGTTGCCAACCTGGCTCCAGAATGCGGCTTGTGGGCGGTAATCATTTGCGCGCTGTTTGATATATTGATCAATGCTGATCAGCAAGATGGAACTCAATAATAAGGAAATAGTAATAAATTGTAAAGAGCGCGCTGTTTTGAGTTTTTTTGTGAATATTGGAAAGACGGCCTGGGCAAGCTGGGCGAGGCACAGGGCTGTGATGGGGATGATTGGCAGGCTGTAGTAATCGTGGCTGGAGATGTGGTGGGCGAAAACCAAACCAAAAATGAGGTAGGCAGCCCACAGGCCCCCGAGAAAGATTTTTGCCGGTTTGCTGCTGAAGGCAAGCCAGCCAAGCAAGGCCAGCGCAAACCAGGGGATACCGGCGATGATTTCCAGTTTTAGAAACCAGCGCAGGTAAAAGAATGGGCTGATCCACATTTCCGGATAAAAGCGCCCGCCAAACTGTTGGTCGAGGAAACCGCCCATTAAAATGCCGTAATATAGGTATGCGCCGGGTGGCAGCATGCCAAGCAGAACGATTGCCCAGGTTTGGGGGAGTTTGAGAGATTTTTTGAGCCCAATATAGGCCAAAATAATGCCGAGCGCGGCCCCGATGACAAAAAAAGCGGCTGGAAATTTGACGAAAATTGCCAGCCCGCCAGAGATACCGGCGATCAGTGCCCAGGTCCACGAGGCTGAATGCCGGCCCCAGTTTTCCATGGCCCACCAGAAGATAATCAGCAGCAGCAGCATGAGTGGGTCGGGCTGGAAGGCGCGGCTGGCAGTGACTGCATAGGGGAGCAGCAGGTAGAAGGCCAGGCTGCAGGCGGCTGCCGGGTTGGAGGATGTCAGGTTTTTGGATAACAAAAACAAGAACAAGCCTCCGAACATCCAGAAGGTTGCTGAAATGGCGCGCGGGATGGCGGTTTGTTCGCCGAAGGTTTGGTACAGCCCGGCAGACAGGTATTCGAGTAGAGGCGGTTCGATCGTGGCTTCGCCGGAATATTGGCGCATGGCCAGATCTTTCTGCCATGCGGCAGGTGCGGTGCTGGTGGCGGTTTCAGGCGTGGATGCTTCTGGCAAGGACTGGTAATAGATGCCGCGTGCCTTGATGGCCCCAAAAAGCTGGCGGGTGGGGTGGAAATCCAACAGCGGGGCAGACAGGTCATTGAAACGCAGAAATGCTCCGCATCCGAGCAAAATTACCAGGAGCAGGCTGAAAACCCAGGGTGCTTTAATCAGGTCGCGGGAAGTGTGCTTCAAAATGGGCTTTTAGCGTCCCATGCGCGCTGCAAAGCAGAAAAACTTGCCCGGGCAGCCATGTTTTCAGAGGTGGGCTCGATCGGTTGGTTTAGCATATTAGAAGAGCCTGTCATAGTCAACTTTTTCAAAAATAGTCAGTTTTCCTGCGACCGTGGCATCCACAATCCGGCGTCCTGCGTTTTCATAGGCGCTGCGCGCCATGCGGTAAGCGATTTCGGATGTTTCCAGGTCTGGAAGCTGCCAGCGGAAGCCCTTACCAAAATATTGGCCTGAAAAGTGGTTGGGATCATCCCCTTGGGATGTAATGGTAGTGTTGGGTTTCCCGGTTGTGATGTAATTGTGGTCGACCCCGACCAGGATGACTTCGTCAAAACCCATGTGAAAAGCCAGCTGCATGGTGACGTAGGTCACAGTGGCACCTTCCCAGACTCGTCCGCGCACGTCTGTGGAGAAGCGCGGGGCATCGTAGGTGGTGTGCAGGAAGGTTGGTAAATTTTCGTAATTTGAAGCGGTAAATTGGGCTGCGTCAAAAAACTTGCGCGAACGCCAGGTTATGAATTTTGGGATTTTGAGCGCGGCCAGATCGCTGGCGGTTTGTTCGATGACCAGATCATTGACTACTGAGAGATAGGTGGTGCTGAAGCCCAGTTCGGCGAACATCAGGTAGATGCGATTCAAACCGAAGCTGATCTCACCACTGAGCTTGCTGAGGTTGGTTTGCTTCAGGCTGGGTCCATTGCCGATGATAAAGGCGCGTTTGCCCTTGTGAATATCTTTGAGAGCTGCCAGGCGTTTGATGGCGGTATGCCGCCAGGGGTGCAGGTAGGCTGCGGGCAGCTGCGGCAGGTCGCGCAGGCCGATATATGTATCGCGGATGATGGGCCAGATGATGGATGCTTTAAGGTTTTTTTTCATAAATTTGAAAGCCAAATGCCTGAAGAGTATTCAGGTTTGTTTTTCGTAATGGCCAGGTGCAGGCGCAAAATCATTCGGTGCTTAAACGCGCGGTGGCACCGCCATCGACAACCATGGCCTGACCGGTCATAAAGGATGATTGTTCGTTATCAGCCAGGAAGTAGATGGCATGGGCGATCTCGGACGGTTGACCGACGCGCCCATTCACCGTTTTGCGGGCCAGATTATCCAGCCGGGATTGCATATCACCCTGGCCAACATGCCCACGACCCAGGCCGGCGCGCAGCATGGGGGTATCTACAGCCCCCGGCAAAATGGCGTTAACACGGATGTTATCCGGGGCGAACTCGATGGCCATGGCCCGGGTGAGGGCTAACAGCCCGCCTTTGCTTGCAGCGTAAGCAGCAATGTTGACCGAGGTTTGGACAGCATGCACAGATGACACGTTTACAATTGCGCCGCCTCCGGCGGCTTTGAAGAGCGGGTGGGCCAGTTTCATGAATAGGAAGGCCGAGCGCAGGTTGGAAGCCATGACGGCATCCCATTCTTCAACGGATGTATCTATAAGAGGTTTAGCCACCTGGACCGCGGCATTATTGATGAGCACGTCCAGGCTAGGGGTGGATGAGCGTGTTTGCAAAAAGATTTGTTCCAGCTCACTGGCATCAGAAATGTCAGCCTGGATGAACGTTCCGCTGAGCGGGAAGCCCTCGCCAAAGAGCGCGCGGTCCACGCCAATTACGCGCCAGCCTTTTTCGGCAAAGAGCGCAACTGTGGCGCGGCCGATGCCTCCGCCAGCGCCGGTGATAAGAACAGTCTTGTTTGATGGTTGCATCAGCATCTCCACGTTAAGAAAGCGGATCCGGATTGAATTCCATCCCAATAAGAGACCGGGATTATTCTATGTTCAGCCCGTCCAGTAGATTTTTTATAGTATTCCAGTGTACCCTTTCCCAGGCAGCCGGGCTGGAATTGGCGTTATGCGGGGCAAGCATGACATTATCCATTTGCAGGAGCGGGCTGTCGAATGGCAGTGGTTCGACTTCAAAAACGTCCAGCGCGGCCCCACCCAATTGGTTTGATTGCAGTGCGCTGATCAAGTCAGCTTCATTGACGATTGGTCCGCGTGCCGAGTTGATCAGAATTGCGCCTGGTTTGACGTGCGCCAGGCTTTGGGTGTTGATCAGGTGCAGCGAGCTGGGGTTGAGGTCGCAGTTAACCGAAATATAGTCGGAATTGGATAGCAGGTACTCAAGATTAGACATGTGTATGCCGGTTTCTGCCACAAAAACATGGTCAATCTCGATGATATCGGTGCCGATGACCTTCATCCCAAAGGCGCGCGCGCGGCGGGTGAGGGTTTTGCCGATTGTACCGACGCCAATGATCCCGATGGTTTGCTCATGCAGGGCTTTGCCAGGGATTTTTTCCCAGGTTCCCATTCTCATGGCCCGATCCATCCAGGGCAGGCGGCGTGAAAAGGCGAGCACATACCCCATGACGGTATCTGCAACTGGCATGGTGAATGCATTCGGGGTGCGGCCAATTTTGATACCCAGGCGGGCACAGGCTTCCGCGTCGATCGAATCCACGCCAGTGCCCCATTTGGAGATGATTTTTAGCCGCGGAGCGCAGGCTTCGAGCGCGCGAGCGGTGTAGCGATCATCTCCACAAATGGTTCCGTCAAATTGACCGGCGTACCGAATGATCTCGGATTCTTCGAGACGTTCGTGTACATCCGGAAGGATCAGCTGGATGTTGTGCTGATCAAAAATCGGGCGAAAGCGCTCCACAAAGGGCAGCATATAGGGGGCAGAGAAAAGAATGGTTGGCATAGGGTTTATCAGGTTTTCGGCTGGACTGCTCAATTTTTACCGCAAAGAGTCGTATTGATCAGCCTGGCTCGGACTTGATCAGGAGCTGGCGCAGGGTCGTTTACTGCGGGTGCGGCGGTTGGTGGTGTGGGTGTGGCCAGCTGCAAGCAAATATATTTGCGCACATTTTTATCCAGTTTTTTAATTGTGACTGTTGCTTTGTGAGCCTGGTTGGTGCTGGCGTAAGCTTCGATCACGGGGATCCATTCTGTGGTATCGGAAGGATTTATGTTCTTTTGATTGGCTTCATCAGCCAGGCGGGCCGCTTCTTCGGAATTTCCGGACTGCAGAGCCAGTTCAATTTTTTGATAATAATAGCACCATGTGCGTGCTGGTTCCGGGCCAAAAATTGAGGGTGAAGGCGTAATGGGTTTTGCCGCCAGGTCTATCAGGCTAATGTTTGAGTAGCTTGCAATTTCCTTGATGCGCCCATCTTCAAAAAACGGCAGGGCCAGGCGCTTTCCATCCAGGATGTGGAAGCAGGAGCTTCCGGATGGCAGCGAGATGATGAGGGGTTTACTGTAATCGCGCACAACATTGACATTGCGCATATTGCGCTTTTCCAGTGTGCCGGCTTGCAGATCAAGGATCATATCACTGGTGGGTACCTGCCCGCTGATCTGCATATTTTGACCGGGGTAATAGGCCATGTTGATTGGGCCCCAGATCTCATATTCTTCTGCCAGGCGGAAACCTTCAGGTAAAGAGACGATCACGGTTGTGCCGGGCTGAAGGCCGGGGGCACGCCAGGATAATTGCCAAACAATGCCGCGTTCGTAATCCCATAACTTGCCATACGCAGCAGCGGAGTGATATTGAGTCATGACAGCCAGGATGATCAAGGCGCCCAATATGTTCCAACGCGCCTGGCCGCGCAGGAATTTAAAGGCCAGGCTGCTGATCAGGATGGCCACTCCGAGCATGGATTGGGTGGTGTAGCGATCCCATTGAATGGCGAAGATCACGTTGCGCCCGAGCAGTACGATCACAGCAGAAGGGACGATGACCCCGATCAGTCCGATCCAGAGAAAATCCTGATCAGCGGAAGATGGTTTTTCTGGCGAGGCTTCGTCGGATGTGTGGATGTTGCGTTGAAACCAGAATAGATAAGCTCCAGCCAGAAGCAGGACGAGTAGTCCAATCCCGAAGGCCGAGATGAAGATGTTGAAACGTCCTTCGGCTGTAAACTGGTAAAAGGGAACGAACCAGGCCAGAACCACGGTTTCGAACAGGTCTTTTATATAGCCAAACAGGATTTGCACGAAGGAGTAGAACGGGTTGCTGGCATAATCGGTCAGAAGAACATCAATACTGGTGGCGCGCCGGACACTCTTGAAAATGAACAAGCGCCAAACCAGGAAACCTGCCAGCATCAGCAGGTATGGGGTCAGGTGGAGCGCGGTGGATGACCAATAACGGCGGAAAGGCCCGGTCTTTGGCACTGGTATTTCGTCGGTTTTAGCCGGGGGTGTAGTTTGCTTCTGACGCAGTACCACCCAGACCAGGGCCCAGCGTACCACTTCCAACCCGATGGTGGCTTCGTATAAGCCCAGGTTGAGCAGCCCAAGCAGCATGGCGATCAGGGTGGCGATAATCTGCAGGATGCGGTTGGAAGTCTTGAGGGTAAAAATCGTTAGGGCAATTGAAATGAAAACTGCGTTCAGCCCCAATAAGTCGATACTGAAGGTGGCGGCAACCGGTTGTTGGTAAAAACCAGGGTAAAGCACAAAAAGCAGTGCCGCGCATGTGGTTTCGATGCGTTTTTCTGGCCAGACCAGCCTTAATAGCCAGAGCACCACCAGGCCGCTGGAAATCTTCAGCAGCAGGGCTAAAAACTGCCAGGCCAGGACACTTGTGCCGATGAATTTGAAGATCAGCGCATAGGTCCAGCCAATCAGAGGCCGGTCGGTCTGGAACAGGCGAATGATGGCCGATAAACCAGCCTGTGACTGCCCTGACCAAAGCATGTACCAATCATCGCGATAAAAACCCAGCCTGGGGATCAGTATTCCGTATGTGAGTGCTGCGGAGAGTACGATCAGGGCGACAGCCAGCCAGGCTTCAATTTTCTGTTTATTTTTTAGATTCTGGTTCATAAATTGGCTGCCTTATTCCCTTTGTTTGGATCGAGCCGGGCGTGCATCATGAGATCTGCAAGTTGAAAGTCGAACTCTTCATCGATATCAACCGCTTCATGGCGTGGAATTTCGAACATCATCGGACGCTCACCGAGGCGGTTGCGGCGGGTGAGCAGGGTGGCGCGCGTAAACATGTAGAAGCAGGAGTTTTCCTCAAAAACGGGCGGCAGATCCTGGGTTTGCAGCAAAATGGCCGGGTTGTGGTTGATGGCGCGGGTCAGCCCGTCCCACAAGCGCGTCTGCAGGCGAGTCACAGAGAAGAGCGAGTCGTAAACTGGGACCTGGCTCAGAAAGGTCTGGATACCATTTCTGAGGGTGCTGGCTGTGAGCAGAGGGTTCGTGCTGTGTGTCTGGATGTAAAAATCGGCGGCGATCTGGGCGGTGTCATGGTTCAGGATTTCATTCATGGGGATGTTATCCGCACGTAAATGCTGTGGTCGTTCGACGATTTTGACCTGAGGAAAACTGGTGCGTAAACCTGCCATGACCGGTTCTGAATCAGTATCGACCAGGATGGTGGTGATTTCGGGAACCGCCTGCAGGGTTTCGATGATGTATTGGTAAAGCGGTTTGCCTGCCAGTGGGCGATAGTTTTTACCGGGGACGCGCTGGCTGTGGTGGCGCATGGGGACAAGGGCAACGATTTCAGGCATGGATTTGTTATTCCTGGCATCCAAGTTTATTTTTGAGCTGCGCAATGATTACGTCACGCCGCTCATCTGGCTGGGTGCTGATTTCTATATTCTTCCACAGGGTGCATAAAAGTGACTGGGACCTGGGCGGGTAGACATTTGCGCTATTGGTAAGTTCCTGGGCAGTTTCCCATGCACCCGTGCGGGCGAAAGCTTCAATGAAAGGGAATAATTCCACACTGGTACGCGGCCGGAAGCCCTTGTTTTTTGCTTCTTTCCAGAGCTGGGTGATGCTTTGCCAATCAGCTTGTTGGCTGGCAAGATCAGCTTTCTCGTAATAATAACACCAGGTATGCTCAGGTTCATTCCCAAACACCACGCTCGAAGTTTGTTTTTCGGAAATTCCGTTTGGAGCGCCCAGGGCGGTCCCGGCTTCGGTAGCCAGGATCCGGTCCGGGCTGGAGATGTCCATCCATTGGTATGCTTCGGGTGTCAGGAAGCGAATTTCGGAATAGGATGGTCTTAGTACCCACAGGCATTGCTGCTGTTGGGGTTCAAACGTGATTGCAACAACCTGCTGTTGAGTGGCAGAAAAAGTGGAACTGTACTTGAAAAATTCAGCTGGCTGGCCTCGCCCGAAGGTGATCCAGTTGATGTGTTCAGAACCGGCGTTGAACCAATAAGCGGGTTTGCTTTGCGTTTGGATCTGGGTTGACTGGGTTTGCTTTAATGATCCGGATGGTTGACCATATAAGACGTTGATTGCAAAGGCAGTTGGGTAGTAACCCATGAATGGCAAGATCTCGGTATCTGAGGCGATCAGAGTATTGGGCTGTATGCCTGGGGCGCGCCAGTGTAACTGCCAATAAAATTGTAATTGTTTGTCCCAAGAAGTCTGAAAGTCACGCGCGGTTTGAGCCTGGAAGCCGACTGCGATGCCCAGTAGTAAGCTCAGAACAAGGTGGCGATAGGTTGGTTTTTCGATCAGCCAGTACACCAGCCCTGTCAGGATCATGCTTGCCCCCAAAAGAGCAGGTAATGCCAGCCGTCCACTCCACATCGGGTTCTTCGAGAATAAATACAGACCTGCGAGCCAGGATGGCAGCAGGGATGCGAAAACTGCCAGCACGCCAGTAAAGACGATTTCCCGGGCGGGAATATCTGGTGTTTCAGTTTTGTTTTTCTCGATTCGCGAGACGACAAAATAGCCGAGTACAGCAAAAACAGCCATGATTGCCATGATAACGAAAGTTGAGCCACGGCTGAAGTCGATAATGGCCGGATCGATAGCGGCATACCAGGGCGAGATCATCACAAAGATCGTATCTTGCAAGATTATTTGCAAGAAGGCTATGCCTCCAGATAGTGGAGAGCGCAGCAGGTCGATCAGCAGGACCGGGGTAAAGCGGTCGTAGCCATAGAGCGTGCTATATGAGAGCCGGTAGAGCGCATATAATCCCAGAACCCCCAAATATGGCAGCCATTGTTTTAACGTTTTTTTCCAGCGAGCTGCAAAGGGCAGCTCGCGGAAGATGAACCACAGGAATATCAGCCGGATGAATTCCAGACCAGCATAATATTCGATCATTAGCAGATGGAAGATCTGCAGGATGACAGCCAGGCTGGTATAAAGCACAAAGTATCTTGGGTTGAGAGCGCCCAAAAGCATGAGAGTGACAGAGAGCATGAAGACGAGGTAGAGAAACCAGTGCAGGCTGTAGGCAACCGATAAAGATTGGAGATGGTATGCCGGGTAAACTGCGAAGAATAGTGCCAGCCAGGTTGCCATGCCTGTCAGATTTGGCCAGACCATGCGTATCGAGAACCAGAACGCCAATACGGTTAGGAAACGCAGGATCATGAGTGACCAGTGCCAGTTGGCGGGTGCGAATCCGAGTAATTTGAAAAGCGGTATATATACGATGAAGGCTAGTGGGCGGCTGTCAGTGAAAAGAAAGCGAGACAATCCGCCAGAGCCTTCGGCGAAGGCATAATAAACATGATGCCAGTCGTCTTGAAAATATCCCAGTCTTGCAAGCAGGATACCGAAGGCGAAGAAGCAGGTAGCAAACAGCAGGACAGGTCCGGCCCAGGCTGGCAGGTTATTAATGCGAATTTTGGTTTGGTAAAGCTCTTTAAGTTTTTTCATAGAAGAACAGCTCGTAACCCTTGCCCTTTCTATCAGCTATCATCTATCAGCTGCTCTTATTCTGTGGCCGAATCCCCTTCAGCAGGCGGCCAATGTGCCAGCTTTGGTTATACGTGCAGATGACGATTGCGGCTTGTCCGGTTCGGGTTAGGGCTTGAGTAAATGAGGTATGGCGGCGCCTGGGTTGGGTGGGTTTAGGCCCGGTCGCAGTCGCTCGGGCTGCGGTTTTACCAATTATTATCCTTTTCGTAGCCCAACTGCACAAGCAAATCCCCGGCGACTTCTTTGAATAATTTTTTATGTTCATCTCTAAAATATTTCTTCCATTCGCCGGTTTTCCCTGAGCGGAAGGTCGGAGAACGCTGTGGATCGATGTTGCTTTCCAGTGCGTCGATGATCTGGTCACGTGTGGCGGTTAAGGTGTCTACGCGTTTCAAGAAATGATCTGCCACTCGTCCAATTGTTTCGTGGCGGTTATGGATAAAATCTTCAAAACGCAGCACAAGCACCTGCGGTCGATCCAACCAGCCACGATAAAGCTCGAAGCGCCTGGCGATATCCGGGAATTCAATGGTGCCTTCTGGCAGGCCAAGTATGCTGATCTTCAGGCGCTCATCGAAGTTCTTTAGGTTCTCGGTGTAGTACTTGTAATGTGCATGGCCAGGGGCCATTTCGGTGATGTAGAAAACGTGCGAGACGACAATATCGCGCGGATCGCGGAAAATAATATAGGGGATGAACCTGGGTGTGCAAACGGCATCAACCACTTCAGGCCAAGCCAATAAATGCGTGCCAGTGACATCCAGCGGGTGCAGGGCGCTTATGTAGGCCAGGGCTTCCTGTGGGGTGCGTTTCTTACCAGTTTCTCCATCGTAGGAGAAAAAAGGTAGTGCGACGTGCGATGAAAAAGGCGCAACCCTGGAGAAACCCATCAGTACCTGATCCAGCAAATGGGAGCCACTTTTGGGGAATGAATTGGCCATCAAGATCGGCCAGCCACCTGCAGGCGTTTTAATACCCGCGAATTTGGCGCGTTGAAGCAGCACCTCTGCCCGGTAAATGGACAGGCGCAAGCCGTTACGCAAACTGGTGGGGATAATGGCTGCAATTCGTTTTTTCATGAAAGTCAGTAGAGTGGTGAATTGGTGATGTGCCGGTGGGTGATGTGTTTGGCCTAAATCTAGCGAGTTATTTTTGGGGCGCCACAGGGCTTTCGTCGAGTAAAAAGTCTCCGTTTTCAAACAAGCCTTTTACGACGGTCCGGATGGCTGGAGATTCTAAAAGATCTTGAGGCTCAAACCATTTCAGGCGTGCATGTGTGGTGCGGATACCAGTTTCCAGAAATTGTCCAAAGGGTAGTGAAGTACGGAATAATTGGTAGTACAAAAAGCGACGCGCGTTCCGACGAAAATCGTCAGGCACCTCAATTGTATCAGCAGTCAGGAAGGTCTTGAGTGTGCTGTCATAATCTACCTGATCTTGTGGGAAAAAGACGGTTGGGTATTGGGTGAAACGCGCTTTGCCTGCGCATAAAACTGCAGCACCCATGATCGAGGCTTCCAATCCGATGGTTGAGTTGTAGATCATCACGAATTTGGAGCGTGTGATCAATTCATATGAACTGAGATACTCATGCGGGGATACAAAGATTACATTTGGCTGGTCAGTGGCGTGGCGGCTGTGCACCCATTCAGCCACTGTTTCCAGGCTGGCCTTGCGCAAGCGGGTCTCGTCTGGATGTGCGCGGATGACAAACAGTGTTTCGGGCTGTGTTCTGGCTGTTTCAAGTACCAGGTCCAGCCAGGCGAACATATCTGTAAAGATGGTGTTGGCATGCGGCTGGCTGGTATCAAAAATAACATTGGTAAAAACGGGGATGATTTGTTTGAACTGTGCAGCTTTTGCCAGGAAGGCGCTGTCGAGGCCTTTCATGGATGCCCAAAACTTAACCCCGGCCATGCTGAAGTTGCCTTGAAAACGTTTTTCCAGGTAAGCATCCAGCTGGGCGTTTTGATCTGAGTCCAGCTCGAAAGATTCTGGAATGTGAATTGGGTATGCTGTAGATTCGCCTTCAGTGAAGAAACCCGTCACCGGCTGAAAACCCACCTCGTGACTGATCACGCGCAAGCCTCTTTGTTTTGCGATCCATTTTGCAACCGCTTCGGGGAAGAACTGCCCGTTGAATACGACCACGCTCTGCGGATTGGTAGAGTCTAAGAATCGTTCAAAACCAACCGCCACATTCCAGGCCGAAAGTAGATACTCACGCAGGAAGAACTTGGTGGTATCGTCATCTATTAAATGATAGCGGCGCAAAATCCAGCGCAAACCAGGCAGGACCAGCGCACCAAGTGGAATGTTATGCCACTCACAGATCATGAGCTGAGCAAGCGACTTGCCTGCCAGGGCTAATTCGAGTTCAGAGTCACGTTCAAAGCTGAACCAGCTGACATCTGCGCCTGTATAAAGCGTTTTAGCCTGGTAAACGCAGGAGCGACAGGGTGGCTGCTGTGCGGGGCGATCACGATTTGTGCCAAGAACACAGCGACTCATGCCGTGGTTGCAGGCAAAAAAGGCCACCGGAATGCCCTGCAGGCGCAAGCCCCACGATGTGATTAAGTGAAAGGCGCTGTTCCAGGAAAGGTCATCAATGCCACTGGATGCCTTGAAAAAGACGATCGGGCGCATATCTTGTGGACGTGGGGCGATTTTCGCCACGCGGAGTGCCATTCGAAATATGCGCCAGTTGTTTAGATGGCGAGTCAGCCGGCGCTGGATGTTCTGGGTATAGAAGTTATTAAACATGAAAGCGTATTCTATCAGGGATGATCATCGTTTACAGGTTTTCGAGAGCGGTTTATTGGGCTAAAAAGGGAGTGCGCGGGTGGGGAAATGTGAACAGAGCGGGGAGCTTGTTTTGCGATTTGGTTATGGAATTGCATTTTCGGACGGCTGCATGCCTGAATTGTCTGAAAGTATATCCACTCCATAGTAATTGCTCATGCAATAATTTACCCAGAACTTGGGGTTTTCACCGGGGTCATTGAGGCCAGCCCAGTTTCTGATGGAATGAATTGTAACTTTCTTTTGCCCACTAGCATAAGCCTGCCGAATTATTGGTTGATTGCCATCCCAATAGATGGCATAACTTTCAAGGATCTGCCGATAGCTATTGAGCTTGCTAAAATTAACCCAGGCTGCCCCTGAAATTGCCATCAATATAAAAATATACAACCCTGCCAGAAGGAAACCTTTGGTAAATATGCCAATTTTTATGCTTGAACCAAACAGATAGCCGGCAATGACGAAGCCGGTCATCAGGAAAAAAACAGCCAGGATCAATGTTCGGTTAGGAGCTGGCTCTGCCATACCAAATGCGGCAGGTGGAAAACAACCAAAAGCAAAAATAAAACCAGCAAGTAAGGCAGCCGGCGAATACCATTTCGGTACTGCTTGATATGGTTTAAATATGCCAATCCAGAATGCAACGCCAAAAAGAGCTGCGGTCGCCATCAGGCCCAGGGGCGACTTGAAAATGCTCATCAAAAAATCAACAAATGCGATTGATGCAATCGATAAAACTTCAAACAGATCAGGACGTTTGGGAAAAAGGGCCTGACGGATAGCATTTCCTGGGGCAAGCACCATTACCACCAGCCCCACAAAAGTTCCCAAGAGATAAACTAGTGCATAGTAAAAGCTGGCATTGCGTTCTGCGGGCCGGTTCTTCCACAACTTCATCGCAACCAAGGCTGCCCAAAAAACAACCAGAACCGGCGTAAGTGTCTCGCTAAACCCGGCTCCGAAAACTGATAGACCCAGTCCGAGCAAGAAAAACCAGATATTAAATTTGACGTTCCCTGACCGGTTGATTTGATAATATACCGCTAGCCCAAAAATAAAAATCACCAGCGGCAGAAGATATGATCGGAGTCCACCCCACCAGAAAAGCGACTGTGCCGGACTGGGACACAGGATGAGAGTGCCAAATGATGTGATGGAGCTGAGTATAAGAGCAATCCAGAAGCGTTCATTTTTTGGGTAAGATGTAGGTAATAACAAAAAAACGCACCAGGTTGTCCCGATCAACCAGGCTGAGACAAGTAGCCCAACTCCCCAACTTACCAGGTAAGGGCTGATCGAGAGCAATGAATCGATAACGCTGGCGGAGTAACAACCGCTCCAGGTTTTATACCAAAACCAGACAGAACGCAGCAAACCTAACCGGTTTGCCATGTAAATGGAACAAAAGTCATCAGCAATTAATCGCGAAAAACTACCCAGATAA
>CAINXK010000033.1 GCA_903854805.1 uncultured Anaerolineae bacterium
CGGTGTCCACGGGATTTGGTCACCTTATCGTAATTTTCAGGCTATGCTGGCGCGTCACAATTTACGCCCGGTATTTGTGCCGGCCCAGGAAGAATTGTGGATTTACCGCGACAAATCAGGGGTGCGCTCGGCCGCGGTAGGAACCGCCATTCGGCACAGTTTATTCCCTGCTCCGCTTCATTATTTACAGCTCTTTTTACGCCCCAGCTTTTTATTCACGATCGATGTGCGCGACTGGCTGAAACTATTCCATACCTGGTCAATCCTGATCATATCAGTGGGAGTAGATCCATTTGGCGAAGACCAACCCCTGGATGGCCAAACACTGGGCGAATATATCGGCAAGTGGTCGCCAGCTCTGCGGGCATTTTTTACCGGCCTGGCGCGCAATGGTCTATCCACTCATTCAAATGAGATCCCACTGGCGGGCTTTCTGGCTTTTTTGCGATTTTACACCAGCTTGCGGCGGGATTCGTGGGCATTCTCCTACCTGCCAGACGACGGCGGCACAGCGGTCATCGAACCATTGGCGGAACGCATCCGTGCGCTGGGCGGGCAGATCCTGACTGGCAAACGGGTGGAAAGCCTGAAAGCCGGCGCAAGCGCGTGGACGGTCACCTGCGCTGATGAAACCTTCAGTGCCAGCAGCGTTATCCTGGCAGTTGATTCCGCCGCAGCCGAGAAGATTATCCAAAACAGTTTCGGTCCAAACGACCTGTATTTTCCGCGCAGTCTGCCAAATGCGATCGTACGCCTGTGGTTCGAGCGCTCTCCCAAGCCTGGTCCGGAGAGCGGCATGTTTACCGGCGACTTTGTGATGCATAATTTTTTCTGGCTTGAACGGATTTACTCTCAATACCGGCAGTGGCACAAAGCCAGTGGTGGTTCAGCTGTGGAGGTACATATTTATGGACCAGCTGAGACCCTGACCCAACCAGATGCGCTGCTGCTGACACAGGTAATCTCGGATTTATACCGGAGTTACCCAGAGTTACGAGGGCATCTTATTCATCAGCATTTGCAGCACAATGCGGCGGTGCACACACTGCCCAGCCTGGGGCCGTCGGAAAAACACCCGGGTGTCAGCAGCCCCTGGGCAGGGTTATATTGTGCCGGAGATTGGGTGCGCGACCGGCTGCCATCATTTTTCATTGAACGCGCCTGCGGCACAGGTATCAAAGCAGCTAACCTGGTGTTACAATCCCGCGGATTGGAACCATGGCCGCTGGTAGATTACCTGCCGCCAGAACCATTCGCAGGCTGGATTGAGAAGCGAATGCGGCTTGGACGTGAACGGCTGAAGGCCAAGCGTAAATAATAAACTATCTGATGAATTCTTTTCGTGGAGGCAATGATGTACGATTTTGAAGCAAAAAAACCTGAAATGATCGCTCTTTTGAAAAAGCTGGTGGAGATCGAGTCACCGTCCCACGACAAGGCTGCAGTCGATAAAGTTGGAGCCTCTCTGGCGGACGAATGCCGGCAGAGAGGCGCGCAAGTTGAGATTGTAACAAACGCCGTCACAGGCAATCACCTGGTTGCGCGCTGGGGTTCAGGTACGGGTGGTATCTTACTGATGCACCACATGGATACTGTCTTCCCGCTGGGCACACTTGAGCGCATGCCATTTTATGAAAAAGACGAGCGCATCTTTGGCCCCGGTGTACTGGATATGAAAGGCGGCATAGTAATCTCGCTGACC
>CAINXK010000034.1 GCA_903854805.1 uncultured Anaerolineae bacterium
CTGCTGACTTCTTATCAAGGCAGGCGACAAAGCCTTGCGCTACCCTGGCTTTCGTGTGTCTTCGCACTCATTATTTTGCTGAAACCATTATGTCGGCTGGTGAAATTGCTTGTACTCCGCCTCCCCAGGGTGTTCGCCAGAAAAAAGAACTTTTAGCACAAACGGGATTTTGGAGAGCAGTGAATGTTTCAGGTAGCACTCACGGGTGGCATGCTGTACCCCAAGCGCATCCAGCCGTTTTTCAAAATACGCCAGCCTCACCAGAAAATCGTCATAATCACGCCCATCTTTGGGCGTCCAGGCGGTTTCGCTAAGTGCTGTAATGCGCGGGAACGTCTGCCAATCCATGCGCGCGCGAGATGCAACGTACTCTGTCCACAATGGTGCTTCGATCCCCAGGATGCTGCTGGCCTGAACAGCGTTTATTCCAGCGAACTGCGGCTCAAATTGATAGGTCCTGATTAATTCCATCACCCGGTACGAATAATCCAGGTAAAGCCTGGAAAAATCTGAAACAATCGTCTTACGACCTTTTTTGAGCTCAGCAATGGTTTTTCTTCGATTTGCAAAGAACCAGAACTGGTTGATGATCTCCGGATCCAGGTTGTCGTGCAGCACTTCACTCCATGCAATGATTCGGCTGCCCCTGGCCTTTAATAGCGCGGCCAGGCGGTTTTCAAAATATGCTTGAAGATCATGCCCATTTTTCAAGCCCTCTGCAACCATACGACGTTGGCAGTGCGGGCATTTCTTCCACTCTTTTTTGTTGACTTCGTCCCCACCGATATGGATATAGCCGGATGGAAACAGGTCAACTATTTCCGAAAATACATTCTCCAAAAATTCAAATACAAACTCATTTCCAACGCAGAGCGGCTTTGAAAATGTTGTGACTGAGGTTCGCACTTCGACCGGCATTCCCGCGCAGGAGAGCTGCGGATACGCCGCCATGGCAGCGGTAAAGTGACCAGGCGAGCCAATTTCAGGGATTACTTCAATAAAATTTTTGGCAGCGTAAGCAACCACTTCGCGAATTTCGGCCTGAGTGTAGTAACCAGCATACGGCTTGCCATCATAGACAGGCTTTGAGAGCAGCCAGCCAGCCACCTGGGTTTCCTTACGCAGCGAGCCAACTTCAACCAACCGGGGATATTGCTTAATTTCAATCCGCCAGCCCTGGTCATCCGTCAGATGCCAGTGCAAGCGGTTCATTTTATGCAATGCCAGCAGGTCGAGCATGCGCTTGATCTCATCCACCCCAAAATAATGCCGGGAAACATCCAGCATAAAACCACGATACGGAAAACGCGGCGCATCTTCAATGTGCAAATAAGGGATTTCGTAAGGCGCGGCACTTGTGCCGTTCTCAACACCTGCCGGAAGCAGCTGTCTGAGGGTCTGGGCTCCGTAAAATAAACCTGCCGTGCTGGAAGCCCTGATTTCAATACCACTCTCGTCCACATCCAGGTGATAAGCTTCTTCGCCCCGGATGGTTGGCTTCAATACAAACCGGATCTGGCCCTGATGAGCTATGGAAGCCAAACCTGTCAGCTTCTGAATCAGGTCAGCCGCCCTTTCAGCACCGGGGGGGCTGGACACTGCCGCATTCGTATC
Organism: uncultured Anaerolineae bacterium; assembly: GCA_903854805.1. The sequence continues at coordinate 1,615 of CAINXK010000034.1, forward strand.
AATAACAAAAAAGCCCGCTTGGAAGGTTACGCTGTCAGGTTTTGGGATGATAGGTAATGGCTGATGCACATTCTATTCCTTGACCACCGCTTTGAACACAGAATAGGACCTAAATCTCTTTAGGAGGCGCTGCCGGACCATAATCCAGAACAGGGCGCACACCGGTGGCATCCTGAGGCGGCCCTACGATCTTCTTTTCTTCCATGGCGTCCACCATGCGCGCAGCGCGCGTATAACCGATACGCAGTTTACGCTGCAGCATCGAGACCGAAGCCCGGCCCTCGCGACGTACCAGGTCTACCGCTTCTGACATTAATACATCTCCATCTTCAGCCTGGACGGTAATATCTTCAGTAAAGAGTGAAGTCTGTTTGAGCGGCACATTTGAAGCGACAGAATCCACCGGGTCGCCAGGTGCGGCCGGCGCAGCCAGGGTATTTTGCTTGCGCCAAAAATCCACCAGGGCATGAATTTCATGGTCAGAAACAAACACGCCCTGCAAACGGACAGGCGCCGGCGCATCCGGAGATTGATAAAGCATGTCGCCGCGCCCCAACAAACGCTCAGCGCCGGGTTGGTCCAGAATGACACGGCTGTCAGTATTCGACGAGACTGCGAAGGCGATACGCGCCGGAAAGTTAGCCTTGATCAGGCCGGTGACTACATCAACCGAGGGGCGCTGTGTGGCCAAAACCAGGTGAATTCCGGTGGCGCGCGCCAACTGCGCCAGGCGTGTGATGGTTCTTTCGGTTTCTTCGGGGGCAATCATCATCAGATCAGCCAGCTCATCGATGACCACCACCAGGTAAGGCAGTTTTTTCTGGCCCTGGGTCTTCATGCGGGTGTTGTAATCAACAATGTTGCGCGCCCCAACCTGGGCAAAGGTATGGTAACGGCGATCCATTTCACGGGTCATCCACTGCAAAGCACCCAGTACCCGATCCATTTCCACCACCACCGGCGCAAGCAGGTGTGGAATGCCGTTATAACCGGTCAATTCCACCCGCTTCGGATCCACCAGCACCAGGCGGACTTCATCCGGGGTGTTATAGAGCAGCAGGCTGGTAAGGATCGCATTGACACATACAGATTTACCTGAGCCAGTCGTGCCAGCGATCAGGATGTGCGGCATGCCCGCCAGGTCTGCGCCAATCGGCTGCCCGGAAACATCCCGCCCCAACGCAAAAGAAAGCACTTTGCGGTTGCGATTGAACGATTCTTCTTCCAGAATATCGCGCAGAGTCACCAGGGTCATCTCGTTATTGGGGACTTCAATACCCACGTAGCTGCGACCGGGCACCGGGGCCTGGATGCGGATGCGTGGTGCAGCCAGCGCCAGGGCCAGATCGTCAGACAGACCAACGATTTTACTGACGCGCACCCGTATGCGCCCCCCGCGCGATTCGACAAAAAGCGGTTCAACACCAAACTGGGTAATTGTGGGACCGCGGCTGATCTGCACCACCTTGGAAGGTGCCCCAAAGGAAGCCAGGGTCTCCTCGATCAAGCGGCCGCGGCTTTCGACAAAGTCATCGTTAACCTCTGGCGCGCTACCCGTTTCAAGAATTTCTTTGATGGACGGCAGCACCCAGGCCACCTGTTTGACAGGTCTCGATACGGGCACCCCGATATCCGCACTCACCAGCGCAGCAGTGCGGGGTTCATGTGCCGGTTTGGTGGTGGACGGGCTCAGTGGGGTATAACCGTCCACAGAGGGGGCCAACTCGCCGGGCAGATCCTGGGCGTTGGAGCGAGGCAACTTGTTCAAAGACACTGCAAACAAGCGTCTGATAAGCTCAACCAGCGGTCTCAATTTCGTCACCAACTCAGGCACCGAAACATCAAAAGACATGGTCAGGACAATGACTCCCCAGGCCAGCAGTGCCACCAACATCCCACCCCAACCGAGATTATCATTAAGCATGCGATAGAAAAGACTACCAATCCAGCCGCCATTTTCTGTGGCGGCATGAATCACAGTTTGAATGAACAGGAAAAGCATGATCATTCCAGAGACGCGCTCAGCCGAAACCGGCGGGATGCGGTCAATTTTGCGCAGCACCAACCAACCCCCGAACAGGATCAGCGCACCCGGAAAAACATAAGCGCCATAGCTAAAAAGAAAATCCAACGCGCTCAAAAGCGCACCGGTCACAGAACTGCGGCTCAGCGAAAAGAGCGCCAACGCAATCACCAACCCGGCCAGCGCCAGAAAAACACCCAGGATATCCAGTTTACGCTCGGCAGAGATGTCAAACAGCGGCGGCAGAGACTCGGCTGGTTGGTGTTGGGCGGTCTTTCTGCCCGATGAGGAAGCAGTTTTGGAGGCTGTCGCGGCAGGTTTGGCTGCCGGGAAAGAAGGTTTCCCGGCGGGTTTACTGGCAGGCTTTGCAGACCGGTCGTCCTTTTTGGAAGCGGCTGGCTTGCTTTTGCCACGGGCAGGCTTGGATTTGGTAAAAGGAAGTTTAAACGGCATGGCTCAGGCTCGTGGAACCGGATGATTATGGTATTTACTCAGGGGCTGTACTGGAGGAACACGCCCTGATAGATAAGAATTATTTTTATGGTTGTTTTGCGGAAATTCATTCGCAAAATAACCACTGGCGGGGGCAAACCATCGATTTTTTATCGCCCGAGCAGCAGAACCAGGATGGTTAAGTACCAAAACGAAGAGGCAGTGGGTAGATCCTGATTAAGTATAGAACATATATTCATTATAGCATAACCTGGCTGATGACCCAGGTGGATGGAACACGCATCCGGTCGGTTTTATCCCATCCGCATACGCCGCTCCTTGGATGCACCTCAAGGCTGGTATTTTATGGAAACACCGGAAAATACCAGCCCCAGCAGGGATTCTGGGTAACAATCCGGCCGGGTGCCAGCCCTGCACGATCCAAATATACAGCAAAGTGAAACAGCGGGCAAGGAACACAGGTAGTTTAGGGTAAAATAATCAGACTACCTTGCTCCGCAATTTCAGATCCGGTACTCCGGAAGCCCGGAAGGATTAAACGTGTTCGAAATTTTATTTCTTGGTACTTCGGCTTCTGCACCCTCAGCCCGGCGCGGCCTGTCGGCACAAATTGTCAAGCACGACGAATATCGTTTTCTGATCGATTGCGGCGAAGGCACACAGCGCCAGATCCTGCAATCAGGGATTGGATTCAAACAGCTTGGACGTATTTTACTCACCCACGGTCACCTGGATCATATCCTGGGGCTGGGTGGTTTGATGTCCACTTTTTTGCGTTGGGAAGCCATCGAAGAGCTGGAGATTTTCGGCGGTAAAAGCGCCCTGGAGCGTGTGCGTGCGCTAATCAATGATGTCGTACTACGCGGCACCACTCCACCCATGATGCTGCATTATCGCGAGATTGGGCCAGGCGTCTTATTTGAAGCCGATGATTTCAGTGTCTCGGCTTTTCCGGTCACCCATCGCGGGCCGGACTGCCTGGGATATATGTTCGAAGAAAAAGCCCGTCGCCCGTTTTTACCCGAAAAGGCCACCGAATTGGGTGTGCCGTTTGGGTCTGAGAGGCGCCTGTTGGTGGAAGGCCAGACCATCACCCTGGCGGATGGGCGCACCGTCAGCCCCGACGATGTACTCGGCCCGCTGCTGCGCGGCACCAAATTAATGGTGGTCGGAGATACCGGGCGCACCGATGATCTACTCCAATATGCCATGGGCGCGGACGCCCTGGTAATTGAATCAACCTACCTGGACGAAGAAGCCGATATGGCGCGGCAGTTCTCGCACATGACCGCCAAAGGCGCGGCAGACCTGGCATTAAAAGCCGGCGTAAAACAATTGATCCTGACGCATATCTCGCGCCGTTACCGTGAAAAAGACGTGCTGGCCGAAGCCCAATCCATCTTCCCCAACGTGGTCGTGGCGCGCGATTTCGACAGCTTCCCGGTCAGGCGGGATGGTTAATCAATCCAACAAAAAAGTCTTCCATCCGGAAGACTTTTTTGTTGGATTGATACGGTTCATGCCTTCTCACAATCCTGGTCTAAATCCAGGTTGGTTCGGCATAAGATCCGAATTCCTTCTTCATAACGCCGATGATCTCGCCCAGGGTGCAGTACGCGCGCACAGCCTCCAGGATGGATGGCATACTGTTCTCGGTCCCATTGCAAACGATACGCAGCCGGTCAAGCGCCTGCCCCGCCCGGCCCGCATCACGGGTCCGGCGCACTTCCTGCAGCCTGGCCACCTGGCGATCATATCCCTGCGGATCCATCACCAGGATGGGCACAGCTGGCGCGCGGCCTTCGGCATAGGCATTCAGGCCTACCACCCGGCGCAGGCCAGAATCAATCTCGCGCTGATAACGATAAGCCGCATCTGAGATCTCGCTCTGGAAAAAGCCGCGCTCGATGGCTGGCAGTACCCCGCCAAGCTCTGCGATACGCCGGAAATATTCATACGCCTGGGCCTCGATGCGATCGGTCTGTGCCTCGACGAAGTACGAGCCGCCCAGAGGGTCAACTGTATTGGTAACGCCTGATTCTTCGGCAATGATCTGCTGGGTACGCAGGGCAATCGTGACCGCATGTTCAGATGGCAGCGCCAGGGCTTCATCCAGGCTGTTGGTATGCAGTGACTGGGTGCCGCCCAAGACCGCCGCCAGGGCCTGGATGGCAACACGCACAACGTTATTCTCGGGCTGTTGGGCTGTCAGCGAGACACCCGCCGTTTGGGAATGAAAACGCAAAATCCATGAACGCGGGTTTTTAGCTCCGAAAGTCTCCTTCATTTCCCTGGCCCAGATGCGCCGGGCCGCACGGTATTTGGCAATCTCTTCAAAGAAGTCGTTATGCGCGTTGAAGAAAAACGACAAACGCGGGGCAAATTCGTCCACATCCATGCCACGTTGCACACCCCAGCGCACGTATTCCATGCCGTCCGCCAGGGTAAAAGCCAGTTCCTGAGCAGCGGTCGAGCCGGCCTCGCGAATGTGATATCCGCTAATTGAAATGGTATTCCATTGCGGCAGGTGCTGACTGCCAAATTCGATGGTATCAGTTACCAGGCGCATGGAAGGCTCGGGTGGGAAAATATATTCCTTTTGAGCGATAAATTCCTTGAGGATATCGTTCTGAGTGGTGCCGCGCAGTTGTTCGGGACGCAGCCCCTGTTTCTCAGCGGCCGCGATATACATGGCCCAGATGATGGCGGCAGGCGAATTAATCGTCATACTGGTGGAAACCTTGTCAAGTGGAATGCCTTCCAACAATATTTCCATATCCTTCAATGATGAGATCGCCACACCGCATTTACCAAACTCACCTTCGGCTTCGGGTGCGTCGCTGTCATAGCCCATCAACGTGGCTAGATCGAAAGCAATCGAAAGCCCGGTCTGGCCCTGGCTGAGCAGGTACTTAAAGCGCTGATTGGTTTCTTCAGCAGTGCCAAAGCCCGCAAACATACGCATGGTCCACAGTTTGCTGCGGTATAGCGTAGCATGCACCCCGCGCGTATAGGGATACTCGCCAGGATGACCCAGGTCAGTGTGGTAATCCAGATCCTCAATATCCGCGGGGGTATAAAGCCGGTTGACTGGCTCAGATGAGGTAGTGATAAAGGGGTCGCGGCGCTCAGGCAGGGATTCCAGGGCCTTTTTCAGGCGAGTCTTCTCCCAATGCTTGAGCGAATCCTGCAGTTCAGCAAGTTTCTTGCGATCGTACATACGCTCTCCTCTCCTTTGGCAAAGGATGTCGAACAGATTATACCTGTACTGCCCCAGATTAGCGCAGCTCAGGCTTTGTTATCAAACCAGCCGGCGAACCATACCGGCTCATTTAATTTCTGGTATACTCGATCTGAATTATTCAATAGGAACCGAGTATGCCCCGTTTTGAAATTGATGTTGACCCCTGTGACCATATTACCGCTGATGCCATCGGTGCGCCCGGCCAGCGTATTTTTTATTTGCAAGCCTTCCAGGTTGCCCGAACCGTAACCATTATTATAGAGAAAGTTCAGCTCCAGTCGCTTTCAGTCGGGATCGAACAATTTCTGGCACAGCTTTCTGAGCAAGACCCGAATCTGGAAGAAGCCTCGGCCGATTTCGTTGAAGAGCAAATGCGCATCAACCCACCGCTCGAACCAATCTTCCGCGCTGGTGAAATTGGGCTGGGTTATGACAAGGATCGAGACCTGGTTGTGCTTGTCACCCGCGAAATCCTTCTGGATGGCGATGAACCCGAAAATTCGGCTATCATCCGCTTCTGGTGTACGCGCGCGCAGGCTCACGCACTGGCCCGCTGGGGAGTGGATGTGGTCAAACGCGGGCGACCGCTTTGCCCGCAGTGCGGTCAGCCGGTTGAGCCGGAGGGTCACTTCTGCCCCAAGAAGAACGGTTACAGACATTAAAAGAACCCGACCCTAAAGGCTGAGCCTTTAGGGTCTAAATTATCACCGCTAATTGGTAGGGATGCACAGCTATACGAAGTTTAAGATTATCAAAGTCGCTACAAAATAAACGGTTTTTGATGATTTTATAACTACACGCTGAGGGAATAAATGATATTTTTTCGCGGTCTGATAAAATTTTTTCTGACAAAAGATATGACCTTTATTCACACTAAATGATATGGACGAAGATTTTTTAAAGAGCGCATTCAGCAACGGTAGCATCGAGCTCAAGGGCCAATTCACCCTCGGGTCAAATTACACTTTCCTGGTCACCATCACCCACCAAGAGCAGGAAATTTCGGCCGTCTATAAACCTCAAAAAGGTGAGCAGCCACTCTGGGATTTCCCCGAAAACACGCTCTCCGGCCGGGAAGTAGCCGCTTACCTGGTGAGCGAAGCACTGCACTGGCGGCTGGTCCCCTATACGATCTTCCGAGAAGACGGACCATATGGCCCCGGTTCGCTGCAACAATATATCGAATATAACCCCAATTATCACTATTTCAACATGAAGCCAGTAGATATTCAAAAACTTCGGCCGGTCGCGCTGTTCGACCATCTTACCAATAATGCTGACCGCAAGGGCAGCCATATTTTCTTCGAAAAGACTTCCCGGCACCTGTACGCGATAGACCACGGCCTGTGCTTCAATGTGGAAGATAAACTACGCACCGTGATCTGGGATTTTGCAGGCGAAACAATCTCAGCTGAACATTTGGCGGCCCTGCATGAACTGGCCGCGCCATCCACCGCCCTGGTGACTGCCCTGCAGCCTTTCCTGATTGCGGAAGAACTCAACGCCCTGAGTCTGCGCGCCAGAATACTGGCAGACGCCGCAAGCTTCCCACTGCCACCCACAGACCGGCGGGCTTTTCCATATCCGCCCGTATAGCCTGTATCCCCCATTCCAAAGGATCACAATGCATTACAAACTCGCACTTCTTGGTTTTGGCAATGTCGGCCGTTCGACAGCCGAGCTGCTGCTACGCAAACAGGCTGAACTAAAGCAAACTTACGACCTGACCTTCAGTGTCACAGCCATCGCCACCGGCTCGCGTGGGCGCGCCATCAACCCGGCCGGGCTTGACCTGCTCAAAGTGCTGGAGGCCATCAGAGCCGGCGAAACCCTTGAGCAGTTCAGCGTTATTTCCAGCTCAGACTCGCTCGATTTCATCAAAAAAAGCGGCGCCGATGTGTTATTCGAGAACAGCCCGGTCAACTACCAAACCGGCCAACCCGCCAGCGACTACATCCGCTGCGCGCTGCAAATGGGCATGCACGCCATCACCGCCAACAAAGGCCCGGTAGTGCACGCCTGGCACGAACTCAAAGCACTGGCGAAATCGAATGGACGGCAGTTCTACCACGAATCGACCGTGATGGATGGCGCACCAATCTTCTCCTTGTTCCGCGGACCACTGCCCCTGGCGCGCCTGAACTCCTTCCAGGCCATCCTGAATTCCACCACAAACCTGATGCTCGCGCGCATGGAAGCCGGTGAAACCTTCGATGAGGCCGTCAAATACGCCCAGCAAATCGGCATCGCCGAGACTGATCCGGCGGGAGACGTGGACGGCTGGGATGCCGCCATCAAGATCGCTGCCCTGGCGACTGTCTTGATGAATATACCGATCAAACCGGCCGATATCGACCGCACCGGCATCCGCGGCATCACACCTGCCATGGTCGCGAGCGCGAAAGCCGAGGGCAAACGCTATAAACTGATCTGCAGCGCCGAACGCGATGGCGATACACTCAAAAGCAAAGTCGCCCCTGAACTGGTGCCGATAAGCTCACCGTTTTACAGCGTGGAAGGCACCACATCCATCATTCAGTTCAACACCGATGTGCTCGGCAGCCTGACCCTGATTGAAACCGACCCGGGTCCAGATACGACTGCCTACGGTCTGCTGGCCGATTTTATCAATGCCGTCACGGCAGGCCAGGTTGATGCTTTTGCAGGATGATAGAAAATTCGTTTTGACTCACCAGGTGTGTTTCCAAGTGTGAGAGCAATCCCAAAAAGAGAAGAAGGTGTTTTTTTGCGGGGCAGCCATTCGGTTTTCGTTCCCTTGAGCAGAAAAATTAGAATGGTCTTTTGAAAATTGCTGAACCTGGTGAGCAGCTACGAAAATTCTTCTTCATCTGGGGCACACACTGGTAAATCCGCTCAGGCTGTGCGGTAGTAACCGACATCCACCGAATAAAGCCGCCCTTTCTTGACCACTTGCTTAACCAGGTTAGTACCAAAACGATAGCCCAGGTGGCGATAATCGGGGACTGCCAACACGAGCAGGTCGGCTTGTTTACCCGGTTCAAGCGAACCAACTTTGTCTGCCAAACGGATGGCATGTGCCGCGTTGATGGTCGCGGCGACTATCGCCTGGGCCGGGGTAAGCCGCATGGCGCGGCAGGCCAGAGCAATCACAAACTGCATCGATTCATTCCAGGCCGTGCCGGGGTTGCAGTCAGTGGCCAGGGCCAGGATGCAATCTGCATCCAGCAGCTTATGGGCCGGAGTATATTCAAGTTCGGCCAATCCAAAGGGCGTGCAAGGCAAGGAAACCGCGACCGTATCAGAACGACCCAATGCAGCGATATCTGCATCCGAGGTCTTGACGAGATGATCCGCGGAGACCGCGCCTAATTCCACTGCCAGACTGGCAGCCCCCAGGTTATCAAATTCATCCGCATGAATCTTAAGCGGGAAGCCCAGGGCTTTGGCCTGGGTCAGAACCTGTCGCGATTGCGCCAGATCAAAAGCACGCGTCTCGCAAAACACATCCACAAATGGCAGGCTCCGTCCTGGCGCATGTACTTCCCACCATTGGCGCACAATTGGCAGCATGGTCTCGCAAACCAGGTCAACATAATCCTGGGGTTTCTCTCGGAATTCCAGCGGAATGGCGTGCGCCCCCAAAAAAGTAATGGCCAGATCCAGGCGGCTCTCCTCTTCCAGCGCCAACAGGGCTTTGAGCAGGCGCAATTCAGTGGCAGTCTGCAATCCATATCCGCTCTTGGCTTCCACCGTGGTGGTGCCGTGTGCGAACATCCGGAACAGACGCGAGCGCGTCTGCGCAATCAGGGCTTCCATCCCGGCCTTGCGGGTGGCACGCACAGTGGCATGGATGCCCTCGCCAGCCGCGAGAATATCGAGATAACGTGCACCTTCCAGGCGCTGCTCAAACTCAAGCGCCCGGTCCCCACCCCAGATGACATGCGTATGCGGATCGACAAAGCCTGGCATGACCACGCAGCCATAAGCGTCCTGCAGTGGTTCATGCGGATGGGCGGCGCGCAGTTCGGCTGACTTGCCAACCTCCACGATTTTTTCATCGCGAATCAGCACGGCGCCATCTTCGATGATGCCCAGTCTGCCCAGGCTGTTTCCGCGCTGCGGACCACCGGCAATCGTCAACAATTGTGAGGCTGAGTGGATAAGCATATGAGTGCCTAGCGCTGCGAATGATCTACGACCGGCGCTGCGGGCTGATCCAAACCAGCCAGCAGCTGTTGGGTGGAACGTGCAATTTCCTGCACTGCGGCCTCAAAAATGGCGCTGTTGGCACGCGATGGTTTACGATAACCGCTCACTTTGCGAACATATTGCAGTGCAGCTTCGTATAATTCCTGCTCGCTGGCCGGCGCATCCGGGCTTCTCAATTGCTTAATGCTTCGACACATAATGCCATCCTTTCGATATGGCTGCCCGGCACCGGAAAAACAGATCCGGGCTGGTTTCCTGCCTGGGCAATTTGTGTACTGCCAGCCTGCAGCTCCACAGCGCAGCAGCGTGGGCGCGCTCGCAATTATGTTACTCCTTGAGCAGCGCTTGGACTGGCAGCCTGGCCAGCCCTATTCCGCGCTGATAGCTTCCACCTTCAGTCAGTACGTGGACGGTCAGCCCAGCCACTGAAACTGCCTTGCGACTTCCAACCTCGGCCACATCCGAGGCGCTGATCTGCCGGCCGTCCACGATGGTGACTGCCCCTGAGCCGCAGACGGTGATGCAATCGTCATCTTCCAGAATGGCGGCAGTATTTTCATCAATGCCCACACCCACCACCCCAGGGTGAACGGTCACCGCATAGATCAGACGACCCAGACGGTCACGCTGACGAAAATGCTGGTCAAAAACGAACTTCGCGGTAAAACCGAGCCCGGGCGAAAACTGCGCGATGCGATCACGCGGAGTGGGCCCACCGCGCCCAAAGGCGATCATGGTTTTCGAGAGGATCGCAGTCCCGGCACTCGTCCCAGCCACCAGGCATCCACGCTGATAAGCTGCCAGGAGCCCATCTTCGAGGGGCGTGCCGCCAAATAACGCCGACAGGCGCATCTGAACACCACCGGTAAAAAATATCGCGCTGGCACGGCTTAGCAGCTCAAGCTGTTCAGGGGTACCAGACTCAGCGCGTTGACGAAAGTCCAGAATACTGACTTCGCCCGCGCCCAGATCTCTAAACTGCCGGGCATATATCTCGCCTGTCTCAACTACATCGGAAGCCTGCGGCAAAACGAGCACGCGCGCATTCCCGGCCCCGGCCCGACGAACAAACTCCCGCATCAAACCAGGGTTCTCAAGATCTATCGCACCGCCAATCGCCATCAGGGTTTGCATGCTCTGTCTCCGCAAAATATGATACCTGGAATAGTCCTGCTCGTAATTATAAACCGCCCAGCTGGTTTTACCCGGCAAGTAACGGTTTCTCTGACAATACTGATCATTGGCTGGAGACATGCCCGCAAAAGCTGGTTCGCACAAGATCAAAAATACCCTACCCTGGACTGAAAGTCGGTCACTGCCAAAAAGGCCAGCAAGTATCCAGCTGGTATAATCTGCCTATGAGCGACTCCAAGAACCGCCCCATTGCCCCTGAAGCCAAACCGGATGACCGGGTGGACCATGCCCTGCGCCCTCAAAAGATGGCTGACCTGATCGGGCAGGACCAGGTCAAAGAAAACCTGGTCATTTTAATCGCCGCCGCCCGGCAGCGCAACGAATCACTGGATCATGTACTTTTTTACGGGCCGCCCGGTTTGGGCAAGACTACACTCGCCAACGTGCTGGCCAATGAAATGGGCGTCAATATTAAGACCACCTCGGGCCCAGCCATCGAACGCGCCGGAGACCTGGCAGCCATCCTGACCAACCTGCGTGCCGGAGATATCCTATTTATCGATGAAATCCACCGGCTGGGACGGGCGGTCGAAGAAGTTCTCTACCCTGCCATGGAAGATTTCGCTCTGGATATCATCATTGGCAAAGGCCCCTCTGCCCGTTCAA
>CAINXK010000035.1 GCA_903854805.1 uncultured Anaerolineae bacterium
AAATTCTTCCTTTGTGGGCATATAACCCATCCAGCCATTGGTATAGCCATAAGCAAAAGTGTAGGGAAACGGCGAACGTTCGCGTACCTCATTCGAGATTTCACAAAACAATTCCAGCGGAGTACCCCATATGGCTATTTCATTGTTGATATTTAAAAAGCGAATCGGAATTCTCACCAGGTTTATACCTGCAGCTGTTGTTCGGGCGTAGCGGCTAAACTCTTCAGACCATTTTAGGCCGGGTTTTCTGGGTGTCTCAACAATTAATTCATCTGCCGTTAAGCTTACCTTATCAGTAGTAGCGGTAATCTTTTTATTTGCTTCCAGGACTTTCTGTCCAAGCATCACCCTGAACTGACTAAGATAGTCAGTATGCTCCTGAGAGAAAACGGGATGGCTGTAGATTGGAGCCAGATTGCCGGCAGATCCATTGATAAAAAGACATGGAACACCAACGTTTTTCTCAACATATTCTGAAATAAGCCCTGGTATATCGCCGCTTATTTTTTGGTTTTTTGGAGAAAGGCATGTTCCGTGAATTGGATAGTTCACAATTAGAACAAGTGGGCTACCATCCTCTTTTTCAATTCGTAATAATCCTATTTTTCTGTCGGTGGCACCATCGGGATCCATTCCTATGCCAACATCACCCCGAGGGAACACTTTTCTGGAGTTGTATTTATTTAAATCTGCATTGGGTCCCTCGCTATCGCCAACAATGTCTTTGGCCCGCCTGTTAATATTTGCGCGCGAATAGCCCCAGCTTGCCCCGATACGTGCTGACACGAGCTGTTCTTTGGCCTGCTTAATACCATCTATCAATTTTTGTTCAACTATTTCCGAATAGGTCAGGTCTCGTTTCGCATAGCGGTCGCTGTGGAACAAGCCGTCTATCCCGATAGGTCCTACCTCGGGCGCCGAATGGGTATGAGTGGTTGTCCACCACAAATTCACAGGATTAATACCCAACTGTTTTTGAATCTTTTCAGCCATCCGATCGTATTCGGCAGAAGAGAGCACACAGATGTCGGTTGATATCAAATAGAGTTGAGTTGTCCCATCATCCAAAGCTACAATACGATGATAGATATGGTCGAGAACACCGTTCGAAGAGCGTGGAATATAACCCAAAAGAGGTTGCGAATCTGTGGGGGTAATATCAACCTTTACAACTGATGCCCTGAATTGATGGTTCGGCTCTGTCCTCTCTGTATTCGCTGATCTTGCTGAGTTGAAAAAAGCTGCAAGAATAATCGCGCATGAGATTAAATAGTTGCTTGCTGCAGGAAAAATAGCATTTAAATTTTTTGCCATGTATTTTTTTGCCATGATTGTTAATTATTTTAGGATAAAATTCGTTTTCATTTTGGCCAATTTCCCGATATACAGCAGGTAATCATCCGTACACCACCAATCCGGCCCTTAAGGAAAATCATGAAACAGCAGGATGCCTTGCGTTTCAAAAAGGGTTATGCGTTATCAGGGCAAACAGGATAGCAGTTTTTTTCATAATTCCTTATTCTTTGATAATGACTGTTTGATTGATTTTCGGAGCGGTAGCGGGCCAAACCAGTTTAAGCCCGGTTGACGTATTCGCAACAATTTGATATTCGAAGTCTTCATTGGCAGCGGGAAGGGTGGCATTCCACACCGCTCGGGCGAGGTGTATCGCCTTAACAGCTTTCCACTCATCTTTGCCCAGTGGGCGAATTTTCACAGTAACAGATTTCACCGGTTGTTTATCGAGTGCGATGATTTGGAGTGTCTGAACTTCACCTTTGACCAGGGCTGTCCGTCCGTTCATGACGACCAGGTGGGGGGCGCCGCGATAGTCTTTCCTGGGGTGGGCTGCTTCAGGCAGTGGTTCACCAAGTATTTTTTCCAGAGTAGCATCATGCCCGTTGAGTATCTTCATCCGAAGCATAGATTGCTGCTCGACATTGCAGAGCGTGCCTAGTTCGGTAGAATTTGTGAGGGACTCGATCAGCGAGGTGGTCATATTTCCTGCAAGTGTCGTCATCCGCAGGCGGACCGGAAGGGCTTGTTCTCTGGCGATCCTGGATCGGACAACCGGGTCTTTTTCCTTTTCGATATCCTGCATGATACGATCAAGGTCACCACGCGTGCAGCCTAACTCGCCCATGAACTTATTGAATTGCAAGGTTTTCAGCCAAAAGTCGAATCTTTCCAACTCGCCCGCACCTTTGACTTTGGCTCGTAACCTGGCAAAGCGATCGACGAAGGCATAAGAATTCGCAACATTTGTCCAGGGGGTGTTGTTGACGACAATTGCACCAGGGCCGTCAATCCAGTTAGAGGGGGATGGAAAATTGCCGTCAATTTCAGAAAGGATTGAAGCAGCATCAGCACCTGCTTCAAGGCCGAATTGTGCTATCGCCCAATCCCTATAAAGGTCCTCTGTTGGCAGATCTCGCGGCAATTGTTCGGTAGTTGGGTCTGCGGCAAAATCCCGATAGACCTGGCCGCCGCAGTTGATTTTTTGATTCACGCCGTTACCCGTCACTTCAATACCTGCAATGCAGGGGTTATTTGTTTCGTTCACGAAATCAATGGTCAGGCTGCCAGTGGTTATTTTGATGTCATCGAAAGTCATTTTCAGGGCGGCAAACTGTCCAACTCTGGCAAAGAGATCCAGATGCTGCACGACCTCTTTGTCCTGCAACCTGACGCTAAAGACGCGTTGGCCAACTGCTGTATATTCCGGTTCGACAAAATGCAGGGTGACCTTGTATGCTCCGTTTGGCACGGTGAAACGATAGCCGTTCATGCCGAAGCGCACGGTTTGATAGATCGGTTCCGGTTCTGCGTTCCTGATGGAATTATTCAAGAGTGTAGCAGTATGTCCGCCGGAGACTTCAACAGCTCTTTTCTCAACTTTTTTAGTTGGCATGTCACTCCAGTTATCCTGCTTCCAGCCGGCTTGTGCCAGAGCTGTAATATTTGGGCTCATGATACGGGTGCGCCAAAAAAGCCCCAGCAATCCATTACAGCCGTAGTTATACGCATCCACTGCATCGCGCCGTATCCGTCCGGCACGAAACTGTATGCTGATCAGCAAACCATCGTCCTCCAGCCATGGAATCGCCCAGCGGGAACGGGTGCCAAGCTTACCAAAGTTTGCAGAGACAGGCGAACTGCCGGCTGACATATTGATGGCACTAAAAGCGATATCCTTAGGCAAAGATTTGTCCATAGAAGGGAAGTGTTCGTTTGTCCAGCCCCAGCCGGCAACGGCAAGGTTGAAAGAAGCTTTCGCATCCTTCAATGCTTCATGTGCCTGAAGGATGTCCGGAACAATCAATTTTTCATCAATTTCGCCCTCGTGTCCCCAGAGCCAGTAATAATCAACCGGAAAGGCGCGTTGGATGCGGGTAAACATACCTTCGTAAACTTTTTGCACTGTTGCAGGATCTTTAGGATCCATACCCTTGTCCTTCAATTGTTGAAGTACTCCGGTGGGAATATCAAGCGGGTTATTGGTACCCACAGCCACTTTTATGCCCAACCCGCGAGCCTCTGTAAACACGGTATTGAACATTTTGCCTGTGCGATTGATTAGGGCAGCCTTTGTCTCCGGGGTCTGGGGCATTGGAAAATCATTCGGTCCGTTCATCTGGGAACCGTAGTTGTCCGTTGGAAACAGGCTTGCACCGCCGAAACTGTAGTCGCTTGTCTTACCCGGTGCGTAACAACCATAAGGCATGTATTTAGCTGTGGTGTACCATGAAGCTTTATCAGAACGTTTGACCGTTCCATCGCTATTCACATCCTCTGGCAGACCAACCCAAACCAGCGGCTCTGGTCCCAGATCCTTGTCATTGAAAGGATAGCAATGCAGACCGACAAAGTTCATGCGCATTTTTACCGACTGCCCCAGAAACAACCGCCACTGATCCTGTGTCCACCAATCCGGACCTTCCGGGAAATCATGGAAAGGCTGGAGCCCGCGCAGAGCGA
>CAINXK010000036.1 GCA_903854805.1 uncultured Anaerolineae bacterium
AACCTGGCTGGGGCTGGGGCTCACCACCGCTGCATATTTCATCTTCTATACTTCAGGTATTTCGGAAACACTGTGGGCCAGGGGCACCTGGTTCACGGCAAACGATGTACTGCATATTTTACTAATCCTGTGGATGCTCTACATCGGCCTGGTTGTTGCCCGCCGTGTTAAAGATCTGCCCAACCCAGTATGAAAACATCTGACTTCGATTATCCCCTGCCACCTGAATCAATCGCCCAGACACCCGCCGAGCCACGCGACTCTTCACGCCTGCTGGTCTTAAACCGCACCAACGGCCAGATTGAACACAAAATTTTTAGCCAGATTGGTGAATTCTTGCGCCCAGGCGACTTGCTGGTGCTAAACCAGACGCGCGTCATCCCGGCCCGCATGATGGCCCACAAGACCACCGGCGGCAAGGTTGAAGTGCTGCTGCTGCGCCGCGAGGATGAGCGCACCTGGGAATGCTTGGTGGGAGGCAAAGGTCTGTTGGTGGGCAAACGCGTCAGCCTGCAGGATGGGCTGGGGGCTGAGGTGGTGGAGGTGCTGGAAGGTTCGCGCCGGCGGGTACGCTTCGACGAAGCGCTCGAAAATCATCTTGCCGCAGACGGGCAGATGCCGCTGCCGCCCTATATCCACGTAAAACTGAACGACCCGGAACGCTACCAGACTGTTTATGCCCGCACTCCAGGTTCGGCGGCTGCACCCACCGCCGGGCTGCATTTCACCCCGCACCTGCTGGAAGAACTCCAGGCCCAGGGCGTCAGCCTGGCAGCAGTCACCCTGCACGTTGGGCTGGACACCTTCGCACCCGTCAGCGAGGCAGACCCGTCTGAACACAAGATCCATACCGAATGGTGCGAATTGACCCCACAGGTGGCAGATCAGATCCGCCAGACCCGCAAAGCCGGCGGGCGCGTGGTTGCGGTCGGCACTACCAGTGTGCGCACCCTCGAGAGCGCTGCCCGAGAGCACCAAGATATTGAAGCTTTCGCCGGACCCACCTCTATTTATATCCTGCCCGGTTACCAGTATAAGGTCGTGGATGCCATGATCACCAACTTCCACCTGCCAAAATCAACCCTGATCATGCTGGTCAGCGCCTTCGCCGGGCGCGAAACCACCCTGCAAACCTACCAGACCGCCATCCAGGCCGGCTATCGCTTCTTTTCCTTTGGCGACGCGATGTTTATTTATTAGACAGGAGTGCTTATGGAAGAAAAATTTGTTCTGGGTGTTAACTATTGGCCGCGCCGTAAAGCCATGTACTGGTGGTCACAGTTCGATGCCGCTGAAGTGGATGATGAGTTTGCCATCATCCAAGAATTGGGATTAAATGTGGTGCGCATTTTCCTGCTCTGGGATGATTTCCAACCCGACCCAGGCAGTGTGGACAAGCAGGCGCTAAAAAACCTGGTAAAGGTGGCTGATATTGCCGCCGCACATGGGTTGGGCCTGGATGTGACCTTCTTCACCGGGCATATGAGCGGCCCAAACTGGGCACCACGCTGGCTGCTGACCGATGACCCGGGTTTTGCCTCGCCCTATTTTGCCTGGGTGGGCCAGGTTATCAGCCAGGGGCAGATCGTCCCGAATGGCAACTATCGCAACATGACCAGTGACCCACTCGCTCTGGATGCCGAGCGCCTGCTGCTCAGAACCGTGGTCGGCGCACTCAAGGACCACCCCGGCATCTGGATGTGGAATCTGGGCAACGAACCAGACCTGTTCGCCTGGCCGGCTGATGCCACTGCCGGACGCACCTGGGTGCGCGAAATGACCGATCTGATCAAGTCAATCGACCCCGTTCACCCGGTGACAGTTGGCACCCACGGCGACAGCCTGGGCCGCAACAATGGGTTCCGCCTGGACATGGTGCACACTGAGACGGATGTGCCAGTCATGCATTCCTATCCGATGTACTGTGAATGGGCGCGCGGACCGCTCGACCCGGATTACGTACCCTTCACCACCGCCCTGACGGCTGCCCTGGCTGGCAAGCCAGCCCTGATGGAAGAGTTCGGCGGCTGCACCAACCTGCCGGGCAAACCTTCCGAAACCTGGGAATGGGTCTCTTATGGCAATCCGCGCACCCAGTACATGGCATCTGAAGAGGATTTCGCCGAATATATGCGACAGGTCATGCCGCGCATCCAGGAGATCGGCTCAACCGGTGCGTTCGTATGGTGCTTCGCCGATTATGCCAGCGAGCTGTGGAACGTGCCACCCTGCGGCGAATCACGCCACGAACGCCACTTTGGCCTGGTGCGCCCGGATGGCTCGATCAAACCACACGCCGAGGCCATCCAGAAGTTTGCCGCCACGCATCCGCTGGTCAAACCCATCCCCGATTTTGCGCGCTTTCCCGGGTTGACCGGTGCTGAATATTACGCCGCCGACTTGCAAGATTTCCAACCAGCACTCTACCGCCAATACCTGGCACGCAAATCCGGATAGTCCAGCGGTTCAGATAAAAAAGGCGCAGCTTTGCTGCGCTTTTTTTATACAGTTCTCCCGTTTTTATTCAGCACATACTTTGACATTATCCCATTTTTATATCGCCATAATGCCCAAACTCGGGTATTTTCTGACCTGGGAGGAGATCGCCAGGCTGTTTTTTGCTGCACTATCATCGATTTTGATTCGCCAGAGCAGCAGAACCTGGATGGTTAGGTGCCAGAACGAAGAGCTCGCAAGAACAAATAGACTCGGTTTGTCCTTGCGAGCGAGCATTCTTTTTTATGGTTTTGTTGGCATTTATATGCGGTTGCGGCGTCACCAGCCGTAAATAAATACCAATTTTTGAATTTCTGCCTTTGTCAGGGCCCCCAGCGCGGCTGCCAGTCGCAGTACTTATTCTCTGTCAGGCGCCGCAGGTCGCTGCCGTCAATCCGCATGATGTAAATTTCACAGCCGTTGTTCTTATTTGGCGCGTCGAAATAAGCCGTGAAAGACACCCACTGCCCATCCGGTGAAAAACTCGGACCCTGGCTGTTGCCCCCCGCTGGCGTGATCTGGTGCAAATCTGAACCGTCCGGGTTCATTAAATACAGCTCTCGCTTCCAGGCATCACCCGAATAGGTCACGATGTGAGCCCCATCCGCCGACCAGTCGCTGCGGCCCCGCAGTGACGGCAGGTTGGTGATCAGCTGAAAATCGCTGCCGTCCAGTTTGATTGAGGCCAACTGCGAGAGCCCGCCAGAATGGGTGGCAAAAAGCACTCTGCTGCCGTCTGCCGACCAGGTCGGGTCCCAGCCATCCCTGTACAGCAGCCGGGGGTTGCTGCCATGGCGCTCCATCACCCACACGTTATCCGTTTGTCCGCTGTTGTTGGTGTATGCCACCATCTGGTTATCCGGCGAGACTTCTGGCGCAATCCCGATGGTGTCGCCGAGCGGAGTTACACTAAGATCGGAGAGACTTAATTCAACCAGCTTAAAATTACCATCCAGGTTGGTTGAAAACAATACACTAAGGCCGTCTGGCGATAGGGACGGGTAAAAACTGCGCGTTTTATCCGTGTTGGTCAAACGCTGCCAGCCGCTCCCATCCGCGTTGATCAAGCAAATCTGGTCTTGCGCTTGCAGCTGAAAAATCTGACAGACAAACACAATTTTGCCAGCC
This sequence comes from uncultured Anaerolineae bacterium, assembly GCA_903854805.1. Next base: position 3,625 of record CAINXK010000036.1, read on the forward strand.
GGGCCGGAATTGGATTCAATCGCGGGTGTGACAGGGATTACGGGTGTGCCAGGAATCGCAGGTGTGCCAGGGATCGCGGTCAGGACCGGGTTTGGGTCGCGGGTTGGGAAAATCAAAGGGGGCCTAGCCGGGCGCGCAACTCCCGCATATCTAGAGAACACCAGCAGCCCGCCGCCGCCTGCCAGGCAGCACAACAGGACCAATACTCCAATGAAAATGAACAGTATTTTCTTTTGCGATTGAGAAATCACGGTTTGGCCTGCGCCAGGGCCAGATCAAGTGATTGTTCGGTGCTGTTTGGCAGCGTTACCACTAATTTCCCAAAGGTTTCCATATTTTGCTCCTGTCAATTAACCCTGATAGAAAGGTGCCGCAGCTCGCGAAAACACTTACCAATATTTTACTGCCAAATAATACCGCCCCAAAAAAGCAAATTCTTTGAGCGTGTGGTTAAAAGTTTTGCGCAAATCTTGTCTCAACAATTTGTTGAAGATTTAATTCCTTTTCGCAATTTTCCGTGACTACACTAACTTATAAAGCCGGGAAATGAGGGGTATTGGGTGGAAAAACTGTTTCGCTCCGCATGTTCTTCGCAAAGGCGAAGCGGCGGGGGCAAACCATCGATTATTAATCGCCCGAGCAGCAGAACCATCCTGGTTCAGTGCCAAAACAAAGAGCGCATGAGTAAATACCGCCAGTTCATAGAACAGATGTTTAATCTGGCATTGTCGATGTAGATACCTGCGCAGATGCATGTTAATCGCTGTTTTTCGATGCAAGTGGAAATTTGGTACCAACAGTGGGGTTTGTATTGATCTTATTTATGCATAATTTATATGATCTTTGCCGGATTTTTATTTACAGATATTTTTTATCTTATACACTGTGATAGTGGGCTAAGAGAATCAGTCATCCATTTTGGCAAAATAAAAGCGAGGGGGATCGAACGATTACCAAATAATATTAATTTTTTAAAATAATATAGATCGCGTTTAATCAAAACGTTTATCAAGCAGTCCAGATATGCACAGCCTGATAAAAACAGTAGGAAGCGTTGGGATTTTTTAAACCAGCCCCACAAGAGTCAGGAACGACCTTGGTGGAATAGATCAACGTACGAATGAGACATTTTGATCGGAAAATCAACAACTTCAGAGGATGAGAACATGAAAAAACTTCTATTCCAGCCAGCCATAGCCATTATGAACCGGATTTCCTACTCGCGAAAGATGATCCTGGTCTCGGCAGTCTTCCTCATCCCAATCATCATCCTCACATATCAATTGGCCATGAAATACAAAGTAGATATAGATTTTACACGCCAGGAACAAAAAGGTAACGCCTACCTGGCTCCAACGCTCAAGCTTTTGCAGCACACCCAACAACATCGCGGCGCAACCAATACCTATTTGTCTGGTGATGCAACCTTTAAAGCCACCATGCAGCAAAAGCAGGCAGCCATTGTCGATGACATGGCTGCGATTAGCGCAATGGAAGATCTTTATGGAGCCGAATTTAAGAGCGCAGAAAAGTGGCAGGAAATTCAGACAACTTGGAATACCCTGCAAGGCCAGGTGGAAGGTTTAAGCGCTGCTGAAAGCACCCGCCAGCATACCGCCTTGATCGCAAAAATTCTCGAATTTAGGATCTACATCGCAGACGCTTCAAATATGACCCTGGACACAGAACTCGATACATATTATCTAATGGCCGCCCTGGGTCAACATTACCCTCAATCGGCAGAATATATCGGCCAGCTGCGCGCAATTGGTTCAGGAGCACTGGTTGATGGCACAATTTCTGGGCAAGAGCGAGCTTCGATCGAGATGCTCAACAAATTATCCATATCGAGTATAACTGCCGCCAGGAATGGCTTGATACGCGCATTTGATTACAATCCCACGCTGGGTACCAGCCTGGAAGCACCCATCAAGACGGCCCAGGATCAGCAAGAAATATTTCAGAACATGGTCGAAAGTCAGGTATTAAATGCTACGACGATCAAGCTTAAACCGAAGGAATATTTTGATGCTGCCACAATAGCGATTGATGCCCAATTGGGGTTGGTGACCAAGTTGGAAGCAGCCACAAACGTACTGCTAGCTGCTCGTCTCAACCGCCTGAACAACCAGATGCTGATGGCACTTTCACTGGGCACCCTGCCAGTGCTGCTGGCATTATGGCTATTTATTGGTTTTTATCTTGCAGTGATTGAAGCCATGCAAAATATGAAGACAGCAGCTGCCAGCATTGCCCAGGGCGATGTAAACCAAAATGTGACCTTTCGCTCCAAGGATGAAATGGGAGAGCTGGCTGATGCATTCCGCCAAACCATAGGTTATTTACAAAACATGGCCGCGGTTTCTGAAAAAATGGCACATAATGACCTGAGCCAGGATGTACACCCCATGTCTGATAAAGACATCCTGGGCAAAGCCTTCGCCAAAATGATTGGCAACCTGCGGGATGCTATCGGCAAGGTAGCCTTTAATTCAGAGTCTGTCCTATCTGCATCTGCCCGATTGGCAACAGCCTCCAGAGATTCAGGCAGGGCCATGAACCAGATTGCCACCACCATTCAGCAAGTGGCCGTCGGCACCACACAACAAACAGCGGGCGTTACCAGGATTGCCGAATCGATTGAACAAATGGGGCGCGCAATTGATGAAGTCGCGCGCGGTGCCCAGGAACAAGCCGGTGCGCTCAGCCGGGCCTCAAATGTTGCATCTCGCATTAATCTGGAAATCGAACAGGTTACCAAAAACGCACAGGCCGTAACCACCGATTCGGCCGAAGCCGCCAGGTATTCACGGGACGGCGCCAGGACCGTCAAGGAAACAATTACGGGCATGGAGGCCATCCGTACAAAAGTCGGTATTTCAGCTTCCAGGGTGGAGGAGATGGGTGCGCGCTCCGAGGAGATCGGTGCAATCGTAGAAACAATCGAAGATATCGCCTCGCAAACCAACCTGCTGGCCCTGAACGCTGCGATTGAAGCTGCCCGCGCCGGAGAACAGGGCAAAGGCTTTGCTGTAGTGGCTGATGAAGTGCGCAAACTGGCAGAACGATCCAGCCTGGCAACCAAAGAAATTGCCGCGTTAATCAAAGGTATACAGAATTCTGTGACCGAAGCTATCCACGCCATGAAAGAATCCGCCAGCGAAGTTGAAGCAGGGGTAATACGCGCAAATTCAGCGGGCGATGTTCTTACCAATATTCTGGGAGCAGCCGAATCTGTCTACAAACAGGCTGAAGAAGCCGGGGATGCAGCTGGCCGGGTCAATACAGCAGCCGGTGAACTGGTTGGCGCAGTAGACTCTGCTTCAGCTGTGATTGAAGAAAATACGGCTGCCACTGAAGAAATGAGTGCCAATTCTGACGTACTGACCCAGACTATTGAAACTATTGCCAGCATCAGCGAGGAGAACAGTGCCGCGGTGGAACAAGTTTCGGCCGCTACAGAAGAAGTTTCTGCCCAGGTACATGAAGTTTCAATTTCAGCGGCCTCGTTAAAAGAAATGTCAGAAAACCTACTAAAAGTAGTTTCCAACTTCACCTTGAAATAATAAAAACCGGCCTTCATGTTATTAACACGAAGGCC
>CAINXK010000037.1 GCA_903854805.1 uncultured Anaerolineae bacterium
ATGGTTTGCCCCACCAGTCGAGTTTTTGTGCCTGTTCTTGGCGCACCACCAGTGCTATATACTCACGTGCTCTGCGTTTTGGCATTTAGCCATCCTGGTTCTGCTGCTCGGGCGATTGAAAATCGATGGTTTGCCCCACCAGTGGAGTTTTGTGCCTGTTCTTGGCGCACCACCAGTGCTATATACTCACGTGCTCTGCGTTTTGGCATTTAGCCATCCTGGTTCTGCTGCTCGGGCGATTGAAAATCGATGGTTTGCCCCGCCAGTGGAGTTTTTGTGCCTGTTCTTGGCACAAAACTCCACAAAAAAAGACTCTTTCAGCCCCTTCCCGTTTTTGGTTTAGGGGCAGTGGGATGGGTTGTCACATACACCTGGATATCCGTGAGTAAACACCGCTAGTACATATGTGCAATCTGACGTTTTCAAAGGTAATAGGATGAATTGGAACAGGCGGACGGGTTCTTTTTAACCCGTCCGCCTGTTTTATTCTGTTACATGCGCTCTGAGCAACTGATTGCCCAGGGCCTGGAACCAGCTTACGCGTTCAGAGCCTGATTCAGATCCCACAGGATGTCATCAATATCTTCGATGCCGATGCTCAGGCGGATGAAATCGGGGCTGACACCGGCCGAGATTTGCTCTTCAGCGGAGAGCTGGCTGTGAGTGGTGGTGGCAGGATGGATGGCCAACGATTTGGCGTCCCCAACATTCGCCAGATGGCTGAAAAGCTGCAGGCTTTCAATAAACTTGCGGCCCGCTTCGGCTCCGCCTTTGATGCCAAAGCCAAGAATGGCACCCGCACCTTTGGGCAGATAGCGTTTGGCGCGCTCGTAATCGGGGTGGCTCTTGAGACCCGGGAATTTGACCCAGCTGACCTTCGGGTGTTTTTCCAGGTATTCGGCTACTGCTTGCGCATTTTGCACATGCCGTTCCATGCGAATGGAGAGAGTCTCCAGGCCTTGAATGGTCTGCCAGCTGTTGAAAGGTGACTGGGAAGCACCGATATCACGCAGCACCTGCACACGCACCTTGATGGCAAAAGGCGGCAGGCCAGCGCCCAGCAGGCTGGAGTAGACCAGCCCGTGATAGGAAGGATCCGGCTCGGTAAAGCCGGGGTAGCGGCCGCTGGTGTAATCGAAGTTGCCACCATCCACGATCATGCCGCCGATACTGGTGCCGTGCCCACCGATAAACTTGGTGGTACTGTGGGTGATGACGTTTGCGCCCCATTCAAACGGGCGAAACAGGTAGGGGGTCGCAAAGGTATTATCGATCATTAACACAATCTTGTGTTTTTGGGCGATTGCGGCGACTTCTTCAAATGGGAATACCGAAATATCCGGGTTGCCGAGGGTCTCGCCATACAGGATTTTGGTGTTTGAGCGGATGGCGTTCTCGAAATTTTGCGGGTCGTTCGGGTCAACGAAGGTTACATCAACACCCAATTTGCGCAGGGTGTAGTGGAACTGGTTGTAGGTGCCACCGTACAGGCGGCTGGAAGAAACGATGTGATCGCCCGCGCCCAGCAGGGTGAAGATGGCCTGGGCCTGGGCAGCATGTCCGCTGCTGGATGCCACAGCCGCGACGCCGTTTTCCAGGTCGGCGATGCGCTGCTCCAACACATCTGTGGTGGGATTCATCAGGCGGGTGTAAATGTTGCCCAGTTCTTTGAGCGCGAACAGGTTGGCGGCGTGTTCGGTGCTCTTAAACTGGTAACTGGTGGTTTGGTAGATTGGCACGGCGCGGCTGCCGGTGGTTGGGTCAGGTGAGTAGCCAGAGTGTAGCTGACGAGTGGCAAAACCATACTTACGAGAATCTGCGGACATGAATTAGTCTCCTTTGAAAGCTTGAAATTGGCGGATGTTCCATTCGGAACCTGAAAACAGACACAAACATGCTTATTTACACTGGCTACATGGCGACCATGCTCGTAAGGTACTGTCGTGGGCGATCTTCCCGCCAAAATACCATCTGAGTAAATATAAAAGGGCGCCGGCAGGAATTGAACCCGCGCATGAGGACTTTGCAGACCCTGGCCTGCCCACCTGGCTGCGGCGCCGATTGGTTGGTAAATATGTGTAAAAAAGGATCAGCTGACTAATTCAGCAAGGAGCACTTGGGCACAGTCTGTGGACTGTATTTCTTTGGAAAAATGCCAGCCTCCGAGCAGCGCTTTTGTGCACAAAGCAGCATGTCGGGATGCAGATCAGTCTGCCAGGTGCTGGTAAAGTACGGTGCTCAGATAGCGTTCGCCGAAGGACGGGATGATCACCACGATCAATTTGCCAGCGTTTTCGGGGCGATTTGCCACCTGCAAGGCTGCCCAGGTTGCCGCACCTGAAGAGATACCCACCAGCAAGCCTTCTTCCTTTGCCAGGCGGCGGGCAACGTTCAGGGCCTCTTCATTGGGCACACGGATGATCTCGTCGTAGATCTTGGTATTCAAAACAGCCGGAATAAAGCCAGCGCCAATACCCTGGATGGGGTGCGGACCTTTTGCGCCACCTGAAAGCACCGGAGATGCATCTGGCTCAACGGCGATGACTTGGAAGGAAGGTTTGCGAGCCTTGATGACTTCGCCCACGCCCGTGATGGTTCCGCCAGTGCCAATACCTGAAACCAGAAAGTCGACTTTCCCTTCGGTATCGCGCCAGATTTCTTCTGCAGTTGTTTTGCGGTGGATTTCCGGGTTGGCCGGGTTTGTGAACTGCTGGGGGATGTAATATTTTTCTGGGTCAGAAGCTGCCAGATCTTCGGCGCGTTTGATGGCGCCGCCCATGCCCTCTGGGCCAGGGGTCAGCACCAGGTCAGCGCCATAAGCGCGCAGCAAAATGCGGCGTTCCTTAGACATGGTTTCGGGCATGAACAGGGTGATTTTGTAACCCTTGGCGGCCGCCACCATCGCGAGGGCGATGCCGGTATTGCCGCTGGTCGGCTCGACAATGGTTTTATCTTTGGTGAGTTCGCCGGATTTTTCAGCGGCATCGATCATGGCGAAACCGATGCGATCCTTGACACTCTTCGCCGGATTATAAAATTCAAGTTTGGCAACCACCTGTGCGTAAGCTCCCTGGGTTACCCGGTTCAAACGGACCAGCGGGGTGTTGCCGATCAATTCAGTCACATCGTTTGCAATAATCATTTTCTCTTCTCCTTTGAATGACGACTTGTGGAGTCGTTTATAAACAGTAAAAAAATTTTGTGCCCTGGTAAGAGCACAAAAAATCAATAATAAGTAAACGACGACTTATCTAGTCGTTATTATAATCACGTTAGGAATTTTGTCAAGATGTTATTTTCTGGTGATTCCCCCCATATTAAACTTACTGTAATCAGGTTGTTGATTGTGTGCCAGCGGGACGCAATCTGTTTTCACATCGAGAAAACTAATCGTCTAACCCCAGTCCATTGAGAATTTGCGGTATGCATTTTTCAATCCTTGACTCCCGGGTTTTGGATTGTTTGGGCGCAGAAAAATAAAGATAGTATGCTCGTTGCCGTCCCGGCGTCAATCCATCAAAAGCAGTTTTCAAGGCAGGGATTTCATTTAATTTATTTTGAAATTCTTCAGGTATTTTGAATTCTGTACTCTTTTTAAAATTCACTTTCAAGCCGGCTTTTTCCACTTCAATGGCTTCATAAATATAGGCTTTCAAGGTGGGTTCCATCTCAACTATTTCTCGAATACCGGTGAAGCGGATCTGGCGCCCTGCCTGCGTATTCTCCGTTTGTGTGATTAGAATACCCTCGGCATCATTTAACAAGGCTCCTTTGACAAACAGAAGCGCGCAGTATTCTTTAAATCCATGCATCAAAACTACATTACTTTTCTGAAACGTGTAACAAGGAACACCCCACTTTAATTCTTCGGTTAGCTGACAGTCAAGAATGATCATTCTCAATTTCTCGAATTCTTCCTGCCATTTTTCTGCTTTATTAAAAAACCAATCAACATCAGGATTCGTGCTATTCATCTATTGATACTCCTACTAAATAAAGTGAGCGCATAGCTGCTTACAATTTTTTTTGGTTTTGGCTCGGGTAATTCAACCAATGATCCTCCGATAGCATGCAAGTCTTCAATGCAGCAATGCTGCTGACGGCTAACGGTTTGAGAAACGTGGCGACGGATCCCGCCATTCAGTGGGTGCTGTGTTAGCCCACTTTTGGTTTTGATAGACATGCTGCTAGATCTTTAGCGCACCGCGGAAACCCCTGACGCCATAGTACGAGGATGCACCGTTGTGATACACGAAGACATGGTCGTAGCGCCGATCAGCAAAGATGGCACCGCCGAGTTTTCTAATTTCAGGAGGTGTGATCAGCCAGCTCGATGTTTTCGTATCGAAATTTCCAAGTTGCTGCAACTCTCGATATTGTTCTTCCGTTAAAATCTTGATGCCCATGGCATCTGCCATATCCATGGCAGTATTTTCTGGTTTAAATTCTTTCCTTGATTCCAGCGCTTCATGGTCATAACAAATATTTCTGCGGTCTTTTGGACTTTCGGCTGAACAATCAAAAAAAACGATTTCGCCCGTTTCTTTATCATAACGAACAACATCCGGTTCGCCACCCGATCGTTCCATTTCATTGAGCGACCACAGTTTTTCAGTATTAGCTTCCAGTTTTGCTTGTACTTTAGCCCACTCAAGATCTTTATGGCGGTTCATGTTTTTCTCAAAACGGGCTCTCAATGTTTTGAGTAGTTCTTCACGTTGTTCTGCTGCCAACTCTTTTTGATTGCTATTAATGTTGTTCATATTTTTATATTATCTCTGATGAATAGGTGTGTCAGGCGAACAATGCCTAAATTTATTTCCAACGCTCGCGAGCCAATTATAATATATCTGCTTTCGATTTCTTTTTCTTCTCATGCGGGTCTAAGAAATTTAGGATTGGCAGCGTGAAAAGCGAAGGTCAAAAGAAGGCATCTATGCCCGCCGCATAGCGCCCCGGTTCTTTTGGGTTCTGCCCTGGGCAACCCGATTCCTGAACGGGCTAGTTGAACCAAGCCGCAAGTCGTGGCATCTTATGCAAAAAGAAAATTATCCCGAGCACAATTCCAGAACCAGATGCGACCGATAAGACTTCAAATAAGTGAATTACTACGCCAAGGGAGCAAGTGTTCTCATTCTGCTACCGCTGGTACCTGCGCGATATTCTCAAGCGAGAAGCTGCGCTGTGGACATGCGTAGATGTTGATGGTGTTGAGCCTATAAATAATCACGCTGAGCAAAAACTTCACCCAGGCGTGCTTTGGAGTATGAGTAACTTTGGCACTCAAAGCCAGGTTGGCAGTCGTTTTGTCGAGCGTAGCATGACCGTCGTCAGTACTTTGAAACAGCAAAAATGCAATTTACTGGATTATATGACCGAGGCCTGTGAAGCCGCCAATTATGGACGACCCGCGCCTTCATTATTGCCGACATCAACTTTCTGACGGGGCAGGTCAGTTTCATCCGGTGAACGAACCCTATTATTTATCTGAAAAACGTTGCTACTGTATAAGTATACCCATTTTTCATCATCTTGAAAGTGAAAAGTGAATGCCGAAAGCATGGGCAAAATTTGAAAAATCATTTCTTACTCAACCATTTCTAGGTAAGAAGTCTACAGATTACACAGATTTTAAGTGCTATTGTGTTCTTGAAAATTGGATCTTCTGTGGATGATGTGTTTTGCACTGGGGGATGATTTCATGTACAATAAACTTGGACTATGCGAAGATGATGGATTTATTCCGATGAATGATTGTGCTGAACTGGAAATTGGCCTGTCCGCGCACGGGGCTGGCGAGTACCGGGTTGAGATGCGTTTCCACGCCGCGGGGAGCGCGGCAGAAGCGCGCCTGGGCCAGGGGCTGGCGCGTTTCGATGGGTTGGGGGATGCTTTCCTTGACGCGGATGCGTATGGGCGCACTCTGACTCGTGCGCTGTTTGCGGACGCGGGCTTGCTGGCGGCGTTTTCACAGGCCTATGGTAGTGTGCTGGCCCAGAAGCAGTCCTTGCGGCTGCGCCTGAGGCTGGATGCTGAGTCCGCCAACCTGCAAAGCCTGTGCTGGGAGCTGCTGCTTAATCCGTTGGACGATTCGCTGCTTTCGAGCGGTGGAAAGGTGCTGTTTTCGCGCTTTCAGGGCAGTTCTAACCTGACTTCGCTGGAACTTCGCCCGCTTGAACGGTTGCGCGCGCTGGCGGTGGTTGCCAACCCGCTGGGGCTGGAACGCAACCATCTGACGACCATCGACGAGGCCGGGGAGCTGCGCGCCGTTATTAATGCCCTGGGGTTGGCATGTGCCACCATCCCGGACGGGCCGGGCGGGCGGCGGGCTACGCTGGACACAATTGTGGAAGCCTTGCGCCCGGGCTGCGACCTGCTGTGCCTGGTCTGCCACGGTACGATCGCCAGTGGCAAGGCCTGGCTGTGGCTCGAAGGCCCAGATCGCGCCATGCAGCGCGTGGATGTGGGCGAATTGATCGGCCGCCTGATGGACCTGGATAGCCTGCCAGCCCTGGTGGTGTTGGTCTCATGCCAGAGCGCGGGCAATGCTGAAGGTCAGGCGCGCGTAGCGCTTGGGCCGCGCCTGGTGGAAGCCGGGGCCGGGGCGGTGCTGGCGATGCAAGGCAACCTATCCATGGAGACCTCGGCTGTTTTCATGCCGGTTTTTTTCCGGGAACTGCGCCGCCACGGCAGTGTGGATCTGGCCGCAGCAACTGGCCGCAGCAGCGTGCGCGAGCGCCCAGACTGGTGGATGCCAGTACTCTTTAGCCGCCTGCAGGATAACCAGCTTTTTGCGCCATCCAGCCCGCTGGCGGTGAACAATCTCCCGCGCAAACTGTTTGAACCGCAGACGGTCTACATCCCGGCTGGACCTTTCCTGATGGGCAGCGCCGAGGGCAGCGGTCGCCCAGCCTGGGAGTCGCCGTGCCACAGGGTGGAGCTGGGCGAGTACCGTATTGGTCGCAGCCCGGTCACCAACCGCGAGTATGCCGAATTTGTCCGCCAAACCCGCCGGCTGGCCAACCCGGAGATGGGCTGGCAGGGGCAGAACCCGCCGCCCGACCGTCTGGAGCATGCCGTGGAGGCTGTGACCTGGTACGATGCGCAAGCCTATTGTGAGTGGCTGAGCGCCGAGAGTGGGCGGAAGTACCGCCTACCGAGCGAAGCCGAATGGGAAAAAGCCGCGCGCGGCGAGGATGGTCGCCTGTATCCCTGGGGCGATGCCTGGGATGCAGCGCTCGTGCGGGCCGGGGTGGCAGAGTCGGCCCCGGTGGAGTCGCTCGCGCCGCAGAGTGTTTATGGCCTGTACGAGCTGGTGGGCAGTCTGCGTCAGTGGACCTGTTCGCTGTGGGGCGAGAGCAGCCTGCGTCCAGACCCGCGCTACTGTTATCCCTGGGCGGAAGACGGGCGGAACGAGCTTTCGGCCAGCCCGTTGGTGCGGCGTGTTTTCAGGGGTGGTTCGCGGGTCGATCCGCCAGCTGTGCTGGTATGCAGCGCGCGCGGCGGCGCGGCCCCCAAGATGCTTGGTCTGCCCGGCAAGTGGCACGGGTTCCGGGTGGCTTTATCGGTATGAGTGAGGAGTATAGAAAACAATGAATAGACCCAATCGCCAGGCCATGCTGGCCGCTCTCAAGGACAAGAAAACTTCGTTTTCCGGGCGGGAAGTAGACCGTTCTGAAGTTTTCCAACGCATTCGCGATGGAAACGTCATCCCCATTATCGGAAATTCGGTGTATTTTGAGCAAATTTTCGGTTCGCCGGCTTCTGACCCAGCGGTGGATGGACTGGCCGAAAGCAAATCAGTCAATGAGCTCCTGGCGGAAATCTGGGCCCAGAAAGTTGATTACCCGCTCACGGATACTTTCGATCTGGCGCGCGTGGCGCTTTACAACCGGGTGGTCAGCGATGACAGCGAGCATGCCAAGCGGCGATTCTTGATCTTCTTGAAGACTGCCCTGCTGGATATGTTTGCTCAGGACCCAGAAGTGGCTGGCGCCGTGGATGAACTGAGGACGCGTGTCAACATGCTGTCATTTGCGGATATTGTCCAGGAGCTGGGCGTGATTGCTTATGCCACGCCGGACGAAGATCCCCTGCGCCTGCTGGCACGCTTGAACCTGCCGGTATACGTCACCACCAGCTATTTCGACTTTCTGGAGCGGGCTATCATTGCCGAGGGCCGCACGCCGCGCACCCAGGTCTGCTTCTGGTCGGGTGAAGATGTGAACATTGCGCCGGAGCACCATTACGACCCCAACCTGATACCATCCCAGACTCAGCCGCTGGTCTATCACCTTTTTGGATTGGAAAAGTATCCGCGCACGATGGTATTGAGCGAGGATGATTACATGGCTTTTCTGGTGGAGGTGACGCGCGCGCCAAACCCTACCAGCCCGGTTATCCCTCTCTATCTGGCAGAGGCATTCCGCAGTAAATCGCTGATCTTGCTGGGCTACCGACTGCATGACTGGGATTTCCGCGTGATTTTTCGCGGCGTGGTCAAGCCGGGGTTGACTGCCCTGCGCTCATTCGGCCTGATCCTGCAAGTCAACCCAAGCCAGGATGGCATGGGCAGGCAGGAGCAAGCCCAAAGCTATCTGAAGGAATATTTCCAGGAAGCCGATTTCAAGGTTGAATGGGGTAACGTCGAACAATACATCCAGAATGTATGGAAGGAGTGGAGCCAATGGGCGCGTGGTCGAGCATAACCCTACCGGGGAGTAATCCGTACATTGGTCCGCGTCCATTCCAAAAGGAAGACGCGCCGGGCTTTTTTGGCCGCGATAACGAGGCCCGCGACCTGCTCTCGTTGGTGGTTTCGGAGCAGCTGGTGTTGTTCTACGCCCAGTCTGGAGCGGGCAAAAGCTCGCTGATTAATACGCGCCTGGTGCCCGGCCTGGAGGAAAAAGGCTTCGAGGTTCTACCGGTTGGGCGGGTGAGCGGCGCGGTGCTATCGGGTGCAGAGACCAACAACGTGTTTGTCTACAACCTGTTAACTGGCCTGGATGCGAGTAAACAGTCGGCGGAACGCTTTCAGAAGATGCGCCTGGCCGAATTTCTGAGCAAATTCGCATCGAATGGCAATTATTATATTTACGATGATAGCCCGCAGGGACAGGCTCAGGAACTTGCTCCCAAATCTGATGAGCCGGAATACGAGGTCTGGCCGCGGGCGCTGATCATTGATCAGTTTGAAGAAATCGTTACCACCCACCCCGAGGCTTGGGAGAAGCGTAAGGATTTCTTTCTACAATTGGCCGAGGCGATGAAGGAAGACCCTTACCTGTGGGTTGTGCTGGTCATGCGCGAGGATTTTGTGGCGACGCTCGACCCGTACGCCCACCTGTTGCCTGGCCAGATGCGGGCGCGTTTTTATATGCGCCGCATGGGCTATGAATCCGCGCTGGAAGCCGTCCGTAAACCTGTCGCCAGCCTGCGCCCCTACGCACCCGGGGTGGCCGAGATGCTGGTGGACAACCTGCGCCTGATCACTGGCGCGCAGAGCGTATCAAGCGTTGAAACCGTCCAGGGCGAGTATGTGGAGCCAGTCCAACTTCAGGTGGTGTGCTACCAGTTATGGAAAAATCTGCTCGCCCAAAGCCGTTCCTCGGCGCCGGCCAGCCAGATCACCCAGGAAGACATCCAGCAACTGGCCAAAGGGGAAAACCTGACCCAGTTTGTCTCCAATGCGCTGGCCGAATTCTATGAGAAGGCCATCGCCCAGGTGCTTGCGCAGCCGAATATGGTTACACCTGAGCGCGAACTGCGCGATTGGTTCTCGCACAAGCTGATCACTGAATCTGAGACGCGCGGCCTGCTTTTCCGGGGCAAGGATACCACTGCCGGGCTGTCCAACCTGTCTGTGGACGTGCTGGGGCTGCAATATATCATCCGTTCTGAGACGCGCTCCGGAGGAATCTGGGTGGAGCTGGTCCATGACCGTTTTGTAGGACCCATTCTGCAGGCCAATCGACGCTGGGCCTCAGCCCACCAACGCCCGTCCCTTCTGGCTGCCAAAACGTGGCAGGATTCAGGGCAGCAGGCTGTGCATCTCTACGATGGCAACCAACTGGGGGCTGTTCAAGGTGCGCTGGATGCCAACCCTGGCGAATTTACCGAGTTGGAAAGGCAATTTGTGGAAGCCAGCCTGAAGGCTGCCAAAGGCCGGCGCGATCGTTATATCGGAATAGCGCTGGGCATCGCCGCCGTTCTGCTGGTTGCATTCACCCTTTTAACCGCCTGGGCGTTGTACAGCGCGGAGCAGGCCCGCGCCCAATCCGCCGCAAACGTGTCAGCGCGTGCCACCCTGGAGGTCAAATCCACGAGTCTAGTCCTTGCGGTGACGAGCCAGGTGGAAAGCGTTGGCCGGCTGGCAACGCGCATCGTTGAGCAGGAACAGTCGATCTCTACGATGCAGGCTGTGATGGTGATCCAGTCTACCGCTACTCCCAC
>CAINXK010000038.1 GCA_903854805.1 uncultured Anaerolineae bacterium
GTAAAGATGTTTGGCGCAAGCTTGGCGGATGAGCTGGTGGGCAGCTCTATCTATGAGCGGATCCACCCGAATTTTCATGAAAGCGTGCGTACGCGCTTAAAGAAGGCGCTTGACGAAGGTGCCGGTGCGCCGATGATCGAGCTGCGGTATCTCAAGCTGGATGGAACCATTATCGTTGCAGAAGCCCAGGGCATTCCGATTCTATACGATGGGGTGCCGGCTATTTACGCTGTCCTGGCTGAAATTACCGAGCGCAAACGGGCTGAGGAAGCACTGCATTATGCGGGCTGGCAGTTGGAGAGTACCATCGAAGGAACGCATAGTGGCACCTGGGAATGGAATGTCCAGACTGGCGAAACGATTTTTAACGAAATTTGGACCCAGATTGTCGGATATTCGCTGGCCGAATTGGCCCCTACCAGCATCAAGACTTGGGAAGTACTGACCCACCCCGACGATCTGAACCGATCGGCTGAATGGTTGGAGCGCCATTTCGCGGGTGAATTATCCTACTATGATTGCGAGCTGCGCATGAAGCACAAGCAAGGGCACTGGGTCTGGATCCAGGATCGCGGTCGTGTCATCACCTGGACGGCTGATAACAGACCGCTGCTGATGTTTGGTACGCATACGGATATCAGTGAGCGCAAAGCGGCTGAAGAAAAGATTCTAAAATTGAATATTGAATTGGAAAGCCTGGCGATGACCGATTACCTGACCAATTTGTTCAATCGCCGCTATTTTATGCTGCGTGGTGCCGAAGAGCTCCGGCGTATCATGCGAAACAAAGAACCTCTGGCGCTTTTAATGCTGGATATCGATTGGTTTAAGAAGGTTAATGATAAGTATGGCCATCAAGTTGGGGATATGGTTCTCCAGAATGTGGCGCTTGTTTTGAAGTCTAATCTTCGCGAAGTTGATTTTCTTGGGCGCATCGGTGGCGAAGAGTTTGCCGTGCTTTTGCCAAGCACAACCCCAGAAAACGCCATCCGGTTGGCGGAACGCGTGCGGCAGGCTATCATGCTAATATCTGTGGCGCTGCCTTCCGGAAAATCGATCGATACGATTACCATCAGCATTGGTGTTGCTGCTTTTTTCGATGGTATGGCAGCCATCGAGGACCTGCTCCGTAATGCTGATTTTGCTTTGGGCATTGCCAAGCAGAGCGGACGTAACTGCGTGGTCTTTTATCAAGAAAACCAAGACTCGCCGTACAGCGAGGGCTAGATTTTCTTCAATCGGCAGATAGCTGCAGCTGCGTGTCTCTTCGCGATACCGGCTGAACTCAGGGTCTGACGTGGTAGTTTCCTTCAGCCACCCATTTGTAAGTGGTCAGTTCAGTCAGCCCCATCGGGCCGCGGGCGTGCAGGCGTTGGGTGGAGATAGCCACTTCCGCGCCCAGCCCAAACTGGCCTCCATCTGTAAAGCGTGTGCTGGCATTGACGTAGACCGCCGCCGAATCGACCTCAGTGATAAAACGGGCCGCGTGCAGGCTGTCTTCGGTCAGAATCCCATCTGAATGCGCAGTGCTGTGCGCGGCGATATGCTGCATGGCCTCTTCCAGGCCATCGACCACCTTTAGACCCAGAATAAGAGCCAGCCATTCTGTATCAAAATCGTCTGGCCCGGCGGGGGCGACCAGGGCCGGATTACCCCCTTTCAACAGCGAAGTCGCGCGCGGATCGGTGCGGAAGGTCACCCCGGCCGCAGCCAGGTTCTCGACAATCCGCGGTAGGAATTTCTCTGCCACGTTCTTGTGGACCAGGACGGTGTCCAACGAGTTGCAGGTGCTGGGACGCTGCACCTTGGCGTTGAAGATGACCGGCAGTGATGCCTCCAGATCGGCGCTTTCATCCACAAATAGATGGCAGATGCCCATCCCGCCAGTGATGACCGGGATCTGGCTGTTTTCGCGGCAAAAAGCGTGCAGTATGGCACCGCCGCGCGGAATGATGATGTCGATATATGCGTGCATCTTGAGCAGTTCCAGCACCAGCGCCCGGTCGGGGCTGTCAATAAATTGAATGCTTTCGGCGGGCAGGTGATTGGCCTGCAAGGTCTGTTGGATAATTTTGACCAGGGCCCGGTTGCTTTGAATGGTCTCACTGCCGCCGCGCAGGATGGCAGCGTTCCCGGTCTTGATGGCCAGCCCGGCTACATCCATGGTGACATTTGGGCGTGATTCGTAGATAACCCCCAGCACACCCAGCGGAACACGTTGTTTGTGCAGGCGCATGCCGTTCGGCAGCTTATTCTCATCAAAATGTTGCCCAACCGGGTCGGCCAGGTCGGCCAGGTGCCTCAGGTCCGCGCTCAGGCTGCTGATGCGCTGCTCGTTGAGCAGCAGCCGGTCGATCATGGCTTCGCTTACCCCGCCCGCGCGTGCTGCGGACACATCGTGCGTATTCGCTGCCAGTATTTCTGCGCTGGATTTCGCCAGGGCATCTGCCAGGGCCAGCAGTGCAGCATTTTTGGCCGGTGTGCTGGCAAGTGCCAGCAGCTTGGATGCAGCCTTGGCCTTTTGTGCAATTTCGAGGATCATAAGGAAGCCTTCCTTTTTTGAAAATTGATTTGCTTCAAATAAAATAAACCTGATCCAGCATAACTTGTGATCGATCGACCGGATAATGCGCGTCATCCATAATTTAACCCGAGTAATGGTGTCAGGGTCAAGTTGGATTGGGTTTGTCCCGCAGGTGGTTCTGGCTGGTACCCAGGTTCAGATCGTATTCCGCTCAAATGAACGAAAATCGGCGTGCTTTGCGTGCTCCGCTCAAGGCAGCCTGTGCCGGGAAAACCAGCGACGATCTTGGATTGGAGCGACAAAATCAGGGTGATAAGGACACAAGGAAAGATGCTGTGAGTGAATACGTTTTTTTATAGGGATTTCGGTAACCATACTGTAAATTGATTGGAACTTCAGCCTGTGTTTGGGCCGGCTTTCCACCGGCAACGGGCATGGGCTTATAGCAGCACCAGGTCATTACGGTGAATGACTTCGTCGCCGTAATTGTAGCCCAGGATGGTTTCAATCTCCTCCGAGCGGCGCTGGGTGATCTGTAACAGGTCACGGCTGGCGTAATTGGAAATACCCCGGGCAAGCTCACGCCCGCTCTCATCCATAATTCGTACCGTATCGCCGCGCTCGAATTTTCCGCTGACTCGCGTCATCCCAATTGGCAGCAGGCTGCTGCCGCGCTGCAAGGCTTGCGCTGCGCCAGCGTCCACACTCAGCTGACCCGGTGCGCGCCGGGCTGACATGATATAGCGTTTGCGACTCTCGATGGCGGTTGCCTTTGCGGGGAAATAGGTGCCAATCTTTTCAGCGTTTGCCAGGCGCAGTAATACGTCCGGTTCCTTGCCACTGGCTATGATGCAGGCGGTACCCGAATGACGTGCCAGATCTGCGGCCTGGAGCTTGGTGGTCATGCCGCCGGTTCCCAGGCTGGTTTTACTACCGCCTGCTGCCTGCCAGAGCGCTTGCGGAATTTCGTCTTCGCTGACCGTTCTGACCAATTCGGCGCTTGGGTTGCTGCGCGGGTCTGAGGTAAACAGGCCTTCCTGGTCGGTCAGCAGGATCAGGATATCAGCATCGATTAAATTGGCCACGAGTGCCGAAAGATTATCGTTGTCTCCCACCCGAATTTCTTCGGTGGCAACCGTATCATTTTCATTGATGATCGCGATAATATTTTGCATCATCAGCGCCACCAGCGTGTTGCGGGCATTGAGGTAACGGCGCCGGTCTGAAAGATCAGCGCGGGTTAGCAGTACCTGTCCCACCAGCATGCCATACAAGCCAAAAACCTGCTCATAAAGCGACATCAGTCTTAACTGCCCGACGGCTGCCAGCATTTGTTTGGCTGGCATATTCTTGGGCAGTTGTGGAAAATTGAGTTTTTCACGACCGGCCGCGATGGCTCCCGAAGAAACCAACACTACCTGGTGTCCGCTGCTCTGCAGCTGTGCAGTCTGGCGGGCCAGTTCAATCAAGAATGGTGGCGCAATATGGTTTGTGCTATTGGTTAGCGAAGATGTTCCGATTTTGACGACGATTCTCATAATAACCAGTAGAAATACACCAATTGACGCGCTTTGTCAATAATGAGCTGCCCTGTAAGAAAAAATCTAGCTTGAATGCTCTGTTTATTCGTGAGCGAGATCCCCCCAGGGATAGACTACTTCAACGCTTCAGCTTTACTTGTTTTGCAAATGGATGCCAATCCACAGCCTTCTCGGGTCCCAATTCCCTGATGCGCTGCCGCGCCAATGATGCTGAAGAAATGCTGATTTCTGTATGCACTTGGGATGAGTGCTCAATTCAATCTTTTTGTGGCTGAAACAAACACTTTTTGCGGGGCAAAACAAACTGCAGGGGTACCCAGCTGCCAGGGTGCAAGCGGGCAAAAATCAGTCCAGTTTGAGCGTTATTTGTTATCCACCTAATTCATGTCAGGCATGATTTTCGTAAGATTGTATCTTTGTGCAAAAATGAGCAGCTCCAGCCTGTCAGAGACCCCCAGCTTGCTGTATATTGACGTCAGGTGGTGTCGTACTGTTGTTTCACCGATACAAAGCAGGTCAGCAATTTGTTTGTTTTTTAGCCCCAGTCCAATCACCCGGATAACATCGCGCTCACGTTCGCTGAGCAGTTCGATGGATTGAACCGCCGGGTCCACTACCATTGGCGTTGACCCATTCAGCGAGTTGGCCACTAAATTTGCGATTAAAGTGTGTTCAATCCAGACTTCACCAGCATGTACCTTTCTGATGGCCTTAATCAGTACATCTGGGGATTGAGTCTTCGACACAATTCCCAGAACACCACTCTGGACCGCATTCAAATAGGTTTGGCGATTATTTGAACCAGTTACCAACATCAAGCGCGCCGGGTTGCCGCATCGATGGATGTCTGGAATAATATCAAAACTGAGTCCGTTTTCAGGATCATGTTCAAAAAGAATGATGTCTGGTTTGGTTGATGTAATTAAGCTCAGCGCCTGATTTGAGTCGCCGGTTTGGCCAACCACCTGCATGTCTGCCTGGCTTTCGATGATGAAGTGCAAGCCGGCTCTTACAAGTGCATGGTTATCAAGAATCACTATTCGGATGGCATCTGCTGAAAAATTATCCATGTCTGTCTAATATAGGTTCCAATAAAGGTGAGAACTCGTCAATTTAGCCAACCCGTGCCGTACTAAGAATAATGGTGGGTTTGTCCCAGCCCTTGATCTAGTGTGTCAAATGGTAAAATGGTGCCTTTTAATAAATCCTTTTGGCATTTGGGCTTATTGTTCTGTCGATCTGAATCTGCAACCAGAACGACCCCGCGATATGCCACAAGCAACCCTTCAATAAATTATAGCGCTTTTAGAGATAAGAATGCAATGCAATTCGATTTTCGAGTTATTTTTTTATCTGGTAATTTCCTGCCAAATGCTCGCTTTTGTCAAAAAAAGAACTTTCTTTACGATTTACTGAGCGTTCTTGTCAACTTAGATTCGGCAGCCTGAAGCCTAACCTGATCAGCAATTCCAAATCTTATGCAAAAGAAAGATTCAGTAATTTCACCTTAGGGGAAACTATTCCATCGGATGGAATCAAACCCGGTAATGCAGATAAGGAAAGTCCTCAGACAACTCACTTATCGGTTGCCGA
>CAINXK010000039.1 GCA_903854805.1 uncultured Anaerolineae bacterium
ACCTCTGTATGGGTCTTTCACCCGTTAGTCAACGCCCATGCTGGGCGCACAAAAAAGATGGCGGGCGCATGCGCCCGCCATCATATAGTTGACCTCTTGCAAAAGTGTACCGTAGTGGCCACTTTAGTCGCTTTTTACCTCGCAACCAAACAATTAAAATCGTTACTACGAAATATGTTTTGAGTTATGCAAGAGATCTAGTTTAAACCTTTGTTGGAAACTATCGTTTCTTTATTACTTCAAAGCTGCCAAAGCGGCATCAACCAAAGCGGTGAAGTAACCAGGATTGTGAGCGCCGAGGCTTCCGTCTTCCTCATACATGAAGTAGGTGAAGACAGCGCCGGCGGTCTTGGCATCAAGTGCAGTCGCTTCTTTCTGAGGAACTGCAGCATAGCCTTCGGCACCTGCTACGATCAACTTCTTGGCTAACAGAGCCTCTTCGAGAGTCTTGATCTTAGCAGCAAGGTCGGTCGAGAAGCCGTTTACATCGGTGCTTGTGGCATCGGCATGGCATGTCACGCAAGTCGCGAGCTGGGCATCGGCCTTAAAGGTGTGGTTCTTACCATCACCCATGTGGCAGCCGACGCAAGTGTCTTTAACTTTCATGTGCGGGCTGGCTTTACCGTCAACTCCAAGAGCGGCGTTCACATCAACGGAACCCATCATTACATCAGCCTGAGCGCTGTAATGGGTGTTGAAGCGGGCGGTGGGAGCAAACTTGGTGGCATCGACCTTGTCCGCGAAACTCGCCATGTAACGGCGGGCCTGATGGCAGTTGACGCACAGGTTGCCCTTGCCGCCATCAAAGGTTGCCGTGTTGACCACTAACGGCACAGCAGCATCGGTACGCAGACCAAAGTCATCCTTGGTATAGGTGGTGTGGATATTGTGGCAGGTGTAGCAGTCCTGGCGTTCGGGTTCAACAGCGCCAGCTTCCTGATTGCTGAAGTTGGTGCCAGCAGTAATACCTGCACGGAACGAATTACCGGAATGGCAGAACGAGCAGCTTTTGTTGCCATATTCTTCTGCCATGGCGATACCGCTGCCATGCTTTGAGACTTCCCATCCGGCCATCTTGGTGGTGACGAGGCCAGTATCATTATGGCATTGGGTGCAGGTCAAATCGGTGGCAGCGACTGCGGCTGGAGCACCTGCAGGGCCAGAAGCGCCGGCAGGCCCGGCAGGCCCGGCAGGCCCGGCAGGCCCGGCAGTACCGCAAGCAGTCAACACGAAAGCAACGACGATCAGGGCAGCAACGAGCAAAAGTACTTTTTTGAGTGTCATTTCTTACATTCTCCTTGAAATTTATGAATATGAACAATTTTCGTTTTTATATACATTTTTTTATTTTGCCTATCAACCTCCTGAATAACTATGTTTTTACAATAAATTGGACAATCTTTTCCTCTTCTTAGTATTTTATTGCACAAGTAGATTAAAATCTAGTTAGTTTGCATTAGATTCCATGTGACAAATGTCACACAAAATGAGAATATGATTAAGAAAAGCATAATAAGGGTAACCGTTCACGGGGTATGTATGCCGGATATGCCTGTAATAAGAACACATACCCTGTATCTGGCGGGTCTGCTCATCCGTTTTATGACGAAATGATGCTTAAGGCGCGTTTTGCGGCGAATTATGCGTCCACATATGGCATATTTTGCGATTTTAACGGGTTATCTGCCAAATACGCCCCCCTGAACGGTTACTAATAAGGAGCTAATTTTGTGCCCTACATCTTTTTCTATATGGGTTTATGCGTACGCAGCTTCTGCGGATGACAAAGTTACGATTTCATGTTCATCGACCATCAATCATTTTTCTATTCAATATTTGATGATCTTTTACATGTTCCCCCTTCTTCCCTGGAAAAACTCTTAGAATATATTAATACAAATTTTGTCCGATTAATGCTATATTGAATAAACAAATAGATAACGGCAACCACTAACCAAAGGAGAAAAAATGAAAAAATTTGCCTGCAAGGATCTCGGTATGGAATGCGACTTTGTCGCGACTGGAGTCACCAAGGAAGAAGTAATGAAGATGGCTATGGAACATGGCGGCGCTGTGCACGCTGACATGATGAAGGGTATGACCGAACAACAAATGGCGGATTTCGGCCAAAAATTGGAAGCCTCGATCCAGACTGTTTAATCTGATTGCTAAATAATCGAGTAGGGAGCGGCGGCTAGCCG
>CAINXK010000040.1 GCA_903854805.1 uncultured Anaerolineae bacterium
GCCATACGCCATCAGAGAGAATTTTTGTATTCCGCTTATCCAGGCTTGAATCCGGGAATTTCTGGCATAAATACTGAGTTGGGAGCGCAGTTGAAGACCCAGACTGATGCGGCGATGCAGTGGGGATGGTTTCTTTAGAGCATCAATACATTCAGAAAACAATCTGGTATCGACGCAAGGCAACCAGGTTTCCACCAGCTTAAGCGTTTCGTCCGTTGGGTTAGCTTCCATGAGCCATTCGATTTCTCGACTGACCGCTTTCCAATCTCTGGAAAGCATGAGCAGTTCGACGACTGAAGTATGTTTCAACATCATCCGAATGGTGAAAACCACTAATTCAGCGCTTTTGACAGGAACCGGGATCGAAGCTTCCTGACGAAGGTTTTGTAATAACATCTCTTCGATCGGCAAGTGCAGGTTTTTTGACAAACTTTCACCGGTGATGACCCGGTAATAAGCGTGCACATGAACAAAAATCCCGGTTCCATCATCCATGGCAAAATAATGCTCGACAGCCGGGAAAGGCGCGTCGCCCTGAATACCGGCAGGACGAAACTTCAACTCAGTCATTACCAATCTAAATGAATCACAATCCATTCGATGAATGAGCAAATCGACATCCGTATCACCGGTCAGAACCTGGGAAAGCGCTGAATTGCTCTTCCAGTGACAGTAACTGATTTCATTTGCGCTGAGTTTTTCAATGAGTTGTTGAAGTTTTGTTAACATTTTGGTTCCAAGGGTCTTTCCACTTTGAGTTATAGGGGCTTATTCGGTAAAAACGTTGCCCTGGATAGGATGGCTTGCTGAACATGATCTCCAACCTGATCAAATCCCGGCCCAGCAATATCGTGGCTTTCCACAACCAGAATCCGGTCTCGAATATTTCTTGCCTGCGAGAGTTGATCAAACATAGAAACCGCATTTTTAAAATATGCATCCATTTGAGCCGGATTTTTTAAATCAACCTCGCGCGGCGGATCTGCGCGTCGAACAGTACGTTCAATGAGGGTCTCAACCGAGGCCCGGATATAAATGACGAGGTCGGGCAGCGGGAGCAAATCGGTGAACCGGGCAATCTCTTCAAGAGTACAGGTGTTTTTAGCCGAGACAAACATGTGCAAAGCCAAAATCGGGCCTTCGTCGACGAGCATGATCTGGTCGCACCCATAATATTTTGTAATTTCGTACATACCGATCTTGCGTTCGAGACTCCGCAGGTTATGGATCGTTTGCATCGAAACCCCGGAATTGCGCCAATATAGCTTAATGGTGTGGCGCAGGTACTCATGATATTTGGACAGTGTGCCAATAAAAATTGGGAGACTGATCAACTCCTGCTCGAGGTTTTGTAAAGTAAGGTTTGTTACATTTTTGAAGCCAAGCAGGCTGGTCGCCAGGTCGACGGATGTCGTAACTCGACTTGTCTTCTCCAGCCGAGACCGCAGAGCGTTGATTAACGTTGTTTTCCCGGCGCCGGTAACACCAATGAATTCCACAATCATTCTGCCTCCACGCTTGGAAGATCGCGGCGATCCGATAATGGCGCTGATATTTTTGGCAACTGGAGCTTTTCACCCCAACGCGTTACCCGGCTGGATGCCACCTCGATTGTTGGGGATATCATTCCAAAGTAAGTGGCTTCTAGCAGCGCCATCCCTAACCATACAGTACGAAAATGAAAAATTTGATGGGCGTTTGATTCGAGCATAATTCCGAAAAGCATAGCCAGGAAAATGACACCACTTAGCTGGACTCTATTTCCAGATTTAATTTGGTTCAACAATATTTTGACTGCACTGTTCAACGCTTCACCAGCCAGTAGCAGCAGGCCTAACAATCCGATCACGCCGCGCTCCACGCCAAATTCGAGAATGTCATTGTGCAGTGTTTTATTTTCCAGGAAATCCCGGTAGTTATTTGGGCCGACTCCCAAAATGGATTGCGGGGAAAACAGGACCTGGGTGCCGCCGCCCCACAGAAAAAGCCGCTCACCCACTGTGTGCGCGGCCCGCTCAGTAGTAAGATTCTGAAGGCTGGACAGAACAACAGGAAATTGATTGATGGTGAATAAGAACAACCCAGCCGCGAGCGACAAGACGACAGCCAACCAGACAAAGAATTTCAGATGACCACCCATGAATAGAAGCAGAAACACTCCAACAATTGAGGCACCCAGCAGCGCGGTAAGCGAGCCGAGCGATGCGGTCGCAAGAATGCTTAACAACAGTACCATTCCAAGCAGCAAAGACAATTCACGCCGCAGTCCCAACAACAGCAGGGGCACAAATCCCATCAGCTCAAATAGGGCAGCCCAAACCGGATTCTGGAACAATCCTGATGACCGGGGTAAGTACCGTGTATCTATCGTTCCAAAACGCCCTAAAAAGGAGCTCACGAACACATAAAAGTTAGGTGAGACGAACTCAGCTACCAACAGGATTCCATGGAGCACAGCAACCACAGTCCAAACGAACAAAATACGGCGCACGAGGCCAGGTTCCAGGCTGGTAAAAACCGCAGTTACGGTAACGAACCAAACATAGAGATAGACCTCTTTGGTGATAAAGATAATGCTGACCAGCGGGTTAGTGGAGATGAATGTGCCGAGAAAACTCCCCAGCAAGATAAGCCACATGCCCAGAGCTAAGGGAAAGCGTATGGCCTGCCGGATACGGATAAGATACAACCAGCAGACCGGGATAAAGAGCATATTCCAAAAGTCAACCAGACCCAAATTCTGGGGTAGTGTAAGAAACTGTTCCACAGAAAAAATTACCATACCCAATAAATATGTAACCACGATAAATTTCAGCACCGAAGATAGGCGGCTGGGTGGCTGCGGCTGCGCAGCGGTGCTGGCAGCAGTCGGAAGATGAACATTTGAGATGTATTGTGGCTTATTCATAGTTACCTATTTATGGCGATCTGACGAAAGATCTCAATACTGGAACGATCCATCCAAACAACGATCAAACAGTAAAGCAGCACTGACATTCCGCCCAACAGCCAGATATTGACGGTATTAACCAGCAGCGAGGCGATCAATATTGTTGCCGCACCCAAGCCAGGGCCAATAAAACCCTGCCACGCTAACATTTCGTGTGCTTCCGTGCGCAATATCCAGACATACATGGCGCACATCACGACCTCTGTGAGCACCGTGGCATACACTGCACCCATCATCCGATAAGGTGGGATTAGAATGAAATTGAGCAGCAAATTTGTCAGAGCTGCGACGAGAACCGCCTTCGCCCGCTTGGCTTCCCGGTTACTGGCGCTCAAGGCTACCTCCAGCGATGTATCGATGAACCGCAGGGGAATAATCAGCGCCATCCATTTCACAGCCTGAATGGCGTCAACAAACTTACTGCCATACACAAATACAACGATTTGTTCACTGAACGCCCACAGTACAACGGCTATCAAGGTACCCAATATGACAAGCAAACGAATCGTTTTGCCGGTGTAGCGTTGAAGCGATTTTTCATCTTTTGCAAACTCGGAAGCTAAAAATGGATAAAGGGCGATATTCACCGTTCTCGCCACAATATTGAGCCGCATGGTCAGGTTATTCGCAGCCTCATATAGCCCAACGATCGAACTGGAAGCCAAATAGGATAAAAACACAACGTCAATCCGCACATACACAGTCGACAAACCATTCGTGATCGCAAAAGGAAGGCTCGTCTTGAATAAAGCTGACCACAGCTTCTTATCTAATGTCGGTCGCAACTTGCCAAATCGTGCCTGATAAATCCAGATGCCGGCTACCAGTGCGATAATCCGGGAGGCCAGATAAGCGACCATGAGCCAGTCAATGGCGGCCTGGAGCGGTACTGTCACGAGAGCCAATAGCAAGAACGAGCCCTCCATAACGGCGATCACTACCGCACTCCATTCCATCATTTCTCGGCCGCGAAACGAGGCCTCTAACATATAGGTGATGGCTTCGACTCCTAAGGCTAACCCAGCCAACATGCAAGCCCGAAACAAAACCTCTGGATAGTTCAGTAAGACACTCGTGATTAGCATCAAAACGATGGCAATAGTTGAAAGAACTGTGGTCAAGCCTATAGCGGCATTCACCAGACTGTCCACTTTCTCTGGATCCTCCCGGCTTCGGGCAATCTCGCGGATCAGTAACGACGGCAGGCCGAATTTCGCAATTGCCGCAAATAACCCGGTCAGGGCGATCGTCGTGGCATACTGGCCAAGCAACTCAGCGTTGGCCAGGCGAGCCAGATAGACAGGGATAAAGAACGCTGTCAAGCTTTGGATCCCATAAGCCACAGTCTGAAAAACCGAGTTTTTCGCAATCCGCTTAATATGATTCATAACAGGCATTTTCTAGTCTTGTCCCATCCGTCGATTGGCGAAACTTTGTACCAGGATTACCTCATGACCAGACCCAGCCTCTTTTTTGGCCAGGGTGGCCGAAATCATCTTATAGAGGCGGCTGGTTATCTCCGCCAGGATCATCGCTGATGTAATCAATTTGACTTATTAGGCACAGGAGCGGATATGGCTTCTCGAATAGCTTTCGCGACAAAAATAACGTCTTCATCACGCATTGCAGGAAATAGAGGCAGAGTAACTTCACGCTCTGCCACATCTTCTGTAACAGGCAGCTTTGAAGTTTCAAAATCCTTGAATGCAGTAAAGTGATGAATAGGTGGATAGTGAATACTGGTCTGGATCCCTTGCGCTTTCATATTTTCCATAAAACTGGTACGATCTGTGCCAGCTGGAAGCAGGATCGGCATGATGTGCGCGGCACTCAGCCCAGGGTGGTTTTCAAAGGGGATGGTGATTTCAGGCACCAGGTCGTGGATGACCTGGCAATAATTTTGGGTCAACAACCGGCGTCTGGCGTTGTTGGCTTCCAATTTACCCAGTTGCACCCGTCCAAGAGCGGCGCGAATCTCATCAATGCGATAATTAAAGCCCAATTCGACGACATCGTAGCTCCAGGCATGACCCTTGTGGCGATCCCAGGTCATGCTGGTCATGCCGTGTGAGCGCAGCAGACGCAGCTTTTCAGCCAGAGCGGGGTCGTTAGTGGTCAGCATTCCGCCTTCACCGGTGGTCATATTTTTGTTGGAGAAAAAGCTGAAACAACCAATATCACCCCAACTGCCAAGCGACAGACCGTGCAGTTCTCCACCTACGGCGTGCGCATCGTCTTCAATGACGCGCAGGTTATATTTTTTGGCGATCAAAAGGATGGCCGGCATATCGCAGGCATACCCGGCGTAATGGACCGGAATGATGGCACGAGTACGGGGGGTGATATTTCGTTCAATACTTTCTGGCGAGATATTAAGGTTCTGTTCACTGATCAGGTCGGCAAAGACGGGGGTGGCGCCGGTGTAGCGCACAGCGTTGGCGGTGGCCACAAAGGTCAGGGAAGGCAGAATAACCTCATCCCCGGGACCAAGTCCGATGGCCAGGCAAGCCATGTGGAGTGCGGCGGTACAATTGGTGACTGCCAGGGCATATTTGGTGTTGATAAAAGCCGCAAACTCGTTTTCAAAAGCCTGGGTGACACCGCCCATGGTCAACCAGCGGCTCTCGAGGACTTCCTGTACAGCCAGGGTCTCTTCATACCCAAAATCGATATCAGATAAAGGAATTGTCCAGCTCATAGCTTATCTCCTTGTCGCTTCATTTAAAAACGTTCTAATAAAAAAATGTTTGAATGCCTGCTCCGACTGGAACCAGCTTAAGGCTGGAGTGAAGGAGCCCGAGATGTGGCATGGTTCAGTGACCCGCCCGTACACCCAACAACGCATCAAGCGAGGTTGATGGCTCTGACACTTGCATGCGCAAACCCGACAAACCTGTGGAGCCGATAGGGACGGTGGGCAGGAATTGGTCGCGCATGGATTCGAAATCATGCATGGCGTTTTCGTAATCATCAGGACGTCCCAAGTCTTGCCAGTACCCCTCAAACGGATACCCGACCACTTTCTCGCCGGCATTGATCAGGATCCGAACCAGATCCGGGAAATCAAGGTATTCATGTTTTGGTATATATTTGATCACCCGCGGGTCAAAGACATAAATGCCCATGCTGACGCAGTACTCATAACTTGGTTTCTCGATGTATCCGTTTATGACAGGTTTGGTATCCCACTGGATGACGCCCAGGTCAATTTTTACCTGGCGATGATGGGCTGCAATGGTGGCGATAGCCTGCTGCTCCTTGTGAAAGCGCAACAGGTCTCCGAAAGGCAGGGTGGTGAGCACGTCGCCGTTGGTTACCATAAAAGTGTCTTCAAGGCCATCCACGAGCGCAATTGGGCCGGCAGTGCCGAGCGGCTTGTCCTCGTAGTTATAGGAGATATTCATACCGAGCTGATGACCGTCCTGAAAAAAGGCGCGCATCAATTCGGATAGATGACCGACGGTCAGGACAACATCATCGATGCCCGCCAACTTCATCTGGCGCAAGATCAATTCCAAAATGGGCATGTCACCAATTGGCATCAATGGTTTGGGAAGGATTTTGGTATAAGGGGCGAGGCGTGTGCCTTTTCCGCCCGCCAGAACAACTGCTTTCATATTGCCTCCTGGGGTTGAGAAGGAAAGGGTATTGAATTTGACGGCAGGTCGTAGATCCGCAGGAAAAGGTTAAAACTCATAAGAGCCAACTCGATAAAGGGATAGATTTTCTTTAATCCAGTCTACGGTTTGTTTCAGGCCATCATCCAGACTGGTGTGAGGTGCCCAGCCGATGGTGCTGCGTGCCAGTGAATTATTGGAGAGCAGCCGTTGAACTTCTGAATCGGCCGGTCTCAAGCGGGCGGGTTCGACCTCGATGCGGGCTGAACTACCGGTGATCTGAATAATTTTTTCGACCAGGGCACCAATCTTGATCTCCGAACCTGTGCCCAGGTTCATGGTCTGACCTTCCACGCCGGGTGCTTCAGCAGCCTTGATGAAGCCATCGACTGTATCTTCGACGTAGGTAAAATCGCGGGTGGTTTCAAGGTTACCGAGGCGGATGACGGGTTGGGCCAGGGCCTGGGTGATGGTGGCGGGAATGACTGCACGGGCCGATTGTCGCGGGCCGAAGGTGTTAAAAGGACGCACCGTCACAACTGGCAGGTTGTA
>CAINXK010000041.1 GCA_903854805.1 uncultured Anaerolineae bacterium
AAGCGCGTGGGCGTGAACTGCGGAATGAAGGCTGCAGCCAGGGTCGGATCGATGGTAGGGGTGGTTGCAGGTGTGGGTGTGGGAGGAGGCTCAACGATTGACAGATTGGCATTCGGAGAGAGCCCGACGAGAGGAGCATAGACCCAGCCAACATTCCCAGGCACACCTTCATAACGGATCTGGATCCAATCACCCCCTGGAGAACGACCCAAGGCTGGAGCTACCTGGCCCGAAAGCATCAGGCCAATCGGCGTATACAGATAGGAACTTGGGCCAGAGCGGACATTGATCTGCTCGGGGTAGGTGACTTTGATCGTGGCGCCTGTCGAGGTGCTTGTCACCGTTGGGATGGACCCAGTTGGCTGCTGCGCTGCAACTTTTTGGGGTGCAGGTACGTTAAATACAATAACAAGTAATCCGATCAAAAAAAAGCTCAAGAAATATGGTTTTTTGTTGGAATGCATCCGACCGCCTATATCTGCCAAAATTAGCAAAGGTGATTATAATCGATACCATGGAACAGCGAATTTTTCACGGCGACTTGAACCCGAATGACATCGCAGAAGCTTTGATGGCTTTTTTTAACCGTGGCAACCTGCGTACTCAAACCGTTGGAAACGAACGGGAATTGAGAGTACAAATTGCCACCCGTCCTGGTGCATCCAGCGGCGGAGAAACCGCGGTTACAGTCCAGATCAAAAAAGCTGATGACACGATTGTGGTTTCAGTCAGCGAACAGGCCTGGTATGGAGTTGCCGCCAGTATGGGGCAAACTGTGATTGCCACTCTCATGAATCCATGGAACCTGCTTGGTCGCCTGGATGATCTGGCCCAGGATGTCGAAAGCCTGCAGATCCACGAGAAAGTTTGGGAGGTGATCGACTCGGTCGCGAAATCTCACCGGTCCAGCACACAAATTGCGGAGCGTTTGCAACGTCTGGAATGCCTGTATTGTGGGACGGCCAACCCGGTCGGTGTAGGCAGCTGCATTGGCTGTGGTGCTCCGCTGGGCAGCATCCAACCGCGCACCTGCGCGACCTGTGGATTTGTGGTGCTGAGGGGCGAGAAAAATTGTCCCAGCTGCGGCAAGCTGATCCCTGCTTAATGAACCAAAACTTTCGGGAGCGAAAACAACCCGAAAGTTTTTTTATTTATTCCGGTAAACTCCCGGATTGACAAAATTGGGGAGTCTTTGGCCTTCAATCCCAGCCAGCAAATTCTCACAAGCCATTTCTGCCATGCGCCGACGGGTGCCATAAGTGGCAGACCCGATATGCGGTACAACCAGGCAGTTTGGCAGATCATAGAGCGGGTGATGCGGCGGGAGAGGTTCGGGGTCGGTCACATCCAGGGCGGCGCCTCTGATCCAACCTTCACGCAAGGCACGGACAAGGGCGTCCTGGACTACGATGGGGCCGCGGGCGGTGTTAATCAAGATTGCGCTAGGTTTCATTTTCTTCAAGGCCGTTTCATCGATCACGCCCCTTGTCGTAGCAGTCAGCGGACAATGCAAACTGACAAAATCACTTTCAGCAAGCAGCTCATCCAGCGAGCAATATTTTGCCTGAAAATTGACTTCAACATCGGGTATTCGGTTTGAATCTGTGTAAATGAGATTAAGCCCGAACCCTTTGGCACGCTCAGAGACTGCTTTACCAATTTTGCCCATGCCCACGATCCCAAGCGTGGCTCCGCGCAAATCAGCACCTAACCAGCCCGTGGGGGACCAGGTTCGCCAAAAACCATCGCGAGCATCCATGGCGGCCTTCGGCAATATCCGCGCCGAGGATAACAAAAGCGCCATCGCCAGGTCAGCGGTTGCATCCGTCAGGACTCCAGGAGTATTACCAACCGGAATGCCCCGGCGCGTGCAGGCATCAATGTCGATATTATCGAAGCCAACCGCCATGTTACTGATGACGCGCAACCGGGGCGCCCCATCCAGTAAAGCCGCATCCACCCGATCGATCAGCAGACAAAGAATGCCTTCCGCTTCTCCCAATAGTTCCAACAGGTGGGGGGCAAATCCCGACGGCTCGGCCGGGCCGACTAACAATCGGACTCGTCCCTGCAGGGAAGAGATCCACTCGGGTGGAAGCGGGTGTGCAAGCAAAACAAGTGGCAAAGCCATTGTTACTCCTTTTGAATAATTATTTCGGTTTTACCAGCAGAGTGATTTTTCGGCAAGACCTAATATAAGGAAAAATGCACTTTCCAAACCAAGGGGCGTTTCCACATGGGAATATCGATTCGCTGATCAATATTTCTGCACCCGAAAGGTGATCGTTCCAAAATTGGTAATATTTGAAAAGGACAAACAACCGTAGGGAATCGGTTGTTGCAAAGTCTAAGCGAGCAAATCTGCCAACTTCAAACCCGGCGATAAATGTGAACCTGCAAAGGCAATCAGGCGGCTGCCATTGAGCGCAGACTGTTCACGTTTATAACCTCGCATAGTGCGGTAACGCTCCTTTATCCACCAACCGATGCTTCGTTCACAGTGGTTGTTAGTGCCGTCTATCATCCTGTATCCATATTCATCCTACCACGTTCGATAAAATGTTAGGCGCGGCCAGAGATTCCAACGATCCATAAACAAGTTTCGCGTGCGGTAAGCGGCATCATGTTTCTTTCCTTTTCCTGGTTTCCGGGCTTTGGCATAGCGCAAATACATTTCTTCAAGCAAGGATTGCTCATCAGAAATGCGAGCGTGGATCATCTCTCTTAGCCTGGTCAAATCACTGATAGCTTGTTCCGTCGTAATGCCGATAGTTTCTAAAGAATGATCTTGATTTGCGGCAATCAAGGCAGTCAGTTCATCAACCTGGGCATCGGTGTTCCGACCAACATGGCTTTTGCAGACTTGATGAGATCGCCCTGTCTCATCGCTCACTTTCTTGAACCCGTCAGCATCATGTGTTACCAAAACATCAGCGTCCACGGCATCTAGGATCGGCTCGAACCAGGCCTTCAATTGCTCTGCATCTTCACCGGGCAAGATATCAATACTTAACACCATCCAGTTGACTGCATCCACGCTAATCCCGATCGGAACCCATTTCCCGTTACAGCGGATACTGGTAACATCTGCCCAGACTGCCTTAGTTTGGTAGCCAGTCAACAGGTTCCTTTGTTTCATACCAGGCACTTTCTCTGCTGCATATTGAACTGCACGGTAAGCACTTGTTTTACCAATCCCAATTCCAAGGCTGCCCAATAACTCAATCCCAAAAAGTATAACATGACAGCCACCACAAGCACGTGCATCGAATTTTGTTGGTTGTTAACGCAATCTGGATATACCCGGAAGGTGCAGCTACACTTTATACAGTGATATCGCCATGCCAAAACTTCT
The DNA here is from genome assembly GCA_903854805.1 of uncultured Anaerolineae bacterium. The sequence goes on from CAINXK010000041.1 coordinate 3,356, forward strand.
TCATACTGGGTATCCAAAATCTTCTTTTACACGATTTGTCGTGGATAAAATGTCATTCCAGGGCAGCCTGGGCGTGAACACCTTTTTGGTTGTGGGTATGTATCAATTTTCACATCTGGTAAAAGTAATTTCAGTCGCATATAATAGACCTATCGTGTTTTTGTTAGGATTGTGGGGCGGTTGCCAGACTGCCCCACAATCATTTAAACACGCTTTTACTACCTTTGGAACGATCACGTGCATAGTGTGTTTACATTTTGATATAATGTCAATCAGCAAGTTGATTCATTTGTATTAATACTTTGGCTGTTATCCTTCAGGGGAATTGAACACTTCGGACGAAATCCGATGCCAGCGTGAACTGGAAAGGTTAATTTCCGAGGCAATGAACTGACCAGGCAGGAGGTAAAGGCGTGGAAGAAAAACCATTATTTCTCGTCGTTGACGATGATCCTCTTTTACGTGACGCTACCATGAGCGTCTTGAATCAGGCCGGATATCGCACCTGCCAGGCTGCTGATGGTCTGACCGGTCTGCAAATGGTCCGTGACCAAAAGCCCGATCTCACCCTGTTGGATGTCAATTTTCCCGATATCAGCGGCCTGGAAGTCTGCCGTCTCATTAAAACTGACCCGGCCCTGGCGGGCTGTTTTGTGTTTTTCCTTACCACTGAACGCATCGACCCTGATAGTACACTGGAAGGATTCGCAGGGGGTGCGGACGGTTATATCGCGCGCCCGATCAGTAATGCTGAGCTGCTGGCCCGTGTGCAAGCCATGCTGCGAATCCAGCAAACGAAGGCTGCCCTGCGCGAGAGCGAAAAGCGACTGCGCGAAGTCCTGGAGAACTCGCTGGATGCATCCTACAAGCGCAATCTGAAAACTAACGACTATGATTACTTAAGCCCCGTTTTCACTCGGCTTTCCGGTTACAGCCCGGATGAAATGAAAACGCTGCCTCTTGAAACAGCCTTGAGCTTGATGCATCCGGACGATAAGCCTGAAGTCGAGCGCGTGCTTGCCCTGTCCCTGTCTGGCCCTGCCGGCATACCCCACCAGGTCGAATACCGCTTTAAGCACAAGGATGGACACTTTCGTTGGTTTCATGACCAGTACGTCGTTCTGCAAGATGCCAATAACCAGTCCCTGGCGTTGATCGGCAGCGTCAGTGATATCACCGAGCGCAAGCAGTCTGACACGGCCTTAAGGGAGAGTGAAGCCAAACTAAAGAAAGCCCAGCAGTACGCCCACCTGGGCAGCTGGAGCTGGAATATCAAGACAAATCAGCTGGATTGGTCCGACGAGATGTTCCACATCTTTGGGTTGGAGAAAGACACGTTTACCGGATCGCTTGAAACTGTGATTACAAATGCCATCCACCCTGATGATCGCAAAAAGGTGGATGAATCAAACATCTCGGTCACCCAGGATAAACAACCGGTCCCGCTGGAATATAGGGTCATCTGGCCTGATAAATCGGTCCATACCGTCTGGGCTGAGGCCGGCGAGCTAAAGCTTGACGATGCCGGCAACCCGGAGTCGCTCAGCGGATACGTGCTGGACATCACCGAACGCAAGCAGGTGGAATCTAAGCTGGTCTTCGCCAACGAACAGCTCGCGCTGGCTCAACTATCAGCGGGGGCGGGAATATGGAATTGGGAGATGCCCACCAATCAACTCAACTGGTCACCGGAACTTTTCGAACTGTTTGGTCTGGACCCAGACAAAACAGAGGCAACATTTGATGCCTGGCGAAACGCGATACATCCGCAGGATCGACAGAGCGCGGAAGATCGTATGAATGAATCGATTCGCAATCACACATCCTTAAACAGTGAAGCCCGGATCATCCTGCCTTCGGGCCAGACGCGCTGGATCAATGCGCTGGGCACCACGCTCTACGATGAACAGGGCGAAGCTCAACGCATGTCCGGAATATGTTTTGACATCACCAAGCGCAAGCAGGCGGAAGAGGCACTGCGCGAGAATGAAAAAAAACTTCGCATTATTTTTGAGACCATGTCTGAAGGCATCGCCTTAAATGAAATCATCTACAATGAAAGCGGCGAGATGATCGACTACCGCATTCTGGATGTCAATAAGGCCTTTTACTCCACTGCAGATTACAGCGGTCAGGTTGTGGTAGGTAATGTAGCCAGCGTTATTTATGGCATGTCGCCTGAGATTATCAAAGAATTTTGGGAGACGCATCGCACCTGCAAAGATGTTCAACATACTGAAATGCTCAGCCCAATTAACAACAAATGGTTTTATATCTCCACGTCACCTTTTATCGATAATAAATTTATCACATCCTTCTTCGACATCACTGAACGCAAGCGGGTAGAAGACAATCTGCGCCAATCTCAAGAGCTATTCTCCAGCGCCTTCCATGTGAGTCCTGCTGGGATCACAATTACCCGCATCGCCGACGGAAAAATTATTGATGCCAATCAAGCCTTTCTTGACATATTTGGATTCAGCCGCGAAGAGACGATAGGGCATACATCATTAGAATTGAAAATGCTCGATCCCGAAGAACGAGGGAAGCTGATACAACAACAGCTTGCTTCGGGAGGACTGCAAAATTTCGAATTCCTGTTACATACGAAATCAGGCAGGCTGGTCAATTTGCTATTTTCTTCAAAGCCGTTGGATTTGGGCGGGGAAGCTTGTCACATTACAACCATGATTGACATCACCGATCGCAAAAAGGCAGAGATAATATTTCGCGATATCATCGATAAGAATCCGATAGCAATTCAAGTTGTCGATAGAGAAGGGTACACACTCAAAGTGAATGCAGCGCACACTCAACTATTTGGATCTGTGCCACCTTCCAATTATTCAATTTTCAATAGTGATCAAAAAAGATCACAAGACGCCACTGAATTACTTGAACTAGTCAAAAATGGTGAGATTGTTCACTTTCCCGATATACAAACTAATCCTCATAGTGTGGTGTCCGAAGTACCGGATGTCCCGGTTTGGATACGGACGACTGGTTTTTCTCTTGGGAATGAAAAGGAAAAACCGGAACAGATTGTATTTATGTATCAAAATATCACAGAACGCAAGCAGGCCGAACAGGATCTGGCGAACTCGCACGAACAGTTACGTCAAATCAATGTGCGACTGGTTGAAGTGGAAGGGGCTGAACGGAAGGCTCTATCAAAAGAATTGCATGACCGTGTGGGTCAAAGCCTGACTGCCTTGAATATTAACCTGGGATTGATCCGTGGCCAACTTGAAAAAGAAACACCGCAAAAATTGACAGCGCGTTTTGAGACCGCATCCGAACTGGTGACAGAAATCACAGATCACATTCGGGACGTCATGGCCGAACTTCACCCTCCCGTGTTGGACGACTACGGCCTAGCCGCTTCCCTGCGCTGGTACGCCGAGCGCTTGAAACAACAAACAGGCCTGGATGTGGAGGTCAATGGAAATGTGAGTGAACCTCGGCTGCCGATATCTATTTCCATCACTTTATTTCGCATCGCCCAAGAAGCCCTGACAAATATCATCAAGCATGCAAACGCTTCTTTGGCAATAATCAACGTGGAAATTCAGCCTAGTATGATAGAGATGACCATCATTGACAATGGTATCGGTTTTGATTTAATGCGCTCGACCATGAAGGGAGAAGTTCACTGGGGTTTGTTAACCATGCGTGAACGTGCTGAGGCTTTGAATGGTAAACTTGAGATCGAAAGTGTCCCAGGCGAAGGAACGAAACTACTTTTCAGCATACCCAGGTGACCTTATGAAAACTACTGTCCTACTGGCAGACGACCACACCATCGTGCGCGAAGGGTTGCGCGCATTGCTCGAAGAGAAAGACGAGTTTTTAGTAGTGGGCAGCGCAGCCAACGGTCTTGAAGCGCTGCAAAAAGCCCGTGAATTAAAACCGGATGTCATTGTGATGGATATCAGCATGCCGGAATTAAACGGCCTGGATGCGACCGAGCAGATCCGCCATGAATGTCCGCAAATACAGGTGGTGATATTATCCATCCATGCCACCTCGGAGCATATTTACCAGGCATTCCGAGCCGGGGCTTTGGGTTATTTGCTAAAAGAATCCGCAGGTGCTGAACTGGGTGCAGCTGTCAGAGCGGCCAAAGAGGGCAGGCGCTACCTGACTCAACGAATTGCCGATACCCTGCTGGATAGTTACATGCTGCAGCGGGCTGAATCCAAAGGGCACAGCCCATTGGATTCCCTGAGCCAGCGTGAACGCGCCGTGCTGCAATTGGTGGCAGATGGTCTTTCTTCAGCGGAGATTGCCGAACGCTTGTCACTTTCGCCGCGCACCGTCGAAACCTATCGTTCGCGTGTTATGCATAAACTTGATCTGCATGATTTGCAGAGTTTGATCCGTTTTACCATTGAAAACGGACTGGCAGCAGCTAAATAACTGAATACGAATAAAATATTTACCCAAAAACATGGGATGCAGATCTGCATCCCATGTTTTTTGTCGTAGATTCACTACAAGCTTTGTCGTATCTCACCTGACAACTTACTTCTGGAAAGAATGGTCCAATAGATTTGGAGAAATCACTATTCCACCTGGTTTCTTAGAGGAAATTCTACAATGAACCAAATATGTATTATTGTCGATGATCACGGATCGCTGCGCCGCCTGCTGGTTAATTGGTTGGAAACCGTTTTTGAAGATATCCAATTCCTGGGCGCGGACAGCGGCGAAGAAGCATTGGCTTTGGTTCGCGTCAGTACACCTGTGGTAGTGATTATGGATGTGGGTCTTCCAGGGATCAGCGGTATAGAAGCTACTCGCAATATCAAGCAGAGCCAGCCTGAGACATGCGTCATTATCCACTCCATCCACGACGATATTGCGTATCGAGAAGATGCCAAAGCTGCCGGGGCAGATTTTTATATTACGAAAAGCAGGACCCAGGCTGATTTGATCCCTGTTCTCGTGGAAGTTTTTTCTCGCAGGAACCTTAAAGAACTTAAGGCAAGTGCAAGATGAAAGATAACAAAAATATCTTAAGTGGGGTCAATTCGGATGGTGCCGGATCGACAAGGCGAATGGCTGCTCGTTCCATCCAGAATTCCATTGAGTTCAGTCAAACACATCCTTCAATCAATTCAAAAAGCCAATTTGCTCAGGCTGCGCTGGATTCGCTCATGTCCAACCTGGTCATTTTGGATGAAAAAGGTGCGATCATTTCAGCGAACCGCGCCTGGCAGGAGTTTGCGCGAACGAACGGAATGAAAGCAGTGGCTGTCGCGGATGGTGTAAATTACCTGGCTGTTTGCGACTCTGCCCGTGGAGAAAATTCTGAAGAAGCCGGGCCGGTTGCCGCGGGCATCCGATCTGTGTTGCGCGGGGAGCAAGAAACTTACTCACTGGAATACCCCTGCCATTCTCCAGACGAAAAACGCTGGTTTATTTGCCGGGTGACGCGCTTCTTCAAAAATAGCCAGGTGCGGGTTGTGATTAACCATGAAAATATCACCGAGCGCCGCCTGGTTGAAGAGAAACTGCGCGAGAGCGAAGAGAAGTGGCGCACACTGGTCAGCACCACCCCCGATTATATCGCCCTGCATGATGACCAGGGCCGTTTTTTATTCCTAAATCATTATGCTGAAGGTTTTGCAGAACAAGACGTGCTTGGCAGCAGTGTCTACCAGTATATGGAGCCGGAAGCTGAAACAGTGTTCAGGGGCCAGATGGAAGCTTGCATGCGCAAATGGGAATCCCAAAAGTTCGAACACAAGGCAATGGGCAATTTGGGAACATGGAGAACATATGAAGAGCATCTGGTTCCACTGCGCAACAAGAATAACGATGTCAATATTCTGGCGGTTGGCAGGGACATCACCGAACGTAAACAGGCTGAGACCGAACTGCGGCAGCATCGCAACCACCTGGAGAAAACTGTCCGGGAGCGCACATCCGAGTTGATAATTGCCAAGGAAGAGGCGGAAACAGCCAATCGCGCCAAGGGTGAATTCCTGGCTATGATGAGCCATGAGATACGCACCCCTTTGAACGGTGTGCTGGGACTGGCTTACCTGATTTTGCAAACTGAATTGAGCGCCAAACAGCGCGATTATCTCGTCCGGCTGCAGTCTTCAGGCAAATCTCTGTTGACTATCATCGATGATATTCTTGATTTTTCGAAAATTGAGGCTGGAAAGTTAACGGTTGAGAAAGTAGATTTTAGCCTGGATGAGTTGCTCAACGATGTATCCAACCTGGTGGTGTCCCTGGCACAGGAAAAAGGCCTGGAGCTGGTTTTTAACACCGAAATGAACATCCCGCGTTTGTTGAGAGGCGATTCACTGCGTCTGAAGCAGGTGTTGATTAATTTGTTAGGGAATGCAGTCAAATTTACCGAGTCTGGGGAGATCGTTACCAAGGTCAATTTGGTACAACAAACATCAAAGCAAGTCAGCCTTGAATTTTCAGTTCGCGATACCGGTATTGGGATGACGAATACCCAAATAGATCAATTATTCCAGCCTTTCAGCCAGGCCGACAGCTCCATCAGCCGCCGGTATGGCGGCACAGGCCTCGGATTGACTATCAGCCAAAGGCTCGTCAACCTTTTGGGCGGGGAAATCCATGTTCAAAGCCAGCCTGATAAAGGTTCTGTCTTCTCGTTTAGGTTGGAATTTGAACAACAAACTTCGATTGATACGGTGGCTTTTGAAACTGCTCCTGAGATGAAAGGCTTGCGAGTACTGGTGGTAGATAACCATGCTGCCACGCAGGAATTTCTGCAAACTATACTGGAATCTTTCGGTTTTGAATGTGCGGCGGCGGAGACTGCTGAAGAAGGTTTCCGGTTGTTGGAGCAGCAAGCTGACAAACCGTTTGGCTTGGCGCTGGTGAATTGTAAATTACCTGGCGGCACAGATGGCATGGAAGCCGCTAGGCACATCAGGAGCAATCTCCAGCTGGTCAATCTCCCGATCATCTTGCTGGGTAGTGCGGATGAGATGCTCAAGCAGGATGAACCTGAAACCTTAAGCGGCATCCTGGTAAAGCCAATTACTCACTCCCAGTTGTTTGACGCGATCATGCAGGTTTTTGGGCATAAGACACTAACCCATGGCCGATCTGCCACGGATTCGGTCTCAGCAGAAACCATCAGAAAATTGCAGGGGAAGCAGGTGCTGGTAGTGGAAGACAACGAAATCAATCAGCTTGTTGCTATGGAGTTACTGCAGCAGATGGGGATGCTGGTTTCGGTTACGAATAGCGGCGAGCAAGCTGTGCGCATGGTCAGAGATGGAAATTATCAGGCTGTGTTAATGGATATCCAGATGCCCGGTATGGATGGCTTTCAGGCTACCGCACAAATTCGAAAGAATGAGGGCATGGAGCAGCCACTCTTGCCGGTCATTGCGATGACAGCCCATGCTCTGAATGGTGACAGCCAGAAAGCATTGGAAGCCGGTTTTAGCGACTACGTTTCCAAGCCGGTGGATGTGAGCAAACTTGCAAATGTTTTAGTACGCTGGTTGGATAAACCAATTACCGGCGGTGTGGCCGTCGATAAAAGTAGAATTCCGCAGGCGATTGAATTGCCCGAGACGCTTGACTCAATCGATATGGTCAGTGCCCTGAGGCGGTTGGGCGAAAACAAAAAACTTTACAAGCAGTTACTTTTGAGATTCCAGGCTGATCACGCGCTGGATGCACAGAAAATATGCGCTGCTTTGAAGAATAACGAGTTGGAACTTGCCAAACTACAGGCACACACATTGAGGGGGTTAGCTGGCACTATCGGGGCAGACGAGTTAGGCGCAGCTACCAAAGAACTCGAAACTGCTCTGACAAAGATGGATAAGCCTTTTTCTGTCGGGTTATTGACGCAAGTGGAACAGCAATTGGCTGCGGTTCTGACCTCGATTAGCAAAATCTCCTGACCAAAAGATGGGTAGTAGCTAGGGCCTTAAAATTGTTTCCTGCAAAGAATTATTACGCCTTGCAGGCTGCAGAAGGAATAAGAAATAATTGTTGTTATGCCAAATTTACAAACTGACAAGTTTGGTATCAGTACTAATGCCACCGAACCAGGAGGAAGAACATGAAATGGATCGATGATCTCAAGACAGGTGTCAAGCTCTTTATAAGCTTTGGTGTCGTGGTGTTGCTCATGATCGCGATTGCCGTGGTGGGTTACATCGGCATGAACACCATCAACAACGGCATGACGTCCTTGTATTTCGACCGGACAGTGCCCATTGAGCAGCTCGGCATTGCCAATATGGAAGAGTCCAATCTGCGGATTTATCTCAACGGCATGATCGTCTTCCCTGAAAATATCACCACGTATGAGCAGAGCCTCGCTACCAGTGTTAAAAACATGAACACCCAGATAGATGCCTATCGCGCCACCCAACTGGCGCCGGAAGAAGTGACGGAACTGGCCGACTTCGATAAGGACTGGCCGCTTCTGCAAGAGGAAATGACTAAAATTACCGCCAAAGCCAAGGCCGGCGATTCTGAAGGAGCCAAAACATTGCTGGGAAAGGGATCACAATTTCGCGCAGTATACACAAATGTGGAGACTGCCCTCAGCAATCTGTCCGATATCAACACCCGGATGGCCGGCGAAATCAACACCCAGGGCGATGTTACCTTTGCTTCATCCCGGAATTTATTGATCGGGGTGGCAATTTTTGGAATCTTATTGGCGGTCGTTTTCGGCGTCGTGATCACCCGTGCTATCGCCACCCCGCTCGCTTTCCTGACCACCCTGGCAAGCGCGATTTCTGTTGGCGACCTGGTGCGCGATGTGAGCGAGGCCGAGAAGGATAAGGTGCGCCTGCGCCAGGACGAGATCGGGGATATCAGCAAGGCCTTTAATGCCCTGATCAATTACATGCAGGGCATGGGCGCGGCCGCCACCTCCATCTCCAATAACGACCTGACCGTCAGCGTGACACCGAAATCAGCCAAGGATGAGCTTGGCAATGCCTTCAGCAAGATGATCGCCAGCTTGCAGAAGGTCATCGGCCAGGTGACCGACAGCGCCAACGCCGTGGCCTCCGCTGCCGGGCAGTTAAGCAAGGCTGCCGAGCAGTCCGGCGAAGCCACCAACCAGATCGCCACCACCATCCAGCAGGTCGCCAAGGGCACCGCCGAGCAAACCGCCGGTGTGACCAGGACAGCCAGTTCGGTCGAACAGATGGGCCGCGCCATCGACGGCGTGGCCAAGGGCGCCCAAGAGCAGGCCAACGCAGTCACCAAGGCTTCGCAAGTGGCCACCCGTATCAGCACTGCCATCGAACAGGTCACCAACAATGCACAGGCTGTCACTCGCGACTCGGCTGAAGCCGCCCGCTATTCACGCGATGGCGCCAAGACCGTCAAGGAAACCATCGTCGGTATGGAAGCCATCCGCAGCAAGGTCGGTCTTTCGGCCTCCAAGGTTGAAGAGATGGGCACGCGCTCGGAAGAGATCGGCGCGATCGTCGAGACCATCGAAGATATCGCCAGTCAGACCAACCTGCTGGCCCTCAACGCGGCCATTGAAGCGGCCCGCGCCGGCGAGCAGGGCAAGGGCTTCGCGGTCGTGGCCGATGAAGTCCGCAAGCTGGCCGAACGCTCCAGCCTGGCCACCAAGGAAATTGCCGGCCTGATCAAGGGCATCCAGAAGACCGTCAGCGAAGCCGTCAGCGCTATGAAGGAATCGGCCACTGAGGTCGAGTCAGGTGTCGAGCGCGCCAATTCGGCCGGCGAAGTGCTCAACAACATTCTTGAAGCGGCTGAATCCGTTTACAAGCAGGCCGAAGAAGCCGGCACCGCGGCCGCCAAGGTCAGCGCAGCGGCGGGCGAACTGGTCAGCGCAGTCGACTCGGTCTCGGCCGTGATCGAAGAGAACACTGCCGCCACCGAACAGATGGCTGCCAATTCCACCGAACTGACCCGGCAAATCGAGAATATCGCCAGCGTCAGCGAAGAGAACAGCGCCGCCGTGGAAGAAGTCTCGGCTTCCACCGAGGAAGTCTCGGCTCAGGTCGAGGAAGTCTCAGCCTCCGCTGCCTCTATGATGGAAATGGCCAAGAACATGCAGCAGATCGTGGCCCAGTTCAAGTTGAAGTAAGATAAATAATGGACCCTAAAGGTTGGAT
>CAINXK010000042.1 GCA_903854805.1 uncultured Anaerolineae bacterium
GTCATTTTCGATGACAAGCGCCGTTTCCTGGCGGTTGGGTTATACGATCCCAGCTCGCCAATCCGCGTCCGCATCCTGCAAGCGCGCCAGCCCGCGACGATCAATGCCGACTGGTTCAAGACCCGGCTGATGGCCGCTGCCAATTTGCGCTCACCCTTGATCCAACAACCTGCCGAACAGGCCACCACCGGTTACCGGCTCGTGCATGGTGAAAATGACGGTTTTCCCGGTCTGATAATCGACCGCTACGCAGAGACCCTGGTCATCAAGCTCTACACGCCAGCCTGGATCCCGCATCTACAAGAATTCTGCCTCGCCCTGGCCCAGGTCAGCCCAGCAGACAGGTTGATTTTGCGCCTCAGCCGTTCACTGCTGAAACAGACCGAATTCCTGGCAGGTCTGAGCAACGGTCTGACGCTCTCCGGCCCGCCGCTGGCAGGCCCGGTGCTCTTTCAGGAAAATGGCCTGGTCTTCGAGGCGGATCCGATTCTCGGGCAGAAAACCGGCTTTTTTCTCGATCAACGCGAAAACCGGGCGCGGGTTGAACAGCTTTCAAGAGAAAAAACCGTCCTCAATATCTTCGCCTATACTGGCGGGTTTTCCGTCTACGCGGCGCGCGGTGGCGCCAGGCAGGTGGTCAGCGTGGATCTCAGCGTGCCAGCCATGGAAACCGCCATCCGCAACATGGCACATAACCGGCATATCCCCAACGTGGCGGCAGCTGCGCACGAGACAGTGGCTGAAGATGCCTTTGATGTACTGGCGCGCATGGCTTCAGAGCAGCGCCTGTTTGACCTGGTCATCCTCGATCCGCCCATGTTCGCTCAAAACCAGGCTCAAACGGCGGCAGCCATTTCTGCCTATAAACGGCTGACTCGCCTGGGTCTGGGTGTATTGCGAAAGGGCGGCGTATTGGTGCAGGCCTCCTGTTCAAGCCGGGTGGAGGCCGAGGCTTTTTTCAACGCCATTCAACAGGCCACCCATGAATCAAGCCGGCGCCTCTCGGAAATAGAGCGGACTGGGCACGCCCTGGATCATCCAATTGGGTTTAAAGAGGGCGCTTATCTCAAATGCTTGTTTGCCAGGGTGGAATAGCCACTGAAATCAGGTCCAACACCCTGATGCAACAAACGCTTAGCGAAATACTAAAAGACATTTATTGCAGCAGAGCAGATAGCCCATCGCTCTTACCCTGCCTATCAGCACCCAGCTTTTCTTTCATTTTCTTTCCTTTCATTAACACAAAACACATGATAAGATTCTTTCTCGGCGGCTCTGGCTATCTTCACAGAGCGTTCTGCGCAAGATGGAGGTTGTGATGGATGATCTGGTTCAGCTGGGTGTGGATGCGTATAAATCCGGTAATATCGAGGTTGCCAGGGCACTATTAACCGAGGCAGTCAGCAAGTCTCCGGATAATGAACGTGCCTGGGGTTACCTGTTCAATATCAGCAGCAGCAACCAGGAGCGCATTAAATGTCTGAAACAGATGCTCAGGATCAACCCGGAGAATCCGAAGGTACGTTTAAAATTAACCCAACTGGAAGCCAGCGCGAAAGAATCGCCCGAGCCAGCAGCGACTGCTGCCCCGGCCCTTTCAGACATGCGCCAGGCCTACATTGATCAAAGTAATGAAGCCAGTAATCCTGCGCAAATCAGTGCCGAAGACAGCGCTGCTTCCAAATCTACCCGGAAGAAGTCCTGGCAGATTTGGGCAATCGCAATGGGGACGGTCCTGTGCCTGGGAATGTTGATCTTGGGCGTGCTGATCAAATCCAGCCTGATGGGACAGAGCCCGCTGGCCTGGCTGGCCGCCGCAGCCTCCAGCTCAACACCAACGCCAACGCATAAACCTGTGCCGGCCTTCGTGTTCGCACCCACTTTCACAATCACACCCACCGTTACTTTAACTCAAACACTTACGCCTGCACCCACAAAGACCAGCACTCCAACAATAACCCTGACCGCCACCATAACAAACACCCCCGGACCAAGCCCAACGGCATCGAGAACAACCCGGCCAACAAAAACGCCATCGTTGACGCCCACGCCAGACCCGTTATCGATGAGCTACGATGAATTATGCACATTTGTTACCAATATGACTACAGAAGAGCAAACCCTGTGGTCCAAGAAGAATGCGCTCCGCAAAGTGGGACCCTGGAAGGGAAAAACAATCACCTACACCCAGGGAGATGCCATGCTCATCCACGTCGGTGGCATCGGAAAATACCCGCTTGGCAACTACATAAAGTTCTCTTACCCAACCAAACCCTATGAAATGAACAAGGACTATGTGTTTTATGGATCGCTGATGTCATTTACGAAAAGCGAATCAGGCTGCCTGGCAATTATCCGCTCGGATGACCGCGAGCCCAAGAACTTGAAGGTCAATCCTTAGCATTTCCAGATATCGCCTTCCGAAACCTGCCTGCCAACAATAGTCAGGCTCAGATCAAGCACAAAAAAGACAGTCTCTCAAACCGAGACTGTCTTTTTTGTTTCGCGCAGCTACTGGCCGGTATGATGGCCTTATTCAACATCAATACTATCAACCCGCAGTTCGTCGCCCTTGCTGACGCGCACGTGTGAGCTGCCGCAGGCCGGGCAGGAATAGGTGCGCTCCTCCGGCGCGAAGGATTCGCCACAGTCGTGACAACGCATCTCGGTCGGGATACGCTCAAAATTCAGGATCGCCCCTTCCGCGATGGTGCCCTCCGCGATCATGCTCCAGTAAAACTGAATCGAATCGTCCACGGCACTGGCCAGCTTTCCAATGACAAGGTTAATACTGGTCACCCGCTGCGCGCCGGCTTTCTCGGCCTCGCGCAGCGAGATTTCAAGGATACTCTGAGCGATGGGGAGTTCATGCATGGGATAAGACTACCAACCTTATTGATAATATCCAATTGTGTAAAGTCACCAGCTGGAATGACTTTCATCCGCTATTTGGAACGGTAGAGCAATGACCAGGAAAGACTGTGTTGGTTGTATAAAACCCAACCGCGGGAAGTCAATACACTTTTACATTTTTGTCATATATATTAAGTGACTAATGTCACAATTGTGCTTGTTTTTTTTCATGCTACATTAATCTATAGTCTATTCAATAATTTTCCCTAATAATCATTCCGCTTACATATCCAAGATAGTAATAGTAGCATCCAATTCACCGTTCGGGAGGAGGCAATATGAGCGATTCCAGCTTGGAACATGCCGTGAAGGAGCGTGGAATTTCGCGAAGGGATTTTCTGAAGTTTTGCTCATTGATGGCGGGAACGCTAGCTTTGAACCTATCTTATGGGACCAAGATAGCCAAAGCACTGGCCGCTCCGAAACGTACGCCCATCGTATGGCTAGAATTTCAGGATTGTGCAGGCAACACCGAAGCACTGCTGCGCTCATCCAGACCCACAGTCGGGGAACTAATTCTGGATATCCTTTCCGTGGATTATCATGAAACGATTATGGCTGCAGCCGGCACACAGGCCGAAGAAGCCAAAAAGAACGCCATCGCCGCGGGTGGTTATCTACTGGTGGTGGAAGGCTCCATCCCAACCGCTGATGGCGGTATCTATTGCACAATTGGTGGAAGAACTGCCATGGATATACTGCAGGAAGCTTCTGCCAATGCGATTGCAGTAATCGCGATCGGCAGCTGTGCAGCCTTTGGCGGCCTACCCAAGGCCAACCCCAACCCGACGGGTGCCAAATCCGTGATGGAACTGGTCAAGGACAAACCGGTGCTGAACCTGCCAGGTTGCCCATGCAACCCCGTCAATCTAACCGCCACGGTTGTGCATTATCTGACCTTTGGCGCACTGCCCGAGATGGACAGCCAGCACCGCCCGCTGTTTGCATACGGCGCACGCATTCACGATAACTGCCCACGTCGCGGTCATTTTGATCATGGCGAGTTTGTTGCCAAATGGGGCGATGCAGGACACCGCAAAGGCTGGTGTCTCTATAAGATGGGCTGCAAAGGACCGGTCACCTTCCACAACTGCCCGGCCGTAGGCTACAACGACAACACCAGCTGGCCGATCAAAGCCGGGCATGGCTGTATTGCCTGTTCTGAAGCCGGGTTCTGGGACCTGGGTCTTTACAACCGGGCCAACCTGGATACATTCGCGCCTCCTACCAGCTACGCACCTGTTCAACAGTCCATCCAATCACTTTCGCCCGCCACCACCGCATTGATTGGCGGAGCGGCCGGGTTGGCAATCGGCGCGGCCGGAGGAGCAGCCTACATGCAGCTATCCAAACCCGATAAAGCGGAA
>CAINXK010000043.1 GCA_903854805.1 uncultured Anaerolineae bacterium
CAAGTATCTACACCCTCTACTGTCTCTACTTGGAAGAGGGTAGGTGTCCGTGAATAGTAGAGGGTGTAGATACTTCACCTATTTAACTAAGCATGTAAATAATTCTTCTTATTTATATATCTTAATTAACGCAAGTATCTACACCCTCTACTGTCTCTACTGAAAAAGACCTAAAATGATCGACCTTGACCGGGCTGCGCAAGAATAAGACCTACCCGATATTGGAGTAAACCGTATCAGAAACGTTGTTGACCGCATGACCGGAACGGGCAAAATCAAGACCGAAACAGGCAAAAATAATACCTAAAAAGGTTTACACCTTAATGACCACTTACAGCATTTACAGTCACTTACGGGCACTTACGAAAATAAAAAGTAAATGGTATTGTCACTTACGCACTTACCCCCCTTTAATAGGGGTAAGTGGTAAGTGGAATACCGGGGGGGTGAGGTGATCGACCTTGACCGGGTAAAACAGACGGCCGATCTGCTCGCTATTTGTGGGCGTGATACCAGCCTGGGTGACCGGCCTGCGGCGAGTACACACGGCGGCGAGTATAAAGGTGCCTGTCCGTTCTGTGGTGGCAAGAATAGGTTTTATGTGCAGCCGAATGCCAGGCCGTTTCCCAGATGGGCCTGTAGGCAATGCACCCCAGGCGGTGACACGGTAATCGGCTACATTGCCAAGCGTGATAATCTGGACCCGAAGAACAAAAACGACATGGATGAAATTTGTAGGCGTGCCCTGGGAGGGAACCTGCCCGAGATGACTGGCCCTAGGCCTGCCCCGGTGCCGGTGCCCGCGTACCAGCCGCCTGTGTGGCAGGATCTGGCGTTGGAAGTTATCACAGAGTGTGAGGCTCGACTATGGCAGCCGGGCGCTAAGTTTGCGCTGGACTATCTGCGCGGACGGGGCCTGCGTGATGAAACTATCAAGCGTTATAGGCTGGGGTACAACCCAACAGGTTACAAGGTAGCGGGTGAATATTGGCTAGACCAGGGGATAATCATTCCCTGTATTGTGCGCAGTGAAGTTTGGTATATCAAGGTTCGAAGACGCCAGGGCGCTGATCCTAAGTATTTATGTATGACAGGCAGCAAGCCCGCAGCGATATTCAATGCTGAGAGTCTGCGCGGTGCCGATGTTGCTTTATTCTGTGAAGGCGAGTTTGATTGCATGATTGCCCAACAGGAAGTTGGCGATGTTGTGGCCTGCGCCACCTTGGGCAGCGCAACGAATATACCGGACTTGGCGAGCTGGGGCGCGTACCTGATTCCGCTAGAACGAGCTTTGATTGCTTATGATACCGATAAAGCCGGGCAGGCTGGTGCCAAACGAATAGCAGGTCTGCTGCGAAACCCAACGAAAATAGAACTTCCAGACGGCGCGAAGGATATAAATGATTACTTCCTGGCGGGTGGCAATCTATGGCAATTACTAAAAAAAAGAATGGATTAGCTTTTTAGATCCATTTTTAGCTAAGCAAAATAGCTATTGCATATTAACTAGACTGAAAATAGATAGGCAATGTGACAATGTAAGCGGTCCAAGCCTCGATGATGGTAGCAAGACCGGCTTCTGGATGCTAGAGATGAGCAGCGAAGGAGGCGACTACTAACTAGGTTGGTGGGACTTCAGCTCCATTCCCCCATTGGCGTTTCTCTTATATAGGAGAAGCGCATGCCGGAGGGATTACAACCAAATAGCAAAGGATTCTAGGAAAGGAGAAAAACAATATCTTGAACCACAGACCACCGCGCACTCCAGTAAAGTAAAGTGCGCACCACCAACAGTTGAGCATGTCCTCAACATGGCAATAGCATTTATGTTGCCAGATATACCAGAGAAGCTCAGACCCACAGGGTATCCGAGGCACGCTCTGTCCATGCAATCAGAAGAAATTCTGATTGCAATCTTTGAGTCCTGCGAACGCAGCTTGCGCAAAATGACGCGCCATCCTGGAAAGTTCGCGGTTACTGTTGGCCAGCTGCGAGAAATGCTGGCCCTCGAACCAATCGTGGATCCCCATGATGTCAATACCCATATATAAATAGCCAAAAAGTTAGGCATTCAGCGCCTTATACTGGTAAGTGCATTTGAATAGATTCCAATGTCCAATTTTATGAAAATGATCACAGAAAATGATGACAAATAGGAAATGATGCTAAAGTTAAGAGAGTTCAGCCAAATCATCATCCATCTGGGTGAAAATATTAGCAATTTTATTCGACATTAAATTTTGGAATAATTAACTTAGGGGGTAACATATGGACTAATTAGGTTTCTAATCGATTCTTATTTTTCTTATCTTGTGATATTTGAAAATGTTATGTATTTCCTGGGATGATTTGTTAGCCCAGAGAAAAATTGTTTTTTTTGAGGGAGCTATGAAAAAACTGTTCACGATGCTATATGTTTGCTTGTTGGCGTTCACGCTAATTGCAGGGCAACCCTCTATGGGATTTGCCGCGACCACAGCCTTGCCTTCTTTGCGAGTGCAAGTTACACCACCTGAAACATTAGATACGCAAAAATCATCTTTTGCGAATGAGATCGGAGTGCTGCGGCAGATTTATGAAGGTTTAACACGTCTTGATTCCTCCGTTCAGACGGTTCCAGGGGCAGCCCAAAGCTGGGCATATGACGCGACCGCCTCACAATTGGTCTTCACGCTGCGCAGCGGATTAACCTATAGCGATGGCAGCATGCTAAATGCCAAGCGTTTTGAGTACAGCCTGTTACGATTGTTAGATCCAGGCACAAATGCGGGTTATGCGTCAATCATTGATGAAGTGGTCGGCGCTATTGAATATCGGTCTGCCAACCCCGCCTCAACCCCCGAACAGTTAGCCGCCTTGCGAGCTGCGGTGGGGATTAAAGCGCTCGATAGCGCTGACGCGCCATGTACAAACTATTCGCAAAATAACTGTACCAAGCTCAGAATTCAATTTGTGCGCCCAACGCCCTATTTTCACACAGTTATGGCCAAGTGGTTTGTGTTTCCCGCCAAGGAAGAATTGATCACCAGCGGCGGGATAAATTGGTGGCAGAATCCAGCCAACCAACTCGGAAATGGACCATTTTCCCTGGACACTTTGAATACTCAATCAGCTTCATTTAAACCAAACAACCTCTATTGGGGCAAAAAACCTCTTTACAACATGCTGTATACGTTTACAACCAACAGCGCACAGGCTTTGATTGATTACAAGAACGATTTGTACGATATTATCGGTGCTTCGGACATGAGTGTTATCAACAATGATCCGACATTGAAGGCGCAATTGTCAACGACTACCTCATCTTGTAGCTATGGGATCATGTTTCACCAGCAACAAGCGCCTTTTACGGATCAGAAGGTCAGGGAAGCATTCGCGCAAGCCATTGATCGCAGCGCATTTATAAATAACATAAATGGGGGATTGGGGCAACCCACATTACAGTGGTATCCCAAGGGCTTACCAGCGTATGTAGCATCTGAAACACGCTGGGGGTTTGATGCGGCTAAAGCACAACAGGCATTGGCCGATTCTTCCTATCACACCGTCCAAAATCTGCCTGTCATAAAAGCGACCTTTGCAACCTCCCCGCGTAATCTTGTCCGCTGGCAGTGGTTTGTCGATGCGTGGAAGAATGTTTTGGGAGTGACAGTTGAACTTGAGCCGCTCAGTTCTGCCGACTATTCAGCCAGGGTTTCAAATCCAACGACTCAGCCACAATTCTATTTATTGGGTTGGTGTGAGGATTATCCAGATCCAATTAACTGGATGCAGTATTGGCGAAGTTCGTCTTTCTCTGCTCGTTTTGGCTATTCCAACCCTGCTTTAGAGGCTTTGTTAGACCAGGCCGATTCAAACCCCAATCCAACCACACGCATGGGCCTATATCAACAAGCTCAAACTCTTTTGATCGATGGCGCGCCTGCGGCATTCTTATGGAACTCCACGAATAATTTCCTTGTCAAACCTCGGGTTCACGGAATGAAGCCAACCCTAGAAGACTCGAATTGGCCCGGTGAATTATCGCCATTCAGCATTTCGATCGGCGATTTCTCTGTGTTCCTTCCATCTGTCAAAAGGTAGTGCCTGACTTTCCCTCGGATAATTGGACAGAATTAATGGCGAAATGATTTTCAAAATTAGCCGGGTTGCTTTAGCCAAACATCCGTGCATTTAAGAAAAGCAGTGCTGAATAGTGTAGATAGGAAATGACCCGGTGATGAATTCAGTTATCGAGGGTTCCCAAAAACTCTCGATAACTGAATTGTTTTAGCAGAGTTATGTGACCTAAAATCTTTGATGTTTTCTTGTCTGACCGGAAAGGAAATGTAATCGTTCGCCACGGAAAGGGGCTGTTACAAAGTTAGGTAAATTTTCCAAAAATCAAGCATGCCCTTCCTATCGGACAGTGTCTGGTTCAACCCCAATCGCTGCTGCTGGGTAACGGATTTTTTATTAGCAGATATGTAATTTTTAATGCTAAATTTTATAAGCAAATTAGCTAAGCTCTATAGCTAATAGTGTTTTTAGGTATGTAAGTGTCTAACATCACGACATGGCCGTTCTGCTTATGTTGCAGGCACTTTACAGCGAGAAAGTTGAGTTTGGATATAAATCATTAATCCAGGTTTATAGTTACCGGGGCATCAAAGTACATTGAAATTCAAAATAAGCGCTTTTCTTTTTCATGGTATCATTTTTTGTATGCTACAGCGAGAAGCATTTATCCA
>CAINXK010000044.1 GCA_903854805.1 uncultured Anaerolineae bacterium
CCGCGCTAAAATGCGCCCAGGTCAGATCCGGCGCGATTGTCACGCCATAACACAGGCCAAGACTCAGGATAATGACCAGGGCCCCGGCCCTGGTTGTCCAATGAAAACCAGGCCAGGAAAGGCAAGATCGCGCCCACCCCGGCCTGGTTTCACGAAACATTACGAATTACCGATCAGCGAAACGTAACCCGATGTTATTGTGGCACAGATCATCCCGTTTCCAACCGTCGTATCAGACACGGGCTGCCAGACGGGCGGAGACAAGGTTTCGTTCAGCTTGAAAATATCAGCCTGCTTGGCTTCCATTTCAGGTGGGTATGCGTAGCATACCTGCACCGGCACATCTGGCATGCTGGTCCACAACAGGAAGGAATCACCCACAAAGGCCATGCCCTCCGGCTGTGCGACTATGTCCACCGGTTTAATGACCGCGGTCACCTTGATAATTACGGTCGGATCCATGGGCGCATAAATAGCCGTACCCATGTTAACCGCTCCAGGGGCATCTGCCATACCTGTCACCGGAATACCCGGCCCCACGCTAAGTGGTATGCTGGTCGCGGCAAGCAGCGGCGCGGCGGTAGGTACTGGCGCCGATGTGCCCACAGCCGGTTTCTCTGGCACAGAACCCACCAATCTCTGTGCCGCCCAGACGCTGCCAGCACTGAAAGCCAGGACGATCACCATCAAGGCTGCCATCAAAAATCGTATCTTTCGGTTCATCTCAATCTCCCTTTGAACATAAGATCCACAGCCAATCCCATTCGGGCTGCTTCAATGTACATTATATGCCAGCCGCCTGGCTAATTGATTACGGATCGTTTACGGATTGGTTTTCAACGTCACAACAGGACTTTTATGAAATATCCAGACACTTCCCAGGTCGAGTTAATAAAATTGGTGCTTCTCAATGTACGCGAACCCGGCCTGCTCAACGATCATCCCTGGGCAATTTTGCTATCCGGCCCCAAAGAAAAAGCCCCCGGCGCGCGACTCGTCGAGCTGGTTACGTGTGTCTTTCGAAAAACAATTCCTCCCGGACCACCGCGCGCCGGAAAACGTCTGGATACCCGCTGGGGCGCTTTTGGCATCCTGGCCGCCCAACACTTTGCCCCACTGCTTTATGGCACACCCATTCCCGGCAGTCAGCGCGAAGCCTGGGCCAGCCTCGACCGCTCAATCTTGTTTTTCGTGTATGGTCGCGCAGAGGGGCTCAGCCCGGACGAGCTGGCGCGCTACCGTTTCGCCGAAGACGAGAGTGAACCCGCGCCAAACAGCACCCTCAGCGACTGGCACCGCAAGGGCATGGAACAACTCAGCGAGGCATTCTTGCTCGAACTGAGGCGCCGTGCTGATGCCCAAAAACCGCGCACCAAAATCCTGCGCTTCGTCAAACAAGCATCCATCATACTAGTATTAATCTTCCTGCTGCTTTCTGCCCTGCTGGGCTGGAAGATCTGGGGGCTTTACCAGCGCGCACTGCTCATCGAACAACAGGCACGCGGATTGGCAGACTATCTCCACCCCACCCCGCTGCTCG
>CAINXK010000045.1 GCA_903854805.1 uncultured Anaerolineae bacterium
CCCATCGTCTGACAGGCGGACCAACCGCTCATACTTCATACCTATCTTTTCAAGCACCCTGATGGAGCCAATGTTATCCTGATCTGTGATTGCCACCAGGCGCTTGATTCCCAGACTGTGCAAGGCATAGTTTTTGACTGCCAGGACCGCTTCACTGGCATAGCCGTTACGCCAAAAGCGCTCCAGAAAGGCATATCCAATATCAATATCCTGCAAAGATTCTCTTTTTACCAGCCCGCAAATTCCAAGCGATTCTTTTGAGGACTGCAATTGAACCAGCCATAACCCGAAACCAAAGCGTTCATAACTGGCGAGGGCGCCTTTTTGCAGATAACTTCTGGCATCGTCCAGGGTTCTAACGCCACGGTCTCCAATAAAACGCACAAAATCAGGTTCATTCAGTAATTCGAGTATGAAACCTGCATCTTCCAGGGTCAGCTCAAGAAGGCAAAGCCTGCTCGTTTCCAAAACAAAAGACTGTGTCATTCCCAATTCCATTTTTCTAAAGTCAGCAAAGCCAGGCGTGCGGTAAGATCGAGCTGCAGAGGGGTTACCGAGATATACCCGGCCATCAATGCCCCAAAATCAGTACCAGCCTGATCAACACCGGTGGGGAATTCGCCACCAATCCAATAATATGGCTGACCGCGCGGATCAATGCGCGCGTCGAGCGCATCTCGATAAACACGCAAACCCTGGCGAGTGGTCAAAAATCCTTTTAGCGCTGTTTCCGGCAAGTTGGGAATATTAACGTTCAAAAGGGTACCTTCCGGCAGGCCTTCAGCCAGAACAAGCGCCACAACCCGCGAAGCCAGACGCGCAGCAAGGGCATAATCCAATTCTCCGTGGCCCGGTCTGCCATCCAGCGAAAAGGCAACCCCGGGCACTCCCGAGATAACGGCTTCCATCGCAGCTGTCACAGTTCCAGAATAGGTGACATCATGACCAATATTCGCGTTTGGGTTAATACCCGAAACCACCAGATCTATCTTTTTGGGCACCACACCCAAAAAGGCCAACGCCACGCAATCACTCGGCGCGCCATCGCTCGCCTTGGCAGGTGAACCATCCGCAAGTTGTACATCCCGAACGCGCAGAGGACGATCCATGGTCTTAACATGCCCGGATGCACTCCAATTGCGATCAGGAGCCAGAATAGTTACATCGCCAAGCTTACGCATGGCCTGCGCGAGTGCCAATAAACCCGGCGCCTGTACGCCATCATCATTTGTTACCAGAATATGCATCATTCCTCCGATTCCCGAATTATAATCCTCCCATGCGCACACGCTTGCTTTTTGCTGTTTGCCTGGTGGTGCTAAGCGCCTGCACGCCCACTACCACCACGCAAACATCCTATCTGCCAGGTTTTTTCTACCTGACTTTCACACCAGACCCAACGCTGCATTTGGCAAACGCTATTGATGCTTCTACGCGACAGCAAATCGCGCTCAATCCGCCCAGCGATTGCTCTTTTTATGCGCTTCGCCCCGCGCCATTGGGGCGCTGGATCGCAGTGGAATGGGAATGTTCATTTGGCCCGGCAGTGGAACTTTTTGATACTGCCAGCGGAAAATCGCACTTTGCGCTTTCGGATCCAAGCATCGACAGCCGTTTCCTTGCCTGGCAACCGGATGGTGGCGCACTTTATATAAAAATTGGAACTCTCTCAGTACCCCAGACCCTGCGAGTGGATGCGGCAACCGGCAAGGCAACTGAACTACCAATCTCGCCCTTTGCGTATGATTTGACAGTGGCACCCGATGGTCAGAAGGTCTTGTTTTCGCTTAGCAAGGGCATCGGTTTTGGTTCTGAGACCTGGCTGGCTGGTCCGGATGGACAAAACCCGTCACAACTTTTGGTAGATACCGAAAATATAACCGCGCTTGCACAATACGCACCCGATGGAAGCCAGATTGCTTATATTCGGATACCAGACAACCAGGAGGCTGCTCCGCCCGGCGAACTCTGGCTGATGGATGCCAATGGATTTCATCCGCGTATGCTAGCCAATGCGGATGCCGGGCGCGGATTTTCGCCAGCCTGGTCACCAGATGGATCCAAAATTGCTTTTATCGGCCGAGACCAACCTGAAAACCCAGCATCAATCAATCTTTCGATCTACGACTTGAAGCAGGCAAAGATTTTTAGCACTGCGGCTGCTCCCGACACCCAACCAGCATGGTCACCCGATAGCGAAACCCTTATCTTTAGCAGCCTTTCCCCATTAAATGCCGGGGGTGATAAAATGGGTGTATGGCTTTTTGGATTTTCCAGTGGGCAGGTAAACAAACTGGTAAACGGCGCTTGCTGCGCCGGATGGATTCGTTAATGAACCGGACTGTCTTTTTCGCACTAACACTTCTCATTTTCCCACTTCTCGGCGCCTGCGGACCGTTGGCCACCCCGGCAGTAGATTTGCCATTCGTCATAACCCTGACACACACAGCAGCGATTGGTTCGCCTATCCCTGCGCAGAAGCTTGCGATCGAAACCGAGCTGAGCGCCCCAACACAAATGGCAGAGCAAGTCGTTACGCCAACTGCCATTCAATCAGGATCCACCGCCACAACCAGCGCAGCAACTGCTGCAGCCGTAACCCCGGCAGTCCCTTCAACTTACATTCCCTACCAACCGGCACCCACCGAAACGCTGCTGCCACAATTAGATCTTCCCACCGAACAACCCAGGGCACCTGCCTTGGTAGCATGGACAGGGCTCCCTACTTACCCTGGAGATTCAGACCCCGGCCGGCTCTTTCGCATGGATTACGATCCGGATATCTGGGCACAAACGGAGGGACTATTTGGCGATATCGTACTGGGCAACCGTCGTATCGATTACTGTACGATCACTCCCTGGACCGGGCGCGGCTTGCCAATGGATTGGAAAGTGACTCATGAATTTCGCATTATCGGCTCGGCTGGCTTTGATGTGAACACCGTCACTGTTCAGGATACGGTTAAGTTTGTCAGTTACGTGGGTGGCGATACACATCTGCTGACTGGGTTCCAGGTTTCTTTCAATGAACAACAGGAGCAATGCCTGCAAGATGCGGAAGCTATTTTTGGCACACTGCGTGCCTTCGCATCAGTCCCCACCGCAACACCCACCTTTATACCCGAGACGCCAACACCCAGCGTGACTGCAACGGGGGCAGCCCCCACGCCATGATGCCAAAATTTCGCCCGCGCTTGTTGACCAAATTATTTATTATTAAGCTCGCTGTTAGCGGACTGGCCGTCTTATCCGGGCTAATCATCACCCAGAGCGTTTTTGCGCGCCCCGCAAATCTGGTAACGGCATTTCTATATCCGCCTTTTTACGGACGATCATCCGAAGAATCGATCTTCGATCATAGCAACCCCACTTACAGCACTTCAGATAACAAGGTCGTCACCTATCAGGGCGAAATATTGAACAAGGCCTGTCCAAAGCCTGCACCGGAAGGCACTCCGCCGCCAAATGGTCTTTGCGATTATGGCTACGGTGGATACTGGAGCTATCGGCTGGGCGCTTACACTTTTTATAATGGGCATGATGGTATCGATTTCGGCTTAAGTTACCGTCCCGTGCTGGCCGCCGGAAACGCCAACCAGGTCATATACGCTGGTTGGTACAATCCGCAGGATCATCGCAGCAACCTGGGTATCTATGTCCGCTTACGTCATCCAGAAGGATACGATACCTGGTACGGCCACATGAGTGCCCTGGCTGTTCAATCTTGCAGTTTTTCCGGTTGCACAGATCTTCAACACGGCGAGATCATCGGCACCAGCGGCACCACGGGCAACTCGTCCGGTCCACATTTGCACTTCCGTGTGACCAACTTGCAAGCCAAACCAATCGATCCATACGGATGGGCCGGACAACCCGGGCAGGATCCTTGGCCCTATAACCAGGCAGAATCGTTGTGGGCCCAATACCCCAACACCAGCGGGTCGCCTGCCAATGTCTATCCATCAGGCCCAGCCCTGACTGAAGCACCGGCAGCTGCCAGCGGTTATTTAATCGACGATCTTGACCCACGTTTTGACCAGATCCCGGCCAACTGCTGGAACGTCATCAACACCAGCGCCGCCAACAGTCAGAATGCGCGCATGCTGGCGGTCCAGCCCATCACCGATGGCGTTGACACCTGCCAGGCGCGTTGGAAGCTCCCCCCCGCTACAGGTGCCGGCATCTTTGATGTGTATGTCAGAGTTCCGGTCATTCACGCCACCAGCGAAGGCGCCATCTACAACATCGTCCACGATGGAGTCACTGATGCCGTGGTACTTAACCAATCCGTATTCCCCAACCCTGCCGTACCAAGTGGCTGGGTCACCATTGGGAAATATTATTTCAACGCGGCCAGCCTGGAATATGTTCAACTCGGAAATAAAACCCAGGACCAGTCTACAACTGTATCCGGCCTGGAATTGGCGGCAGATGCTGTGCGTTTCGTTCCGCTCAGCGTCGGAACTGCGGTTCCAAGTGATACCCCCACCACGACACTGACAGCAACTATCACGCTGACGCCATCCAGCACACTAACACCCACGCTTACCTATACACCATCCA
The DNA here is from genome assembly GCA_903854805.1 of uncultured Anaerolineae bacterium. The sequence goes on from CAINXK010000045.1 coordinate 4,564, forward strand.
TCACGCCAACAGTCACAATCACCCAAACTGCACCTATTACGCCATCTCCAACTATTACTAAAACACCAACCATCACCAAGACACCGACCATCACCAAAACCCCAACTTTCACCAGAACACCAACATTTACTCCGGTAATCAAACCAAGCTCCACACGCTGGCCAACCGCAACCTTGCCGTATACCCTGATCAAGGTTTATTTTGCGAATGCCGCCCGCCTGGCAAGTGGGCAGCCACCTTATGAGGTGAACCGGGGCAGATACATCAGTTCAAGCCTGGATTTACGCAAGGCAGCCATCGACCAGTATTTCAAGGGACCCGGCGCAACCGAGCGTTACACCTATGGCGATGTGGCCATCTACGATGGCTATACCGGCTACACTAAATTTGAACTCACTGGCGGGCTTGCGCGAATTTACCTGGCGGGTAAGTGTAAACGTCAGTTGGCGAATTACAGCATTGCGCAACTCCTGCTCATCAACCTGAAGCAGTTCCCACAAGTACAGGCTGTCAAGATATTTGATGAAAACGGGCAGACTCAAAACCCGGATGGAATTAACGATTCAGTGCCTGCCTGCCTAGAAACAAATTACACGCCCACCCCCACGCCCATACTAACCTCACTCCCAGCGTCGGCCACCAGTACAATCACTCCGATTGTCCCGACCATGACGCCAACAAACCCAACACCACCAACCAATACGGCCACACCCGGCCTTCCATCTGTCACGCCAGCCATTGCCACCCGTTGGCCCACATTAACCCCACGGCCAACCGATACTCGCTGGCCGACCCAGACCTCCCGACCATGATTGCATCTATCAAGCCCGACCCATTTCGAAAGTAGGGACGAAACCAGACTCGAGGCACCATTCTGGCGACATATGCAGATGCGCGATTGCAGGTTTTCTTAGTTGTTAAAAATGGGGGGATAAAACGAATCCCAAATCTATACAGTCTTCAAGGTGCCAAATCATACAGATAGAGATTGATAGCCGTGCCTGGATCAATGAATTCGCGTTTTTTGGTGCCAAGCTGACCGGCATAATGGAGGATATAGTCTCGATCATCCAGGTAGTCGTAATCCGTCAGGTGGCTGAATAAGAACCAGACCCGTTTTTTGCCCAGCATTTGATCAAGCTCAGCCTGGTAACCGGCCTGGTTTTGGCGAAAATCTGCGCCGTTCAAAACCGTCGCGTTTTCAAGACCATACTTGGGAGCATAGTATCGAAAAGCGGGGATACTCGTATTATAAAGATAAATGACGTCACTCGGTCGATAATTGGTTTTTAGAAAAACCATGGTAGGGGCGATATTTTCGGCCATTTTGGGCTTTAACAGTAGCTCAATCGAAAAGCTGACAGAACCATAAGCCAGAACCGCGGTCAGCAGCAAGGCCCCGATCAGACCGAAGACAGGTTTGGAAGCAAATGGCCTGCGTAACACCTCGATCCCCTCTGCCGCGCAAATCAACAATCCTGGAACCACAAACATCGCCAACCGCCCGCCAAATGGATATTTTCCCAGGCTGGAGGCCAGGAGCGTAAAGGCCAGCGATAATACAAATATCCAGATCCAGCGTTTTTCTCGCAGGAACAAAGAAAGCAACCCAGCCAGCATCAAGAACAGGACCACAATGGATGGCACATCAGTAGACAATCCGCCGGGATTGTAGAACAAACTTGTCAAGTGGTCCAGAATCCAGCCGGGGGTGGAACTGGAAAACGGCATAAAAAAATCTGCCCAGAAACCAGTCAGAAAGGGGTCAGCTGCCAGGCTGCGATATTGGATCAGGTAGAGAGCAGCAAAATTGATCAGCCAAAAACACCCACATAAAACATAGTTGAATACTTTGCGCCAGTCTTTTTTCAAGGCTGCCGTACCCATTAACACCAGGCCAAGGCCAGCCAGAGTAAATACTGCGGCATGCGAAATCCAGATGGAAAGCGCTCCAAACAAACCGAGCAACCAATAGTCCTTGCGGGTAGTTGCTTTGCCCAGCAGGTTGAGCCCCAATAAGTAGAGCAACAGGCTAACCGTAATATCAACAGCATATTGTTTAACCTGTACGCTGTAAGAGACAATATGCCGGCTGGAAGCAAAAATAAGCAGGGCAAAAACAACGCCCACTGGACGAATAAATTGGCGGGCTACCAACCATAAGATCACCAAAGATAAACAACCCGCTAAAAAGGGAAACAGGCGCAGGCTGTATTCATTATTTCCCAAAATTGTCTCAAACAGCTTGATTATCCACAAAAACCCCAGAGGGGCACCCTGTTCATAGTCCAGCGGCTTGAGCAGTGCGCTAAAACTACGGTTAACAATATTGAGGGCCAGCATAGCCTCATCCAACCAGAAAGAGAGATTCAACGTATATTGGCGAAAGCGCAAAACCAACCCGAATCCAATTACGAACAATGCGGCCGTAGTTTCAAGGTTGAGACGGGATTTTACCCACTTTACAATCGACATCGTGTTTGGATGCTATCTTTTCGCAGCAAGCGCGGCATTAAGTTCGACCAGCGCATCAACAGGTGTTGGGTTGGTGGAATAGGCAATCGCAAGATAGAAAGCCATATAATCGCCAAAATGAATTGCTGTCCACATTTGGGCGAGACTGGTTTCGCCCAAAGCCAGGTAGATATCTGTGTTAAGACCCTCAAGCATAAAGGTCTGCCGGGTAATCATAGCGCGGAGGCGATTGCGAGTATGTTCAGAAACCGCGCTTAGAAAAAGTGTCATCGTATGCGGCATAAGCAGGTCTGTAGACGGATTGACTATCCCTGCAAGAGTGTTGTGGTCGGCTTCGGGTAAAAATTCAAAATTGGCAGGCGCTTTTGCCAGTTCGTTGATCTGGGATTTCCAGCGCCGGGCAACTGTTGTCAAAACGCCAGAACCGAAAATCGTCACCCAGCGACCTACCAGCTGCCCGGCGTAACGCTTGGCCTGGTTTTGCGCGGCTGGAACAGAGACCTGAATCAGCTTTTGCTGAATTTTCATGGTTTGCACAGCTCCTGCCAACAGCTCAGCCTGTGCAGGTAACAAGCCAAGCCGTTCAAAAATAGCAAGCAGCAGCCCAAAAGCGAAACCAATGGATACACGTGTTTGGCTGGTGTGCGAAAAAAGCCAGACAGGACAGCCCGCAGTGGCAGCCCTTTCGGCTAATTTACCACCGGTGGTAACCACGATGATCGAGCAACCCTGCTTCAGAGCTTGTTCAAAAGAATCAAGCGTCTCTTCAGGTTCACCCAAGATCGATGATGCAATAAAGAGCGTTTGCTTGCCATTTGCGAAAGCGGGTAGACCGTAATCGCGATGCACAATGACAGGCACGGGACAATTTTGAGCAGCATACCCGGCCAGCAAATCGGCACCGATAGCCGAGCCGCCCATCCCACTGACAACCACACGCGTGATACCCATGATAGTTGGAAGTGGCAGCGTTTGGCCAAGCGTCCAAGCTTGGGCAAGTTGGTCAGGCAGATTGTCAATTTCTGCCAGCATATTCTGCTTATCGAGTTCTTTGATTACGGAGAGATCGTCAAGATTCATAGAATTTCCATGTCAAACACGAACCAGGTCCTAAATATTAAGCTGCGCATTTTCTCACGGCTTCCTCGGTTTTGCTTTTCACCAGACTCTTTTGCTGCGCGGCAAATGCAAGTCAAAGGTTTGCCTTGCCTGTGTGTTTTCCGGGAAAATATCTTTTAAAAAACCACCCTAGCAATCCGGTGGCCATTTAGTGGAAACACAATGGTTTGGCCCTGGTTGGTTACTCTTTTTTCTCGAGCAACATTTTATAAATTTCACGACGTGCCCAACCTGATTTACGCCCAAGTTCAGCTGCAATCTCCTTGGCCGGGCGATCGGTTTGAAGAGCATCCTGGATGGCTGCATTGACCTGTTCTTCAGACCATTGAGCATTATCCGAATCGGCTGGGCGCCCACTGACAACCAGAACAAATTCTCCACGCGGCTCATGCTGGGTAAAGTGCGCAATTACCTGGCTAATACATCCACGCACTACCTGTTCGTAAATTTTTGTCAGTTCACGAGCGGCCGCAATTTCGCGATCACCGAGCGATGTCTGCATATCGGCTAAAGATTCAAGTACGCGATGCGGGCTTTCCAGAAAGAGCAATGTATAAGGAAGTGATTCTATCCCGGCGAAGAGGGCCTTTCGTTCAGATGTTTTCCGCGGCAGGTAACCGAGATAGAGGAATGAATCTGTGGGAAGGCCGGAGATTGCCAGGGCGGCAACTGGCGCAGAAGGCCCTGGGATTGGGCTGACAATGTGATTTGCATTGAGCGCCGCTTTAACCAGCTCATAACCAGGGTCGTTGATGGCTGGGGTGCCGGCATCCGATACCAGCGCAACGTCTCCCAGACTCAAAGCGGCAAGAATGGCATCCATTTTTGAAAGCTTGTTATGCTCATAGTAACTTGTCAGCGCTGTATGGATATCGAAATGAGTCAACAGCTGGCGTGTATGCCGGGTATCTTCGGCAGCAATCAGCCTGGCTTCACGCAGGATGCGCACTGCGCGCGGACTCATATCTTCGAGATTACCAATCGGCGTGGCGACGAGAAAAAGTGTACCCATGCAATGATTGTAACCCAATCTCGCCGGGCTGGAAACGCACAGACATATGAGAAGTTGGACTTTTAATATAGCTGGTGATGTTCAAGAATAAATTTTTAATTGCTCCGAATCAAGTGTGCCCAACCCAATTTTAAACCAGGCAACAATCTGGCAGCAGCCGTCCGGGCACACCAAAAGCGAAATATGGGATAATGTATTGGGAAAAAATGCAATGGATCATCGAAAAAACTGGACCCAGAAACAGGCTGAACTTCGCAAGGCGCTTTCATCCAAAGCTCGCATTGATGAAGCCAGCGCGCTTTTTATGGAGCAACACGCCGCAGTACACTGCGCGGATATTTCTGGCGGTCTCAGCTGGTCGCTGCAGGACGAGGTGATGACCGGGCTGACCGAAGTGCAGATCAAAAAAGTACCACGACCCGGACAAAATTCAATCGTCTGGCTGTTATGGCATATAACGCGTATCGAAGATATGACCATTAACACCCTGGCACTGGATCAATCCCAGGTCTGGACTGCAGATTGGGCTGCGCGATTGTGTTTTCCCTTGCCGGATTGTGGGGCGAGCATGGACGACAATGATGTGCATGAATTTAGCCAGATGATCTCTGTACGCACCATATTGGAGTACCGCGCAGCCGTCGGGCGCCGCACTCGCGAAACTGTGCGGCAATTGAGTGCGGAACAAACCAAAGAAATCGTTCCGACCGAAATCGTTCAAAAACTGGTGGACGAAGGCTCGATCAATTCCAGGGCAAACTGGCTATATGAATATTACTTAAATCGCAACAGAGGATTTTTCCTTACCAGAACAGCTACTTCTCACAATTTTATCCACTTAAACGAAGCCGGGCGTATTGGAAAGAAACTTACTGCCAGCTAACCTCTTATAAAGCGTCCGCCCACACCGAAAGCTCCAGCTGGTTAGGTGCTATAATGATTTTATTATCGTAGAAATACCAAGGCCTACAAATACGGAAAATACAATCAAAAAAACTATCTTCCTATGAAATCATTCTTACACCTGGTTTTAGCTGTTTTGATTGGCGCCCTGGCGGCTTGTAATACATTTAACCCACCAATCGTGCCAACGCTGGCATATTCGACATCCGCCCCCCAACCCACGCAAGTCAGAACCAACCCAACACCCAATCCCTACGGACAAGTAATCACCTACAAGACTTTGCGGGTTACGATGACCCAGGCAGAGTTCACATCTGATTATGAAACAGAGTACGGTTCCCGAAGGGCACCACCTGTGGGGGCTAAATTTCTATGGATTGCTGTTCAATTTGAAAATATCAGCCCGAACGAGCAGAAACTTCCTGCACCTGAGCACTTTATTTTGATCAAGGGCGCAGTTGAATTCAAGCCAACTTATGGACATCGCAAAGGTTACCCAGATTACACAAGCCTAAACCCTGGCCTGTATCCAGGGCACAAAACGGAAGCCTGGCTACGTTTTGATTTACCCATGGACGCAGATTTAGCTGAACTTCAATTTGTTTTTCTTCCTGAAAGTGTCCAGGTCAGTAGTTCGTTCCCGGTCAGCGGTTATACATGGGCAGATCACCCGATGTTTTCATGGCAATGCGCACCGTAGTTTAGCTTGAACCTTGTTGCTGTTTTTAGATTATCTCAGTCCCGGTTTACCTCGCTAAAAAGGGCCCGCACAAGTGCAGGATTCAGATCTCCAAGAACTTTCCCCAAAACATTAATTATTAATATAAAATTGTTCTTGAAAAACTATCCGAAATTCGGTTTCGTCCACAATGAGGGGCTGATACATCGATGTTTATGGCATTGGATATGAAGAGAAAATCAATATGACCTGGCAAATTACCCCAATCGCCTTGATGTATCTTTTAGCTGCACTGATCAATCTGATTACGGCAGTGATCAATTGGCGCCGCCGCCATATCCACAAGGGTATTGCCACAATTTCGCTGGTAGTGTTTTTGAATGGGGTAAGCCTGGCCGGCTGGTTCATCGAAATGGCCATCATTGAACCGGTTTACAAGCAAATCATGATTTCCATCGAAGATAGTTTAGGGGGGATCATTTATGTTTTATTGCTATTTTTCGTATTAGACTTTTTTGACATATGGCCCTGGTTTCGGGGCTGGTGGCGCTGGTCTTTGTGGATTTTTTCTGCAATCGCTGCAATCGTCGGCCTGACAAACCCGCTGCATCGCCTGTACTGGTCAGGCTATACACCTGGGCCGCCAGGAAGCAATGTGATCTACTTTACCCATGGTCCGATTGGGGCAATCGCAACCGTTTTCTTCACAGAATTACTTACATTATCCTTCATCCTACTTTGTTATAAATCTTTCACTTCCAAGAGACGTGAACGACAAACCGCCCTATTCATCACAACAGCCCTGGCCGCCCCCTTCTTCACTTTTCTAACCTTTGCACTCATACCAGATCAATTTTCCAGTCTGCTCGCTTTTCCTTTCGGATACTCACTTACTGCCTTAATAATCGACTGGGCAGTCATGGAGGACTTTCGCTTCACTGTCAACGAAACGACCAGCGGTCTGAAACTTTCAGTTGAAAATTTAAAGCTAGAGATCATCAAACGTGAGCATTTGGAGCAGGAATTACGCGAATCGCAGAATTTTCTTTCCATGCAGCTGGCCGCCCAGAGTTCCAAGCTTACAGGCGTTTATGACCTGATCCTGGTCAGTGGGCAGATGTCTGACCAATATCAGCTGATCCAAACCTCACTAGTCAAACTCGCCGCTCTGCTATGTAGCCAGTCTGTTGTTTTTTTTCGCATTACTCACGACCAGAGTTTAGTGCTGGAGGCCAGCAGTGGCAATGGCAAAAACACAGAGGCCACGCCGATTAGCTCGGATTGGCTGCCTCTCACCCCAGATGTGCGCGCAGAGCTCTCGACACAGCAGGCCAGCGGCTTGCCTCCCGAACTAATACAGAAAGATAACGATGCGGCCCTTTTCAAATGGGTCATCGTCCAGGGTCATCCGATGGGGGTTCTGGCTGCTTACTGGGAGGCAGGTTACCGTTTCGCAGTAGATGATATTGCCCTGTTTGGTGCCATGGGCGATGGATTGGGACTGATCGTCGAAAACGCCCGCTTACGCCAAACCAGCGCAAACGCAGCCACCCTGCAGGAAAGACATCGCCTGGCCAGAAATTTGCATGATTCGGTGACTCAATCGCTCCACAGCCTGGTGCTTTCATCACAGACCGCCATGGAAGAAACCCTTGATCCTGTTCGTTTAAAAAGGATCCTGAAAGGCCTGGATACCGGCGCGCGCCAGGCTCTCAGAGAAATGCGGCTTTTACTATTCGAATTACGATTGGTGCCCCTGGACGATGCCCATCTGGTTGATCTGCTAAACAACCGGCTGGATTCGGTCGAACACCGTGGGGGCATCCAGGCAGAGCTGGAAGTTGAACCAGGCACATACTGGCCAAAAGCTTGGGAAATCAACCTGTATCCGCTGGCCATAGAGGCTCTTAATAATTCGCTCAAACATGCACGCGCCTCGCATGTAAGCATTCGATTTAGCAATGGTGAAGACCGCCTGCTGATGGAGATCCGGGATAATGGGCTGGGGTTTGACCTTGCAACAGTGCCACCCGGTGGCATGGGCTTCATTAGGATGGCCGAACACTGCGAACATCTTGGAGCCAATCTGGAAATTGCCACATCCCCTTCCACGGGGACTTCGATCCGGGTTAGAATAATGAACATTGAAAATGCTACACCCAATATAATCGATAAGGAATTTACCAATGGATAAAATCCGTATTCTCATCGTTGACGACCACCCTCTAATGCGCGCAGCTTTGCATGAGGCCATCGAAATCGAAACTGATTTCGAGATCGTTGGAGAAGCTGTCAACGGCAGCCATGCCATCGAAATGGCAGCCAAATTAAAGCCCGATGTTATTATGATGGACTTGTATATGCCAGTGATGGATGGGATTGATGCCACAGCGGAAATTATACGCTTACACCCGAACATAAAAATCTTGACGATCACAAGTTCAAACGAAGATGAAAAAGTCATTGCGGCAATTCGTGCCGGAGCATCAGGGTATATGCTCAAAGATTCATCCCGCGAGCGCATCTTATTCGGCCTACGCGAAGTTTCACAAGGTCGCAGGTTTATTCCGCCCGAAATCGGTGAAAAACTGGCACGCGCCCTACAGAGCGAAAAAGAAATTACGGTCCCGCTTACGTCCCGAGAAAATGAAGTTCTCAACCTGATTGGCGATGGCCACGGCAATACTGAGATCGCAAAAACGTTGGTGCTGAGCGAGGCAACTGTGCGGGTACACATTTCGAACATTCTTCGCAAACTTAATTTTCAAAACCGCAGCCAGCTGGCTGTCTACGCTCAAAAGAACAAACCACGGATGTCATAACAACAACTCAGAAGTGCTTGATTGATCACCTTGAAAAAGCCGGAACGAAGAACGCTATCCAGAGTAATTCTGGATAGCGTTCTAATTTTTTTGCTCACAAATCTGTAAGCTCTTGAAATACTAAACAAAACTAAACAAAATGCTAATGACAGGCGAGTACTTATTTGTTATGCTTGCAAGACTATGGCATCATTAAGAAAAATTCAAGTCCTGTTGGCTGCACCAAAAAGTATCATGGGTAGTTCATTGCAAACATTTCTGAGAACAATGGTGGAAGTTGACATCAGCGGCATTGTCAACAAGCCTGATTGTATTCAAATCGCCTTATCGAAACAACTGCCTGATATCCTGTTACTTGATGCAGATATGATCGACCAGCTTCCGGGACAGAGCATTGAAACAATTCTTGTAAATATCCACACCGTCTATACAAAAATTTGCATAATTGTGCTTGTAAACAGTTTCGCACAGCAAAGCGCTGCATTGAATGCCAAAAGCGACCATGTGCTGATTAAAGGCGAGCTGGGAGATCAACTGCGCGAGGCCATCCGAGCCTACCCGGTTTGGTCAATGAGATTCCAGGATACGATTATTGCTGGCGAAACATTAAACAAAAGCTAATTTTTTAATATTTAAAACCAGGTTCACGCCCGAAAGCCAACAAGGTCGGTTTAGCGCATCACTGCAGTATTTCTCGTTTGAATTGGGTTTCATATAACTGGCTATACAAACCAGCGCGCGCGAGCAGCTCGTCGTGGTTGCCACGTTCTACAATTCGGCCACGATCCATAACCAGGATCAGGTCAGCGGAGAGAATAGTACTTAAACGATGCGCGATCACGATCGAGGTACGCCCAGCCATAACACGTTTAAGAGCTTCCTGGATGAGTGCTTCCGATTCGCTATCAAGACTGCTGGTCGCTTCATCCAACACCAGGATACGAGGATTTTTCAGGATGACACGCGCCAGAGCAATGCGCTGTTTCTCCCCGCCGCTCAGTCTATAACCACGCTCCCCCACCACCGTTTCATACCCATCCTGCAAACCCATCACAAATTCGTGAATATTGGCAGCCCGTGCCGCGGCCTCAATTTCAGCCTGCGAAGCCTCAGGATGAGCATAAATCAAGTTGGTACGAATAGTATCGTGGAATAGGTAACTCTCCTGGGTCACCATACCAATTTGAGATGCCAACGAGTCTAACGTCACATCGCGTAAATCCTGCCCATCGATGCGAATGACCCCGCTGGATGGATCGTATAATCGCGGGATGAGATAGGTGGCGGTCGTTTTTCCAGCGCCGGATGGGCCAACCAGCGCAATCAACTGTCCGGGAGCAGCATGGAAAGAAATGCCGCTCAAAGCCACATCCCGTGCCTGTGAAAGTACCCCGGATTGATTTTCACTGCTGGCATCATCTCCATCAGCTTTTATTTGGGTTAAATTTTTCCCCGATTCCGATTTCACTGCTGGCTTTCCATCATCAGCCTGCCCGCTGAGAACCGCTTTGACGTCTTCCATCTTTCCGTAACGCTTTACCTGGCTAAGCAATTTGGATTCATCGACGCTGTAATTAAAAGAAACATTCTCGAATTCCAGATCACCACGGACAGCATCCAGCACCAGAGCATCTTTTTTTTCAGGAATATCCACCGGCAGATCGATAATCTCAAATACGCGTTCAAAACTTACCATGCTGGTACTGAAATCAACCGGCGCACCCGCCAGGCCCTGCAGCGCTCCATAGAGCTGCCCCAAGAACGAGCCAAAGGCAACAATGGTGCCAACCGTGAAGGCACCCTGGATCACAAAGTAACCGCCAAGACCGTAGACCAGCGCCGTGCCAACGGCACTAACCAGTCCAATGATGACAAAGAAGGCCGAACCGAACACAGCACGTTGAATGCCAATGTCCCTGACACTGGCAGCCCGCTGGCGGAAACGCGCTTCTTCCTCAAGCGTACGCCCAAAGAGTTTAACCAGCAGTGCTCCACCAATATTGAGGGTTTCGTTCATGTGGGCGTTCATTTGCGCATTGGATTCCATCGCCTGCCGGGCAATTTCGCGCAGACGTCCTCCCAACTGGCGCGCCGAAATTATGAAAAGCGGCAGGATCAAGACACTCACAATTGTCAACTGCCACTGTAAGGTCAGCATGACCGCCAAAATCGCCACAGCCTGGATAAGATTGGTAATAATGTTGACGATCGTATTACTGATGGCATTCTGAGCGCCAACCACATCATTGTTCAGGCGGCTCATCAACTCACCAATCTTTGTATTTGTAAAAAAGCGCAGGCTCATACGCTGGAGTTTGCCGAAGAGCAAAACGCGTAAATCATAAATGACACCTTCGCCAATGGCAGCGTTCAAGCGGCGCTGAACAACACCAACCGCGCCATTTAGTACAGGGATGAACAGCAAGGCCAGGGCAAACACCATCAAACCATTCAAATCTTTAGAAGGCAGCACCTTATCAATCAGGTTGCGGAATATGAGTGGAGAAGCCAGTGACAGGCCAGTACTGACCAGGATCGACGCCAGCATGCCACCAAGATGGCCCCAATAAGGGCGCGCATAAGTCAACACACGCAGCAAGAGTTCCCGGGTTACCTTGGGTGGTTTCTCATCACCAGAACGAATAAAAGCGAACCAACCGCCAGAGTGCATAATTTTCCTTCTCCATTATCTTTTCGCAAGCTGAACAACTTGTCCAGACCAAGGTAAACACATATATCGGAAGTACTATAAAGCCAACCTGCTGATTTTGCAACCAGACATACGACCAGGTTAATGAAAGTCAAACGGAGATAGCCTTTTCGGTAGATCCATGAGTTGATTTAAAGAAAACATGCATTTACTCATGGATACCCAGGGTCAGGTTATCATCACAACCATCGCGCACAAATGAACGGAAATCGGTGCTCCACATATGCTGATTGAACGAGACGATTGTCCCGCACAATCAGCCCGGTGATCACCTACCAGGTCAGAAGATATCCGACGCAGCTATGCAAAAATTTAGCATTGACAAAGTAAATACATTTTAAAAAAAGGTTTTAGTAACCATAATTGAAGATAAAAACGAAAACAAGTCCGTTTTCTAAACTTCCAGGCTTGAGGCCTGAAGCCTTTGCTGCCCAGCAAGAAACAAGGCTGCCAATCGCTTTGAAACCTGGCAGCTTAATGGTTTAATATAATTCAAATGGACTATATTTTGCAGCTGCGCGAATTGATCGGACAGCGCCCAATTTTGATGGTTGGCGCCGCGATCCTGGTGGTTGATCAGGATAAGCGTTTGCTTTTGATGAAGCGCTCAGACAACGGCTGCTGGGGCCCGCCTGGTGGCGCAACCGAGCCAGGGGAACGAGTGGAGGATGCCGCCAAACGCGAAACGCTGGAGGAGACCGGGCTGATAATCGGCGAAATGACCCTCTTTGGTGTCTTTTCTGGGCCAGAACTGTATTACAAATATCCGAATGGGGACGAAGTTTACAATGTCACCATCGTTTATATTTCACAGGATTTTGGATACACATCTGGCGGACCTGATCAGATCAGCCTTGACCACGGGCACACTGAATGGGGCTGGTTTAGTTTAGGCCAAATTCCAGAAAATAGCAGCCAACCGATGAAACCTGCTTTGGAACAATTTAAACGCAACTACCAGTGACCGCAAAAATAATAGTTATACGTTACCTGGCTTGGGCTTTCAGTAAATCGAATCAGGGGGATTGACCAAATTTTTATCATTCAAGGTTAAACAAATCCTGTCGATAATATACGTGGAAAAATATTTCATTTCCTACTGTATTGTTGATAGGATCAAACGACTGCATAACTTGAGTTTTGGGGACTCTGGCATTGTGTGAATTTTTTCCTAAATCAGCATTAATATTTTTGGCATACGCTTTATCTCATCTTGTTCCAACCCGTTTCCAGAAAGCAAAGAAACCCGTGGACGGGCTGATATTCAAATATCGCTCAACTACAACAAAAAGTCTGGCCTCGCCCTGAAAAATAAATATTGCCCACATTCAACATACAGCTATTGACCGCCAACTTTCCTATAAAACTAAAAAACGCGCAAACAGCATTTTAAATTTGAGAACTTTTTGGAGGCACAAAATCGCCAACTTACCACACAATCAACCGTTGGGTTCGCGCATTCTTTTGATAGCGGCTTTGGCCTCGGTCTTGGGCGGTTTTGGAAGCGCTTTTTTGACAATGCAAGGATATCTTGCAGATCAAAAAAAAGAATTTGACGATGGCTTTGCTTATTCCCAAAACCAAACAGATGCTATTATGCAAAAGATGGATGCGGAATTTGCCAGCCAAAAAATGGTCGTCGAAACCCTTGCGGATCAGTTATCGTCTGGCCAAATTCGTTATCAGGATGTTATCCCCGCAATCAAAGTGATTACTGACCAGAAACCCAACTTATTTGGTGTGGTCGTCTGTTTTTCTCCTGGCGTGTATCCCGGAAAAAAGCTGTATGGGCCCTATTTGGCATTAAATCAAACCGGAAAACATGATCTTATCCAGGTAGAGGACATCTACGATTATTCGGATGCGGCATCACCCAAATCAGTATGGTACCAAAAAATTATCCAAGCAGGCAAAGGGCAGTGGATTCGACAATATGGTGAGGCTACACAAGATTGGGTGGTAATTTATGGAACTCCATTCTTCCGCATAGATGCTGTCACAGGCAAGAAAACCATTGCTGGCGTGGTTGCCGCGACACATTCTGTGGGCACAACGTTAAAAACATTTATGCAATCCATAGATCTGGGACAAGAAGGCTACGCTTTATTAGTCACAGATGATGGCAAGATCGTGCATCATCCCAACCCGGCTGTGATCAATAAGACTATACAAAATATCGCAGACATGACCGGAGATGTTGTCCTTGCAGGGGCGGCACAACGCCAATTGCAGGGAGAAAATTTCTACGTTGAACGCAAATCGATCAATCAAACGGCTTCGTGGACAACTTTCAGAGTACTACCGACCTCAAAATGGACGGTGGTGACCGTCGTCTATCAAAATTCTCTATCCAGACCCGCCAGGATAATCTTCGTGCAATTTCTCTATCTTGGGCTGGCCCTCTTGGTGGGAATGCTGGGGTTGATGTTTTTAGTTTTTCGTCCTGATAAAAAAACGTCTTTGCGCTTATGGGCAACATCCTTGACGGGTGCCATTCTAATCACACTATGCCTGTTTTGGCTCTGGTATTTGGCCTATACCATTTCGCTCGAAAAAAGGGAGGTCATCATAAATGATGAAAATGTGGCGACTACCATCGCTGCGACAAAGAAAGACAGCCTGTCGGTCAGCGAAGCGCCAATCCAAATTCCCACCGGAATTATGATCGAAAATATTAGTATTTCCAACAACAGTGCGAAATTAACCGGTTACATTTGGCAAAAATATCCATTAAACATGGATAATGCCAGGATCATTGCGCCTCGTTTCCCCGATGCCATCGGCTCATCCGAACTCACCGAGGTCTATCGATTTACACAGCATGGCAAGCTTGTGATTGGCTGGGTTTTTAATGCCGAACTAAGTCAACACTTCAACTTCAACCATTACCCAATCGACCAAAGTATCGTCCAACTTCTGATAGAGCCCAATGACTATACAATAAATGCGCTGATGGTACCTGACTTTCAGGAATACGAGTATATGTCACCCAGCCAAAAACCTGGCATCCAAAATAATCTTTCGCCAGTTGGTTGGGAAATAAAGGACAGCTTTTTTTCCTATGTTCGCGCAACCTATAACACCACATTTGGCGGCTCGTCCAATATCTATATAAATAAATATCCAGTTTTAGCATTCAATATCCAGTCCGAGCGGCTTGTGCTCTCACCGGTCATCACGTATGGAATTATCATCTGCGTCTTGTTGGTACAAATATTTGGGCTGCTGTTATTCCCCATTGAGAAACCCACTGAATCTTTTTCCATATCATCAGCCTTATTCCTGGTGATTGCCATCACTCACAATACATTACGCGCAGGGTTGGATCTAAACGGAACAGTCTACCTTGAGTATTTATTCATCTTCATGTATCTAGTGGTTCTTCTTGTAGGGTTGATATCGCTCATGCGCACCCTTAATGTCGAGTCAAAAATGCTCTCTCAAGACGCATTGATACCAAAACTGATGTTTTGGCCGACTATATCCATGGTAGTTCTGATCATCACGCTGGTCGTTTTTTACCCTGGTGCGTAGCTTGTCACAAATTACTGACGCCGTTGGTTTTTACAACACACTTTGTACCTGTAATTGTTGCTTTAACATCATACTTGTTTTTGTTAAAGATTTGGCCAGCGCACTCCAACCATATCAATGCGCGAGAATTCTGACTTTGGATCGTACAAGTATTGCCTCAGTTTTGCTTTTCCAATGATTACCAGATTACCCTTTTCTTTTGCTATTCTGTTCTTTCCAGATCAAAAAAATGCCTTTTCATTGTATTTCCCGCTTGATATTGTTGATACATTAAAGCCATGGAACAAAAACCACAGCAAATCGGGCAAATTTTTCAATTCAGCAAAGTTCTATTTTTTGCACATGCAATAATATTGCTATCTTTTATGATTGTTACGTGAGGTGATTTATGAAATGGTCTGTTGTTTTCAGTGTATTCATTACCCTTGCGCTGGCAGGGTTAGTGGTGACTCCGGTCATTGCATACTCTGGCGACGGGACGTATATTTCCGAAAGAGTTCGGGGAATGGTCATTTTGGGTTTTGCGTTACTGACAATTATCGCAACCACGTGGGTCTATTTCGTAAGCGGCGCGCGAAAGGAAAAGATCAGCGGCTTATGGCTGACCGCGATCGTATTTTCGGCATTATGTCTTATCGGGATTGGGACAATCTGGTACATGGTTTCGCATCGCTCACCAGATGAAGATACCCCGGCCAGCTATCACATGGTTCTCAACGATGCCGACGTGGCTTCCGTCAGAGAAGCACAGATTTCAGTTTCGCAAAGTACCAACATCGATCCGCCAATTTTTATTCCGACCGGTGTTTTCATCCAATCCATGGAATTTACCAGCGCCAACAACGTGGTCATTACTGGCTATATTTGGCAGCGCTATTCGAATGACATTCCGGCCGATATTTCACGCGGTTTTGTCATGCCTGAAGGGGACAAGATCGATGGCACCGAGGTCTATCGTGTGAAACAGGGAAATGAAGAAGTGATTGGCTGGTATATTCAGACTACCCTGCGCCAGACTTTTGATTATGCCCGCTACCCATTTGACCGGCAGGATATCTGGCTGCGGCTGTGGCACAAAGATTTTGCCCGCAACGTCATCCTGGTGCCTGATTTTGCAGCGTATGGTGGCAACTGGGAACTTTTCAACCGGATGGGCCTGGAGCGAGATTTTGTTCTGGAACGGCTGGCTCTCGAACGCACCTATTTCAATTATCACTTTAACAGCTACTCGACTAATTTTGGGATAAACAACTATATCGGGCAGAATAACTTTCCCGAACTTTATTTCAATGTCGGTGTCCGGCGCGAGGTATTGGACGCATTCGTAGCTTATCTGATCCCGATGATCATCCTGATATTAATGGCCTTTGGGGTGCAATTTATTGTCACCCAAATCGCTGAAAAGATGAGCATGTACGGGATCAGTACCATAGGCTTGATCGGATACTATGCTTCATTATTTTTCATTGGCATCCTGGCCCACCTCGATATACGGCGCACATTAAATGCGCCGGGTGTGGTCTACCTGGAGTATTTTTACTTTGCGCTGTATACGATTCTGCTCCTACAAACCATCAACTCCATAGTTTTCACTGTCTCGGACAAATTCCATTTCGTAGAATATGAAGATAACCTATATCCTAAGGTAATTTTCTTTCCGGTGACCCTGGGTATTATGTTTGTCGTGACAGCGATCATCTTTTTCTAAAACGACACCTGCGCCGATGCCGGGTTGGTACCGGCGAGACCTTGGCCAAATTTTGTCGGTAGATGCCATTGAAAAATACAAGGTGGCACCACCGCCGACACACCCAGAAAATACAATAGATCATCAATCACGCAATGCAAAAGGCCAGTACATTTGAAAGCTGTACTGGCCTTACCTTGAAGTAGTAGACCAGGATAGATCTGACTGCCTTAAACTTGAAAGACCAATCATCGAATCAGACAAAATTTAAAAATGACCACGCCGCCCCACAATGTCATGTTTTGACGGGCTTTCCGACCACCCAGTACGGCTGAAGATGGACCAGGCCAGCACCCGTAAACCATAAAAGTGCCGCCAGGAATAACACCGGGTAATTTTCTGTGGTCAGTAATGCCATTAATAACAATAGCTGCACCGCAAATGCTAAAATCAGCATCGCCCTACAAGTTGACTTTTTGAGCCCTTACGCTGACTTTGAATGACTCGTAAGCATCCTAATTTTGCTACCCAAGCGAGCGAAAATCGAGATTTGAAATACCCCCGTTTCAGCGCCAGCTTAACCAATTTTCGCAGCAAAGTGTTAAAATCTCTGGCATGGGCTTACTCGAGTAGGTTGGGTTTTCGAATACTTCAACTTTACTGGATGAGCCCAATTTCTTTCAACGAATTCCGGCATAGGAATTGGCATTGATCACATTAACTCGCAGTATGATTCCAATACGAAAGCTACGGCTCGATATAATAGCTCGCTTTGTATCATCCATTTTCCCAGGAGCAAACCAATGCAATTAAAAGGCATATACGCCCCGATCGTGACACCCTTCGACTCTGACGAAAACATCAATTACGAGGTACTCAAACAGTTGATCGACTATGTTCTGGCTAACGGCGTGACCGGGCTGGTGCCCGGCGGCACCACCGGCGAGGTGTATGCTTTCAGCGAAGCCGAACGGTTAGAAATCTTCAGGTTCGTTAAAGAATACGCCGGAACACGCGCCACACTGATCGCCGGAACCAACTCAGGAGCCACGCGTGATGTGATCCGCTACTCAGAAATTGCCGCCAAAATGGGCTACGATGGATTGATGCTGGCCGTGCCGCCTTATTCACGCCCAAACCAGCGCGAACTGCTGGCGCACTACCGCGCTGTAGCCCAGGCAGTTGAAATTCCGATCGTACTTTACAACTTCCCTTGGCGCGCCGGAACCGAAGTGGGCTTCGATGTTCTGGATGGACTGCAAGAATACAAGCATGTGATTGGTATAAAAGAAGCCAGCGGCGAAATGGCGCGCGTGTACGAGATGCGCCTGCGCTATGGGGACCGATACCAGATCATTTGTGGTTCTGATGACCAGGCACTGGATTACTTTCTATGGGGCACGCAGAGCTGGATCGGCGGTGCGGCTTCCTGCGCGCCACGCCAACACGCCGCTGTGCTCGCGGCCGCCCAGACGGGTGATTTCAACCAGGCTCGTGCACTGATGGAAAAATTGCTGCCCATGCTGCGCAATATGGAAAGTGGCGGCTACACTCAAAAGGTCAAAGTTGGCTGCGAATTGCTCGGCATCCCGGTTGGCAATCCGCGCCGTCCACTACTGCCAATTTTGGATGAAGACCGGCGCGAATTCGAGCGTGTTTTCGCACTGGCGCAGGCCTGATCCACAAAGGAGCGATAATGAAACGTATCGCGTTTCTTGATTCTCACACCGGAGGCGAACCCACCCGCCTGATTGAAACAGGCGCACCTGATCTCGGAGGCGGAACAGTTGCCGAAAAGTTGACCCGCCTGAAAACAGACCACGATAATTTTCGCGGGCAGATGCTTAATGAACCGCGCGGCTCGGACGTACTCGTCGGCGCCCTGATGGTGGCGCCATCCGACCCCACCTGCCAGCTGGGAGTAATCTATTTCAACAACGTGGGCTACCTGGGAATGTGTGGGCACGGAACGATTGGACTGATGGCATCGCTCTCTTACCTGGGACGCATCAGCCCAGGCACCTATCGCATCGAAACGCCGGTTGGCGTGGTCGCAGCAACCCTGCACCCCACCGCTGCCGGAAGTTCGTATCCAAACCGGGTTTCTGTTCGCAATATTCCGGCTTATCGGCACCTGAAACAAGTAATCGTCGAGATCGATGGACGCAGTATCCACGGTGATGTTGCCTGGGGGGGCAACTGGTTCTTTCTGGTGCATGACCATGGATTGGACGTATCATTCAAAAATCTGGAAGAATTAACCGACTTTGCCTGGCGAGTACGCGCCGCTCTCACCCTGCTGGCTATCAAAGGCGCCGGTGGCCATGAAATTGACCATATCGAACTCTTTGCCAGCAGCCCGGAAGCCGACAGCCGCAGTTTCGTGTTATGCCCAGGCAAGGCTTATGACCGCTCACCATGCGGTACCGGCACCAGCGCAAAACTGGCCTGCCTTTACGAAGATGGCAAACTGGCTGAAGGTCAGGTTTGGAAACAGCAGAGCGTGGTGGGCAGTATTTTCGATGGACAGGTTGAGATTCAGAACGGGCAGATCATTCCAACCATCACCGGAGAAGCCTGGGTCATGGCCGAGGGACAACTGCTGGTGGATGAGCGCGATCCGTTTGGGGATGGCTTCCAAGCTTGATTTTTTGACTCTGCCCTGGGTAAGAAGCTGCTAATTCTTCGCCTGAAAATTGGAAAATCCTGTATTTCGATGGTGTCTGGAAGGTGGCGTGTATGACAACAAAAACTGATGTATTGATTATTGGAGGCGGCTCAATTGGCTTGAATTGCGCTTATTATTTGCAAAAAAACGGGCGCAGCGTAACCATTCTCGATCAAAAACAAATCGCAGCGGGCAGTTCAGCAGGGAATGCTGGTCATATTGTACCCAGCCATATTATTCCACTGGCTGCGCCAGGAATGATTGGTATGGCGCTCAAGTGGATGCTAAATCCGGACAGCAGCCCTTTCAGTATGAAGATCAGCCTGGATCCAGCCTACATTGCATGGCTTTTCCAATTTTCGATGGCCTGCAGTGCCGCCAACGTGGAACGCGCCATTCCCCCTTTAAAATCTCTAGGCTTGTTGAGCGCTCAAAATTTTACCGACATGGTGACGGAAGAAAACTTTGATTGTCACTACAGCCAGACCGGCCTGCTGTTCCTCTATAAAAGCGAGGCGGCCTTCGCGAGCGGCAAACATGAAGCCGATCTACTGCACCAAAACGGACTACCTGCCGAAGTTCTCGATCGGGCGACAGTCCATGCAAGAGAACCATCCGCACTCGCGAGTGTGATCGGCGGTGTACACTTTACCGGAGACGCTTCGCTAAACCCGGCCAGTTTTCTGCTGCAGCTGGCAAAACGCGTGCGCGAGCAAGGCGCAGTTATTTATGAAAACACGCCGGTCAGCGCCATCGAAAGCGCCAATGGCAAAATTACACTGGTCAGAACAAATACAGAAGACTTCGAACCACAACTGGTGGTACTCGCGGCTGGGGCCTGGTCACCTCAGGTGGTGCGAGGCTTGGGACTGAATATTCCGATCCAACCGGCGCGTGGTTACAGTATGAGTATGCCAGCCACAAAAAACATGCCCAAGCAGGCCTTGCTGTTGGGTGAAAAACGCGTGGCCGTCACTCCCATGGGAGATATATTGCGCTTCACCGGCCGGCTGGAACTGAGCACGCTGGATACAACTGTCAGCCAAAAACAAATCGCTGGCATCGAAAGTGCCGTGCGCGAATACATCCAAATGGATGAGAAACTGGAGATCAACGAAACCTGGGCCGGGCTGCGCCCGACAACGCCGGATGGACTGCCTATCATTGGGTTTTCGCCAAAGCATGCCAACCTGTTGTTGGCCAGTGGACATGCCATGCTGGGCCTTTCACTCGGGCCAGGTACCGGGCAGGTGGTGGCAGAATTGGCCAGGGGTGCAAAACCAGCCTTTGACCTGGGTCCGCTGCAGGCAAAACGCTTCAATTAATATCGTATTTTCTCACTGTCTGACCTTCCGCGGTAAGTAGGTGCCCATAATAACAACCGAAAAGAGGTTTTTTGTGCAGCTTAAGCAGCACTTGCGGAGCAGAGCATTGATTTTTATTCGCCTGCACTGATAAATCAGGAGGGCTTTCGAAATAGCCGATGAGCCTGAAATTAGATATAAAAAATCATCTCAAGACGGTAGTGCATAGGATTTTTATAGCTGCGTGTGCGCAAAAACCAATCCAATGTAGACCACGATCGATTGACATGATTATTATTAAAAGTCATCGCGATTGATTCAATAAAAAAGAGAAAGACAGGGTTCGTCTTTCTCTTTTTTATTGAATTACTGGTCTGCACCAGCTCTGGTAAATTAATAGCTCAAACCATTCCAGCTTATCCGGGCTGACCAGCTTGCAGCGGACCAATCCGGAAGGGACGCATCATCTCGTTATCTTCATGTTCAACGATATGACAGTGCCAGGCAAATTGTCCGGGGTTTTTGAATTGCGCGCGAATACGGGTCACTTCGCCGGGATACGCAATCACAGTGTCCTTCACGCCGCTCTCCCAAGCTTCCGGCGGCCTGACGCTGCCAGTAAGCTGCACGGGTGTGACTGGCTCCCCGGTGGCAGCATCCATTACCAGCCCCTCGCGATTCAGCACTTCAAAGGCCACCTCATGGACATGGATCGGGTGAGCATCGACAGTGAAGTTATAGAACTCCCAGGTTTCGGTATCACCCACGTTGGGATTTTCAGTAACGGGATCCATCCACATGTGATGCAGCGGCATACCCACCTCGTCCAGGGTACCCAACATGGCAGCCGCCGGCCCAACCTGGGTCATCGACATTTCTTCCAACAAGGCCAGGGGTCGGGTCACATTCGAGGCAGGCAATGCCTGCAATGCAGGCAGTTGCAGAAATCTTGGTGGTGTGCTCTTGTCAGGACTTATAGCTGGCACAACCCGGAACTCCATAATCTGCCCAGTAGCCCCTGGGTCAGCAGGTTCGAAATCAGAACCTGGCAGACCGCCACCATAGGGCTCATCTGGACCGAGATTTGCAAGCACATAATTCCCCACCGGAACATTAGTAAAATCGACGATAACATCCGCGCGTTCAGCCGGGCTCATCAACAGTTGATTGGCATTGTTTGCGGTCAGGTTGCAAGGGGCAGCCAAAAAACCGCCTTCATTCCCGATCTGCCATACTTCCACGCCCGGGATGTTACCAAAATTCAAAATCAGGAAGCGCGCCTGGCAACCATTTAGAAAGCGCAAACGATAGCGACGCTTTTCAACTGTTTGAAATGGCCAGGTATTGCCATTGACCATGATGGTATTACCGAAGAATTCAGGGTTCCAGATAGGCGAAACATCCGTATCGGGAATATACGGCCCAATATATTGATCAAAGAATTCACGCGTATCTGGATAAAACAACGAACCATCGGCATTAAAGGCGCGATCCTGGATGGCAATCGGAATCTCGTAATAGGGCCGAGTCGCCGGGAATGCATCGCCTTCTTTTGGTGCAGGCCCGGGGAACACGGCTTGGCTTTTGGTGCGCGTATCTCGCACAGTCTTATCCCCGCTTGGGCCTCCACGGATGAGGAAAAAGCCAGCCGGCCCTGCGTAAACATTGACGCGTGTCATACCCAGAGTATGATCGTGATACCAGATTGTCGAAGCCCGGTTCAGATTCGGATATTGGAACGTGGCATACCCAGAGCCCCAAGTAGTGCGTAGCTTGGAAGCCGCCTTGGCTTTGAAAAAATCATACCATGTGCCCTGGCTGGCATATCCCACCGGAATATTAGCGGCACCAGGCAGGAACCAGGCTTCTGCATAGCCATCACTTTCATCGCCCACGCCCACGGCACCATGCAAATGCGGAACATTTGGAACAGGACCTGTATACGTGCCCGGAGTTGATTGAAAGCTCGGCCGGGTATCACGACCAGTAGTACCACCGCCAGGATTGGCCCAATGCAGAGTCTGGTCAACAGGCAGCAAATGCGGCAGATAATTACCGTTTGCATCTTTCAAATTATTGATCCACTTAATCCGGACAGGCCGGTTCCAGGTGGCTTCAATAGTCAGAGACGGCGCATTATGCAGGAGGAGCCCTTTTTTACTGGCAGATTTGACTGCTCCGTAGCCCCAAACAGTCGTGGCAGGGTAGCCAGCCGGTAAGATCTGCTGACTGAACTGCTGCATGGAGATTTCATAATAGTCCGTCTCCTTGCCGCCTTTGGGTTCAATTACTCCAGCTCTTGGCATTACTGGCGGAATGAGCAGCGGAGTTTGGTATTTGGGGATCGCAGTCGGAACCAAGGTTGCAGTTGGAACTGCAGCCCGGACCTGGGTTATAAATTTACCCTTTACGGACGCATATACAACAGCCGATAAACCAGCTGCACTTAATTTTAGAAAGTCTCGTCTGGTGAGCATTTTATTTACCAATCCTTGTTTATATCGTTAAAGTGTCCAAATTATCTGGTTGCAAACTCTGGGAAACTAATTTACAAAAATAAGATACGTACGCTGTAACTGATCTTCAAAACAATTTCTAAAAAACCCGGTAACAAATATGAGCAGCTTTGGAATGGCGATCTGCCCGACGAAACGGGACAATCAGGAACCTGGAATCAATATATCTAATAAATTACGAGAACCATGTCTGTCTGGATTTGTAAATATAAATTTCCGTGCGGCACCTCCTGAATAAAAAAGGCTGCCATAGCATCGAGCACATGGCAGTCTGGCGATCTGTGGAACAGATCCATGACTTTGCGTCTCCACCTCACGATGGGTTTGCCTTCTTGGGGTTGGTTCGACCGGGTGGATACCCGGAAAACCTGTTATTCAACAGTATAGCCAGACCTTGCAAAACTGCAAGTATTAGAAAAGTATGATTTTTAGGTAAAAATCGCCTGCAATCTACCCTGGCAGATGGGAATTATTGCTCCAATAGCCACAGGAAACTCACCAACCACACATCTCAACAATAATCTAAAATGTAATCATTGCTTCAACTTATCAACTTACCAACTTCATGGTTTAATCGGATTGTCCCGTTCGCTCAAAACGGGCAAGGAGCCCAGCATGTCCCATATTTCCTTCGCCACCAGTACTCGCGGACTAAACCGCGACCTACCGCCCATGCGACTGTACGAAAAAGCCAAGAAACTGGGCGTCTGGAATCCATCCGACCTTGATTTTTCCAAAGATCGCGAGGATTGGGCTCACCTGAGCAGTACTGAACAGGATTTGATCTGGCGCCTGACCGGCATGTTTGTATCCGGCGAGGAAGCTGTGACACTTGACCTGTTGCCGCTGATCAGTGTGATCGCCGCCGAAGGCCGCCTTGAAGAAGAGATGTATTTGACTACCTTCCTGTTCGAGGAGGCCAAGCACACCGATTTCTTCCGGCGTTTTATCGATGAAGTAGCCGGTGCACCGCAGGATTTGGCGCGTTATCACACCCAAAACTATCGTTTCATTTTTTATGAAGCCCTACCCGCCGCTCTGCAGGCCCTTAAAGAAGACTCTTCCCCCGCAGCACAAATTGGCGCTTCTGTCACCTATAACATGGTGGTTGAAGGCGTTCTGGCCGAAACCGGTTACCATGCATTTTTTAGCATGCTGGAGCGCAGCAACCTGCTGCCAGGGCTAAGAAAAGGCATCACACTGCTCAAACAGGATGAATCGCGCCACATTGCTTACGGTGTCTACCTACTTTCGCGCCTGATCTGCGCAAACCCTGAATTGTGGGAACACTTGCAAAACCAGATGAATGCCCTGCTGCCCGCTGCCATTGGCGTGATCGGAGACACCTTTGGTGCGTACGAGCTGGTACCCTTTGGGCTTGTTGAAGATGACTTCATCAATTACGCCATGGATCAGTTTTCCAAACGCTCTGAACGACTCGAAAAAGCGCGCGGTTCCAGCCTGGATGAGATCAACCGCGTCACAAAATCGATCATCGAAAGTGGGGATGCCTGAAACCATGCCCATCAAACCCTGGAAGGTCATCGAATCCAGCCGGCCGCGTAAGAACCTGCGCGTCGACAAGTGCGAACTACCAAACGGAAGTATTATCGAAACGATGATCCTGGAATATGGCACCTGGGCCACAATAGTCGGCATTACAAAACAACAGGAAGTCATTTTGATCCAACAGTATCGTCACGGCGCCGGAAGAGTGATTTGGGAATTTCCTGGTGGCGTTGTTGACCAGGATGAAAGCCCATTACAGGCGGCAAAACGAGAACTTCTGGAAGAGAGCGGCTATAGCAGCGCCACCTGGATCGAAACCGGCATGGTTTCCGCAAACCCTGATACCCACACAAACCTGATTCATACTTTCCTGGCACTGGATATCGAAAAAGTGTCCGCCCAAAACCTGGATGCCACCGAAGAAATCGATGTGTTCCCAACCCCTTTAGACGAAGTGATCCAAATGGCAATTAAGGGTGAACTGTTACAATCCATGCAAGTCAGTGCTCTTTTCTTCGCGCTGGCGGAATTAAGGCGAATCAAATAACGATGCAGAATTCACGAATTAAAACCGCCACAAAAGCACTGCGCCAGCTGGGTTTCACGCAGGTAGCCCTGAATCTGCTCTATAAACTGGGTCTAGCCAGCGGACATTACCAACGCTCCATCCGCCCACCCGCGCCAATTGATTCCCTGCGGCTCAAGCCGGGCATGCCAATGCCAGATCCGGAAATTTTACGCCTGTGCCTGGGCGAGAACGGCATGCGCGATTTACTGGCCGAAGCCGGTGAGATCACTGCCGGCAATTTTCGCCAATTTGGCGCAGCGCCTATCGTGCTAAATCTAATTCCCGAGGGCCCTTTGGCACATTGGACGGCTTATGAAACCGGGAAAGTTAGGCCTAAGCCGGCAACCGATATCAAAATGATCTGGGAACCAGCGCGTTTTGGGTGGGCCTTTGTGCTGGGGCGCGCGTATCACGTCAGCCGCGACGAACAATACGCGGCTGCCTTCTGGCGTCTTTTTGAGATATTCAACAGCGCCAACCCCGCTTACCTGGGACCGAACTGGACCTCCGGGCAGGAGATCGGGCTACGCTTAATGGCCTGGGTCTGGGCCGCACAGATATTTACCCAATCGCAACATTCCCACCCGGCGCGTCTGACGGCCCTGGCAAATGCGATAGCTGTCCACGCTGCGCGCATTCCCGCCACCCTGCTATATGCGCGCTCACAAAATAATAATCACCTGTTGACCGAAGCCGCCGCGTTGTACACTTCCGGGCTGGCCCTACCAGATCACCCGCATGCCTCGCAGTGGCTAAAGACCGGTCGAAGCTGGCTGGCATGGTGCTTCACTCACCAGATCGATCCTGACGGTGAATACGTCCAACATTCCATGAATTACCAGCGCCTGATGCTGCAGACCGCCCTGTGGGTCTATGCGGTTTCAAATCCTGAAACAACCCGGGAATTAAAAGCCCCACTAGACGCTGTTGAGCGGAAAAATCTCGGCCAGGCCGCGAGCTGGCTGAGCTCGCGACTGGACCCGGTTTCAGGCCAGGCACCCAACTTGGGAGCAAACGACGGCGCGCTAATTTTTCCGCTTTCCAACTGCAGTTTTACAGATTACCGCCCAGTGACTCAAGCCGCCATCCAGGCTTTTCTGCCCACAGCAGGTCACCTGGCGCCAGGTTTATGGGACGAAATGTCAATCTGGTATGGCCTCCAGCAAGAAAATGGGGCTAACCCAACCCAACCTGCCGAAAGCGGACAAATCTACGCAAAAGATTCCTGGGGCTCCTTGCGAGCCGTTCATTACACTTCGCGTCCATCCCACGCCGACCAATTGCATATCGATTTATGGTGGCGAGGCCTGAACATCGCCCAGGATGCCGGGACATATCGCTATAACGCTGAGCCACCCTGGGATAACCAGCTGACATCAACGCTGGTACACAACACCGTCAGCGTGAATGGCGAGGAACAGATGACTCGCGCCGGTCGCTTTTTGTACCTGGATTGGGCCGAGGCTGCCTTCACTGAACAGGCATGGGAAAACAACACGCAACACGTCTCAGCCCAAACCACAGCCTATGCACGCTTCCACGTTCTTCACAAGCGCAAATTGAGTTCTTTCGCAGATGGACGCTGGTTGGTAGAAGATGAACTGATGCGGACCGCATCAGTAAACATACGGCAAGTTGCACCAGTCTACCGGTTGCATTGGCTGCTGCCCGATTGGCAATGGCAATTGGATGAATTAGAAGCACGCACACGCCTGCAAATCCTTTCACCACATGGTTGGATCAGTCTGGTCATCTCTGCCGACCAGACCTTGCAGCGGGTCGGCTTGCTGCGCGCAGGCAAACTCCTGCAAGGGCAGGCTTTGCTTTCACCCGTTTTTGGCTGGTCTGCACCTACATATGATGTTAAAATTCCTGCGCTCTCCCTGTCAGTTGAAGTGCAAGCCTCACAAAATTTCCAATTCAATAGTGAATTTATTTTTCCAACGGTAAGCGAAGCGAGCGCATAGACTTAATGAATATTCTCCTGATCCACCAGGCATTTGCAGCCCTGGACGAAGCCGGCGGGACCCGCCACCATGAATTGGCGCGTTTCCTCGTTCAAAAAGGCCACAAAGTCACTGTAATCGCCAGCCCAGTCAGCTACCTGACCGGGACATCTTCCCATAAGCACAAAGAAGTCATCGAAGGTGTCACCATCCTGCGCGCCTACACCTACAATGCCTTGCACAAATCCTTCGTACACCGAGTTTTTTCCTTTTTATCCTTTATGATTTCATCGTTTATTATCGGGCTGGGAGTCAGGAATGTGGATGTTGTTTGGGGTACTTCACCGCCAATTTTCCAGGGCCTGACCGCCTGGGTACTGGCGCGCTTAAAGAGAGCCAGATTCCTGTTTGAAGTGCGCGACTTGTGGCCTGATTTTGCCATCGCGGTAGGTGTGTTAAAAAGCCCAGCCTTGATAAAAATGTCACTCTGGCTGGAAAAGTTTCTCTACCAACATGCCGACCACATGCTGGTGAACAGCCCTGGCTATGTGGATCACGTCAGGAACCGCGGAGCCAGATCTGTAGATCTTGTACCCAACGGCGCCGATCCGACAATGTTCCAACCCGAGGATCAGGGTGCTGATTTCCGGCAGGCCCACAACTTAGGTGATCATTTTGTGGTGCTGTATGCCGGGGCGCATGGCATCTCGAATGACCTTGAAATTGTGCTGGAATGTGCCGAGATATTATCGCAGAACCCGGCTTTCCGGTTTGTTTTCTTGGGCGATGGCAAAGAGAAATCGGCACTGCAAGCACGCGCTGTCGAAATGGGCTTAAAAAATGTCCTATTCCTGCCATCCGTGCCCAAAAACGAGATGGCCGCAGCCTTGGCTGGGGCCCAGGCCTGCATCGCGATTTTAAAACCCCTGGAAGAATATAAAACAACCTACCCCAACAAAGTCTTTGATTACATGGCGGCAGGTCGCCCGGTGGTGCTGGCAATTGAGGGCGTTATTCGCGATGTAGTTGAGCAAGCCGATTGTGGCGTTTTTCCACGCCCAGGCGACGCGCAGGATATGGCCAATGCCATCCAGTTTCTTGAAGCAGATCGGTACCACGCCAAAGTACTGGGGATGCATGGCCGGGAATACCTGGAAGAACATTTCAGCCGCGAGCATATTGCTGAAATGTTATCTGCAATATTTACAAAGATGCTGACCAGAGTATCTTCCACTCAAAACGGGAACCCTGGGAGCAAAGATGACAATGTTGGATGATTTCAGCGCAGTAAAACTTGAAATATATATTCCCGTCGACCATCTGGAAGCCCTGCAAAAGGCGCTGGCAGAGGTCGGTGCCGGGCAAGTCGGAAATTACGATCAATGCTGCGCAGTCATGGATGTTCGCGGGTATTGGCGTCCGCTTGAGGGCGCAAACCCTTTCCAGGGAGAAATCGGTCGGGTCGAAACCGGGCAGGAATGCAAGCTGGAAGTTAACTGCAAACGCGAAAGGGTCGCAGAAACCCTGCAAGCCATCCGGGCTGTACACCCGTATGAAGAACCTTTCATCAATATCATTCCACTTGCCAACCATCTCTTTTAATAAAATAATTTTGAAACTTTCCGGCAATTCAAACATCTAAAATGGTATATTTCTGCAAAAAATAGGAGCGCAAGAATGGCACAAGCTGACATTATGGCCGGAAACTGCGGTTTCTCGACACAGGTCGAAACGAAGATGGACGGAACAGTATGCAAAGTGCGCATCACCAGTGAATGCGCGGCCATCCGGCGCATGGCAGATGAGTTGACCGAAGTGGATCCCTATAAAGAAATTTCGTTCAGACGAACCATGCCAAAGACGCATGAAATGGGTGTCAAGTACTGCACTCACGCCGCCTGTCCGGTACCAGTGGGCATTATCAAAGCTATCGAAATTGAGGCCGGGCTGGCCTTACCAACAGATGTGATCATTAAGCTTTCAAAAACAAAACAGGAATAAGCTTGCGCCTGTGGTTTGCCCGCATCCTGATTGGAGTGGTCATCGCCTGGAATTTGCAGGCTGCGCTGGCTTTTTTCCTATCTCCAGGAACTTTTGCGACTGGTTTTGAATTATCTGGCATACCCGGCCTGGCTGCCGTGCGCGGGATCGCGGTCTTATTCGTCATGTGGAATGTGCCGTATGTCATGGCAGCCTGGCAACCGCAGCGACACAGCCTGTCACTGCTGGAAGCGCTTGTGATGCAATTCATCGGAGTGAGCGGTGAGACAGTCATCCTGCTGACGCTACCCCCCGGGCATGCCGTGCTGCAAGGCTCAATCCAGCGCTTCCTCACTTTCGACGCCTGCGGACTGGCCGTTTTGGCGCTGGCGATGTGGCTGGCAAGAAAGCAAAACCAGGATGTCTCTCAATAATTACAGCCCTGTTACCTGCACAGGGCTGTATAATTTAATCGTACATCTTAAATTTTTTGTGCGCTCAATATTCAAACCGAGGGAGCAGCGTCCATGCCAAAAATTAAATTTGACCGGTTCTATCGCTACAATGACCTGACCCATCTACTGCAAACCTTTGCCGATGAATACCCCCTCAACTCGTGAAAATCATATTGGGGTTGATGGTGCTGCCAGATATGCCTGCCTGGTACAGCACAGCGCCTACCGGTCTGATTGTCCTGCAGCTAGCGGGCTTGATTGGGGTTTTGAGCTTGGTAGGGCTCTGGCTGGAAAGGAAAAGTGTAATCCTGGTTTTGTAAACGCTGGAACAAAAACGAGATGGCGCGCGTCTATCATGCAGTACAGCCACCCGCCAAATTTATCGGAGGATCACATGAAATCACAGTTCCGGATTGCTTTATTAATAACCATATTGACAGCGCTGCTTCTGGCAGGCTGCGCACCAGCTTCCGCACCCACCACCGCGCCCTATGTAGAAGCCCCGGCAGCCCCGGCTGGAGCCGACCTATATTCCGCACAGGCTCCTGAGATGCCAGCACCACCTGCCCAGAAATCTGGCGCAGAGCCAGTTAGTGCGCCTGATGCAAACTCGGCAGCATCAGCGCCGGGAGCAAATAGCTTGCCCGAGAATGCCACCATTCAAACCGGCACAGAAGCGCTGATCAGTGCACAGACCGATCGCATGATCATTAAAAACGCCGAGGTCAAACTGCTGGTGATAAATACGGATAATGCTATCGACCGCAGTATGCAAGTGGTCAGTGACGTTGGCGGCTATATCATCTCTTCGCGTGTCTGGTATCAAGAAGCCAACGGAGAAAACTACAAATTCGGCACGCTCAGTATCGGTGTGCCAGTCGTTCAGTTCGAACCAGCGCTGCGCCGTCTGCGCGGGCTGGCCATGCGTGTGCTCGACGAAAACGCATCCGGGCAGGATGTCACCAGCGAATATGTGGATCTGCAATCACAACTCGGGAACCTCGAAGCCACCCGTGACCGTATCCGCAGTTTTTTAGCAGATGCCAAAACCATCGAAGAATCGCTGCGCATCAACCAGGAATTAACCAACATAGAGGGACAGATCGAACAGGTTAAGGGGCGCATGAACTTCATTTCGAACCGCTCAGCGTTTTCCACGATCACGGTTAATTTTGAACCTGATATTCCCGCCCTGACCCCCACTCCCACCCCAACTGCCTTACCCACCGCCACACCCAAAGTCTGGAACCCCGGTGAAACCATGCAGCAGGCCACAGGCGCTGTTACAAACATTTACCAGGGATTCGTGGAACTGGCAATCTGGTTATTTGTGGTCATCATCCCACTGCTTGCGCCACCCGCGGTGATCATGTGGGGTATCTATAAGCTGGTAACGCGCAAGAGCAAGAAACCCGAAACAACCAAGTAAAAACCATCTGCCGAACACAAGCCGGAACCCAGAACGGGTTCCGGCTTTTTATTTGGATCAATCCACCACCAAAATTCATTCAACAAGCCATAATATATTAAAAATAAATGAGAAATTTAAACTGGTCGTAACCTTTTGGGGTTGAATGCGACAAATAGTTATCAAACAGATCAACAGCAGTATTCAAAAATGGAGTAAACATGAACCCAAAAAATGCACTTTTTCTCTCCGCTTCACTGACAGCTTTTGTGTTATCAGTCCTCTTCGGAGTAGTAACCAAAATATCCAATGACACCACGCAGACAGCCGCGGCTGCCCCGCTAGTTCAAGCAACCGCTGTAATTACGAATACAGCGGTTCCCACCCTGGAACAACCAACCGACCTGCCAGTGCCAACCGCAATATTGCCGCCCACTCCAGATGAAGCTGCGCTGCTGGCCGCTGAAGCCATTAATCGGCAGGATGTCTACAGTGTGGAAACAACCACCTATCAGGGCGCCGAGGCGTACAAAGTCGTTTTTAGTTCCGGCGATATAGTTTACATCGGGCTGAATAAACAGGTGCTCACCAAAACCAAACTTCAGGCAGCCGTCGTGAGTGTCGAGCCAACCCAGGCACCAAAGAAAAAGAACAAAGCCAACAATAATTCACAACCTGCTGCCAACCAATCCAGCGGCGAAGGTGATCATCAAGAAGCTGAACACGAAGATTAGTAAAAAGCATATCTTGATAACAAAGGAGACTCATTATGGCTAACAAACCACAAGGTAAAAGCTGGAGCGAAATTCAGATGGCAATCACGGCCGTCGCAATCACAGCCACACTGGCATTCTGGAACATCTTCTCTGCACCCGATAAATCCCTGGCGGCAGCCAAGATGGCAGAAACACCAACCCCACCCGCGCCTCCCACACCCACGGAAACAGAACTACCCACTGAAACAGCCGTTTCAGCGCCAACAGCGTCACTGGGATTACGCCCGATAAAAATCATTTACGGCGGTAAAGCACCGGTACAACAGGTCGTTCAGGTGGCAGCAGCACCCGCTAAAAAACGCAAAAGCGGTGGTGGTGGTGATGGTGGTGGCGGTGGCGGTGGTGGTGGTGGTGGCTCAGCACCGGCAGCTTCCCAACCCGCCAGCACCGGCTCATCCAAACCATGATCTATCGAATCGACTTCAGAGCGATGGGTTGCCAGATGATCGCAATGATCGATAGCCCATCACCCGAAGCGCCTGAACTTTTAGCCCAGGTCCCCAACTGGTTTGAAGAATGGGAACAGATACTCAGCCGCTTTCGCGCAGATAGTGAACTAACCCAACTAAACAACTCGGCTGGTTGGCCCATGCAAGTAAGTCAGATCCTTTGGGATGTATTTCAATCCGCACAGGATGCCGAAAAAGCCAGCGATGGACTGGTTAGAGCCACCATCCTGCAAGCCCTGGTCAACGCCGGATATGATCGTAGCTTTGACCAGATGCAGCCTGAAAACAAGCAGCTAACGATCAGCACCTGGAATATGGTATCTTCACTGGCCGAAGTAAGCAGCGATGAAACCAACCGGTCGATCTGCCTACCCGCAGATGTGCATCTGGATTTCGGCGGTGTAGCCAAGGGCTGGGCTGCCCAACAAGCCGCAAAACGATTATCAGAATATGGGGCTGTCCTGGTCAGCGCCGGCGGCGACATTGCCATCAGTGCAGAACTTCTGACCGGCGAATTATGGCCTGTAACCATCGATGATCCACTCAAAACCGGCGATATTATCGCCACCTTGATGTTAGGCCCCTGTGGCGTGGCCACTTCTGGAACCGATTACAGACGCTGGAAAAATGGCGGGCATTGGAATCACCACATAATCGACCCGCGCAGCGGCAGACCCGCCCAAACAGACTTGATTTCCGCGACTGTGGTTGCTCCCACCGCCCTACAGGCTGAGATGGCAGCGAAAACGGTCATGATCCTGGGTAGCAAGAACGGCATGGATTGGATTGAAGCAAGGCCTGAATTTTCAGCCTTGTTAGTAAGAGAAACCGGTGAAATTTTTTGCAGCAATTATATGGAACACCTTTTTTGGAGATCTTGATGAACGCGAGAATGCCCGAACAAACAGAATTTGAATCAACCATAGGCGCACAAACCTTTGTACTCGTGCTTCTGGGTATCTCGGTTGGCACCCTGGCAGCAGTGGTCATCCTGCCAACCTGGATGCCCAACCTGGCAACATCTCTGCTCGGCAGAGACCCAAAAGCATTTTGGTACCTTTCGAGAGGCAGTTCCTTTGTGGCGATGAGTCTGCTTTGGCTTTCTATGGCGTTGGGATTATCAATCACCAATAAAATGGCGCGCGTTTGGCCAGGCGCCCCGGCTGCCTTTGCCATTCATGAATACGTCAGCCTGCTTGGGTTAGCCTTTGCCATCTTCCACGCGCTCGTACTGATGGGTGACCATTACATCAAGTTCACACTGGCGCAAATCATGGTCCCGTTTTCCGCAGTTGGTTTCAAGCCATTTTTGGTTGGCTTGGGACAGGTGGGTTTCTACGTCTGGTTGTTGGTAGCGCTCAGCTTTTATGTGCGCGCAAAAATTGGTCCCAAAACATGGCGCGCCATCCATTACATCAGCTTTTTAAGTTACTGCATAGCGCTCTATCATGGCATCAGCAGTGGCACCGATACCAAACTGGTCTGGGCTCAGGCCTATTACTGGGTATCTGGTGCAAGCCTGACATTTATGTTGATGTACCGAATCATCGTAACCATTGCTGCCAAATTTAGCAAACCATCCCCGCGCCCCATGCCTGCGCCTGCACCATCGGCCCCGCCGCGCGAAAGTACGCCCACGGCATAGTCATTTCATGGTTTATTCAAAAGCCGTCCTGTTGTTTAGGGCGGCTTTTTTTTAGGCAAACAGACCAAATCGAGCCAGACCACTCCCAGGGTACAGCTATTTTGGCAGATTTAACAAATCATTAACAGCCGTTTTTAAGTTTATGGTATAGTAATTTTATACAGGATACCCATGCCAGAAACCATTCTCGTTGTTGAAGACGAACCATCGCTGCAAGAAACACTCGCGTATAATCTGCAAAAACAAGGTTATACAGTGGAAAGTGCCGGGGACGGACGTATCGCGCTTGATATTGCGCGGCGGCTAAAACCCGATCTGATCCTGCTGGACATCATGCTGCCCGGTCTCAACGGGGTCGATGTTTGCAAAACACTGCGCCGCGAAAACTTCCAGGCTCCCATTATCATGCTGACTGCCCGAGATGACGAAATTGACCGTGTCGTTGGGCTCGAAATCGGCGCAGACGACTATGTAACCAAACCTTTTTCGATGCGTGAACTTATGGCGCGCGTCAAGGCACAACTACGGCGAACTGATAGCATCCGCGACGAACTCGAAAAAATCAAGACCAGCGTCCCAGTTCAAGACACCCTGGTTTTCGAAAACCTGACCATAAATCGTACCCGTCGCGAGGTAACGATGGACGGGCTGGCTTTGGCCTTCAAACCTCAGGAATATGATCTGATGTTATTCTTCGGCGAGCACAAGGGCCAGATGCTTTCACGCGAATTCGTTCTGGAGCGAGTGTGGGGCTGGGATTATATTGGCGACAGCCGCACCGTCGATGTGCATGTGCGCTGGTTGCGCCAAAAAATTGAAAAGGACCCCGCCAACCCAATTCGCATTGTGACTGTCAGGGGCGGTGGTTACCGTTTTGAAGGATGACCAGCCTCCTGCTGGCTCCACTAGGTACAACAATACTGATACTGGGGTGGTTTTCCTGGCGCTATTTCAGGTTGCGCCGCAAGCTGGATGAATACACACGTACAATTCAACAGGCTACCAGAGTTGAATTTTCGCCAGAAAATCTGCCGGCAGATTTCGAGGACATCGAGCCGCTCTCAGATGCCGTTCACGCACTCGCCAGGAGCATGGCTACCCGTCTCTCAAACCTTGAAGCTGAAAGAGCCCGGCTTGAAGCAACCCTGACACAGATGACAGATGGCGTCCTGATTGTTGATACTCAGGGGCGCATCCAAATGACCAACCCGGCAGCAGAAAAAATGTTTGGCGAGGGCGAATC
The DNA here is from genome assembly GCA_903854805.1 of uncultured Anaerolineae bacterium. The sequence goes on from CAINXK010000045.1 coordinate 39,972, forward strand.
ACTTATTGGGAAAACCGTTAGTGTGGCCCTGCGCCACCACCTATTGATCGAAACCTGGCGCAAATGCCAGCAAAGCAATGAAATGCAGAGCGATTCTGTAGAGCTTGGGGTTATGCGCAAATTTCTACAAATTATCGCCATTCCCGACAAACATGCAAATGGCGCAATTTTGCTGGTTCAAGATCTGACGCGCATCCGCCGGCTTGAAACCGTTCGACGCGATTTTATTTCGAATGTCTCGCATGAATTACGCACCCCACTGGCCTCTTTGAGAGCACTTACCGAAACTCTGCAAGAAGGCGCGTTGGAAGATCCGCCCGCAGCACGCCGCTTCTTGGGGCGCATCCAAACCGAAGTTGACGCCCTTACACAAATGGCCACCGAACTGCTTGAACTATCGCGGATCGAATCCGGGCAGGTTCCGCTTGCGCGCAAGCCGATTCTGCCCACCGATCTGCTGCATTCCGCCGCAGACCGCATGAAAGTGCAAGCCGAGCGCGCCGGACATAGCTTGCAGGTTGTGTGCGCAAAAGATCTGCCATACATCAACGCTGACCTGCCCCGCCTGGAGCAGGTGTTGGTAAACCTGATCCACAACGCTGTAAAGTTCACCCAACCCGGTGGCGAAATAATCCTGACCGCAGTTCCTAACGAGCGCTACATTCTTTTTTCGGTGCAAGATCATGGTGCCGGCATCCCATCAGACGACCTGCCGCGCATCTTTGAGCGTTTCTATCGCGTAGATCGCTCCCGCACAGGCGGAGGCACCGGACTGGGGCTTTCGATCGCAAAGCATCTGGTAGAGGTTCATGATGGCAAGATCTGGGCCGAAAGCCGCGAAGGGGAAGGCAGTACGTTCTTTTTCACTATTCCAACCAGCCAGGCCTGATAGAAAAAACCACCCACACTATATTCGTATTTAATCCCAGATAGTTCCCATCTATCTGGGATTTTCGCATCCAGCAGCCGCATGGTCTCACGCGGCCTGCCACCCTAGACAGAGTGAGCTATCCTCGAAGGAAAGAAGATGTTCTCGTGGACACTTTTGATTAACATTCGCCTCGCAACAAATATCAGCATTGTAAAAAGCAAAACCAGGGCAGCCGTAAGTAAATACCTATATTCATTGGCAAAATCGGTATAAAATACCCAAATAATGATACTTAGGTCACAGATCATTTCTACCCTATGGTGATAAACTGAAACTGAGTTTCTACTAACCACAGGAGTCGTACATTTTATGGAATCAAAACCAACATTATGGGTTGAGGTCGACCAACAGGGTCGGCTGGTTATGCCTGCCGAAGTTGTGGACCAATTCGGTCTGAAACCGGGCGCAAAAATGCGGGTTGAATCAAACGGGCATGGTTTCAAGATGCACCGCCCAGTGACACAACTAACAAAGATTTACATCGAGCCGACGGTAGATTGTAATCTGGACTGCATCACCTGTTTTCGGAATGCCTGGGACCAACCAATCGGCAAGATGAGCGACGATACCTTTGCCCACATTCTGGATGGTTTGAAAGCCATGGACCCGATCCCCCATGTATACTTTGGTGGAATTGGTGAACCACTTTTTCATCCGCGCACCATTGAATGGATCCGGCAAATAAAAGCCCTCGGCACACGGGTGGAATTGATCACCAATGGCACGACCCTGGTGGAAAAGAAAGCGCGCGAACTAATCGATACCGGGCTGGATGTTCTCTGGGTCTCGCTGGATGGAGCCACACCCGAAAGTTACTCGGATGTGCGCCTGGGTGCAGAGCTGCCTCAAGTGGTGGAAAACATTCGCAGGTTTTCAAAAATGCGGAAAGGCGGGCACTACCCACGGCCAGAGATTGGTGTGGCCTTTGTAGGCATGAAGCGCAATATCGACCAGCTGCCACAAGTAATCAAACTGGGTAAATCGATGGGTGCCAGGCATTTTTCAGTCAGCAATGTACAACCCGCCACAAAAGAAATGCAGGCCGAGCGTCTTTACACACGCACCATGACCAATATCGCCTACCTGCCTTCCAGCACCAACCCTTACCTGAGCCTGCCTAAGATGGATTTTAACGAAGATACCCGCGAAGCCCTGTTTGCAGCCTTTAACAGCGGATGCAATGTCAGTTTTGCGGGTAATAATTGGGGCGGCTCAAACGACGTCTGTAACTTCATCGAAAGTGGCACCATGACGATTGCATGGAACGGCGATGCCAGTCCATGCTGGCCTCTGATGCATAACCACACCAGCTTCTTGCACGGGAAGCCGCGAAAAATCAACAAACACGTGATTGGCAGTGTACAGTCGCATAGCATCGAAGAATTGTGGTTAGACCCGGCTTATGTCGGCTACCGTGAAAAGGTGCAGCGCTTTGCCTTCGCACCCTGTACGTTTTGTGGCGGTTGTGAATTATCCGAAGAAAATAAAGAAGACTGCCTTGGCAACGAAGCTCCCGCCTGCGGAGGCTGCCTTTGGGCACAAGGCGTCATTCAATGCCCATAAAGCCTAAAAACAACACAAACAACCTTGATATTTAGCTTCTACCTATGGGGCTGCGTGGCAATAGAATTGCTTCCAAACCCTGAAAACGAAATCGAGCGGGTCTAAAACCACCCGCTCGATTTCGTTTTTTTTAGACTCTGCTACCAAAAACGGTCACCAGCAATTACGAAAGTTACCCTGTTGTGACCCAACGAATCATTTTAATCTCAATCTTAAAATAAGGATATCAAGTGAACAGACTGGAGAATCATTTGAATGGAATTAAGAATAACAATATTTTCACACACACTTTGTTACAAAAGGTCTTGACAATCTTACATGGAAACCGTACAATGGTATCGTTACCATGAGTTAATTATTAATATCATATTTAAGACTTTCGTCTAACCAAACAAGCATACTAAGGAACGCTCGCTAATGAATAGTCCTCTGGTTTTGATGGAAGGCATCGAAAAGTCATTTACAGGCGTTCATGCGCTCAGCCAATGCAGGTTTGAACTCCAGGCTGGTGAAGTTATGGCGTTGGTTGGGGAAAACGGCGCTGGAAAGTCCACTTTAATGAAGATTTTGACCGGAGTCTATAAAAAAGATGCCGGTCATATTTTTTACAAGGGACAAGAGGTTGAAGTCCCGAACCCGGCTGCGGCCCAACACCTGGGCATCAGCATTATTCACCAGGAACTCAACTTGATGCCGCATCTCAGTGTGGCTCAGAATATATTTATCGGGCGAGAACCTCGCAAAGCAAAAATTTTTCTAAACGACGACGAAATTAATTTAAAAACAACCCAGCTGTTGGACATGATGCACCTCAAGCTTGATCCACGTGTAAAAGTGGCTGATCTAACCGTTGCGAAGCAGCAGATGGTAGAAATTGCCAAAGCGCTCTCGTACAATGCTGAAGTTTTGATCATGGATGAACCGACTGCTGCGTTGACCGAATCTGAAATTGATGAGCTTTTTATCATAATTCGACGTCTGCGCGAAAAAGGCGTCGGGATTGTGCATATTTCACATCGCCTGGAAGAATTAAAACAAATCTCCGACCGCGTGACAGTCATGCGTGACGGTCAATACATCGATACGGTCAACACCAAAGAAACCTCCATCGACAAGATTATCAGTATGATGGTCGGCCGAACGATATTTGAATCCTCCCCCGAAATTCCAGAAAACCCATCCAGCGAGATCGTGCTGGATGTAAAAAATCTCAACCGCGGGAATGTCATCAAGAATGTCAGCTTTTGCCTGAATAAAGGAGAAATCCTCGGGTTTGCCGGGTTGATGGGCGCCGGGCGGACAGAGGTGGCACGCGCAATTTTTGGCGCCGACCCTTATGAACAGGGCGAAGTATATATTCGAGGTAAAAAGACCGACATCAAAAGTCCAAACGACGCGGTCCAACATGGTATTGGATATTTATCCGAAGATCGAAAAAGATATGGTCTCACGCTTGGAATGGATGTAGAGACAAATGTTGTTTTGGCAGCCTACAACAAATTCCTGGGATTTTTGGGGATCGTAAAGAATGAAAAAACAGCGGAAACAGCCGAGCATTATGTGCAGGCTCTGTCCATCAAAACGCCAAGTATTCAACAGAGCACAAAGAATCTTTCAGGCGGAAACCAGCAAAAGGTGATCATAGCAAAATGGTTGACCGCCAACACCGAAATCTTGATCTTTGATGAACCTACTCGTGGTATTGACGTTGGAGCAAAGAGCGAAATTTACAAACTGCTCAACGATCTGGCTCGCCAGGGCAAATCAATCATCATGATCTCTTCTGAGCTGCCAGAAATCTTGCGTATGAGTCACCGGATTATCGTAATGTGTGAAGGTCGCATTACTGGCGAGCTGGATGGAGCAACCGCCACACAAGAGAAAATCATGAAATATGCCACCCAGCGCACAGAATCATTGATCGTTAATTAAGATTAACCGCATTTTACAATCTGCTTCCTGACTCACACGCACACCCAATAACGAATTTCGGAAGGTGAATGATGTCCATTATAAATGCTCAGAAACAATCTTTCCTGCGCTCAGATGCAACCCAAAAACTGCTGGCATTTGCAGCCCTGATTGTGCTCTTCGTGGGCTTTTCTCTGGCATCGCCTAACTTTTTTTCTTTCTCAAATATCACCGGTATATTACTGGCCACGGCCGTAAACGGTGTGTTGGCGCTGGGGGTCACATTTGTCATCATCACGGCCGGGATCGATCTTTCGATTGGCACGGTTATGACATTTTCAGCCGTCATGACCGGTGTTTTTATCACAATGTGGAAGCTGCCGGTTTCAGTGGGTGTTGTAGGTGGTTTGCTCGCCGGGGGTGCCTGCGGATTGGTAAGCGGTATCCTTATCGCCAAGATGAAAATTCCACCTTTCATTGCCACACTCGGCATGATGATGGTCACTAAGGGTCTTTCTCTGGTGATTTCAGGTTTGAAACCAATTTATTTTACCGACACTCCAGTCTTCAATCAGATTGCAATGGGATCAGTCCTGGGAAAAATCATCCCAGGCTTTGAAATTCCCAATGCAGTCTTAATCCTGTTCGCGGCTGCAATTATAGCCAGCCTGGTTCTGACGAAAACAATCTTGGGACGCTATGATTGCGCGATTGGCTCTAATGAAGAAGCTACACGGCTTTCTGGTGTCAACGTGGATCGTTGGAAAATTGCGATCTATAGCCTGTGCGGTTTGTTCGCCGGGTTGGCAGGCGTATTGATGGCCTCGCGCTTGAATTCAGCCCAACCCGCGCTAGGTGCTGGGTATGAGTTGGATGCAATCGCTGCAGCAGTGATCGGCGGCACTTCTTTGAGCGGTGGAGAAGGTACCATCGTCGGAACCATTATTGGCGCATTCATCATGAGCGTTTTAACCAATGGTTTACGCATTCTCTCAGTGCCGCAAGAATGGCAAATGGTGGTTACCGGCGGGATCGTGATTGCCGCCGTATATGCAGATATCCTGCGCCGTCGCCAAAAATAACGGCAAATTTCAAAGATGAAAGGAGCAGAGAAAATAAAAAGAAATCTATGCTCGAAAAGAAGTCTGTTCAATTTTTCAACCCTAACACTCTAAGAGGAGAAATAGAAATGAAGGCTCAAAAACTGTTTTCTTTATTCGTGACCCTCGTGGTCATCTCCATGCTGGTCGCTGCTTGCGCTCCCGCTGCCGCCCCCGCCGCCCCGGCCGCTCCCGCTGCCGCCACCAAACTGTATATCCCTGTTATTTCCAAGGGTTTCCAGCACCAGTTCTGGCAAGCCGTCAAGATTGGTTCCGAGAAGGCTGCAAAAGATTTGAATGTTGACATCTCCTTTGAAGGCCCTGAAGGCGAAAATCAAGTTGACAAACAAGTTGAAATGTTCCAGACCGCCCTCGACAAGAAACCAGCCGCCATCTGCCTGGCCGCAGTAGACTCCAAGGCTTTCATTCCGCTGCTTGAGAAGGCCAAGGCTGCCAAGATCCCCGTGATCGGCTTTGACTCCGGCGTCGACAGTGACATCCCGGTCACAACCGCTTCCACTGACAATATAGCCGCCGCCGCTATGGCTGCTGACAAAATGGCCGAACTTGTCGGTGGCGAAGGCGAAGTTGCCGTTATCGCTCACGACCAGACCAGCCGCACCGGCATCGATCGCGTCAAAGGCTTCACTGATCAGATGACCAATAAGTACCCCAAGATCAAGATCGTCGAAACCCAGTATGGTGGCGGCGACCAACTCAAATCCACCGACCTGGCCAAGACCATCATCCAGGCCCACCCCAACCTGAAGGGCTTCTTCGGCGCGAACGAAGGCTCGATCATCGGCGTGCTGAACGGCGTCAAAGAAATGAACATGATCGGCAAGATTGTAGTCATCGGCTACGACTCCGGCCAACAGCAGATGGACGCTGTCCGCAGTGGCGCCGAAGCCGGCGCGATCACCCAGGACCCGATCGGTATTGGTTACAAATGCGTTGAAGCTGCCGTGAAGGCTGTCAACGGCGAAACCCTGCCCAAGAACATCGACACTGGCTTCAAATGGTACGACAAGACCAACATCGACGACCCGGCCATCCAGGCTGTGCTGTACAAGTAATTTGATCGGTTATGAAGTGGGCTGCTGGTTCTCCAGCAGCCCTTTTTTTATCCTTTTGCCCGGAGAACTGGTCTTGTCCCGGTTCTTAAATAAGGTTCCCAGTGGTATTACGAAAGCCGGAATATTGACAGATAATTGGTATCATCTGATAATACCAATTATCAAATATGATTTGAGAAATGATGTATGCAAATTAAGATTTTCCAAAAAGGCTTTAATTATTCTCAAGACGGTACCGGCAACCGTCTGGTCTACCATCTGCAAGGGTGTAATTTGCATTGCCCTTGGTGCGCCAATCCTGAAGGGATTGCCATCAAAGGGGCTCTCTGGGTATCCAACGAATTTTTAATTGACTCAATTTGTCCATATGGTGCCATCGACTCAAAACAAATTAATCGATTGCTGTGTGATGCTTGCAACACCAGGGAATGCATTACCCGCCACAGAACCAGGGGAATCCGGCTTTCTTATCAAGAATACGAAATCGATGCCATTATTGAAGAAGTTAAACGAAGCTCTGCTCTTTTTTATGATGGAGGCGGTGTAACTTTAAGCGGTGGAGAACCAACCCTCCAATTTGAAGCCGTCAAACTATTATTGAGTGAATTAAAAAATCTGGGTATCCACACAGCCATTGAGACCAATGCCAGTCACCCCAGGCTTGAAACTCTTTTTCCATTTATTGATTTACTCATCATGGATTTCAAACATTACGACGATGCTCTTTGCGCCAGTGTGACCGGTGTAAATAATGCGATAGTCAAAGAAAATATCCTAAAAGCAGCTGCCTTGCACAACAGGGTTCTGATACGCGTCCCAGTTATTAAGAGTTTTAATGATTCAGTGACCGATATCTGGAATTATGTTGGTTTTTTCAAACAGCATAATATTTCAAATGCAACTTTTGAGTTTTTACCTTTCCATGAATACGGTCGGACAAAATGGCTGCAGTGTGGCATGTCTTACGTCATGCAAGATGGTTATGTTAATCCAGAAATAATCGCTTTATATGAAAAAATATTCATGGATAGCAATTTCAAGTTGGCCCATACATAAGGAGATATTGGATGTCCATTGAAAAAATTTATGCCACAGAAGCATTGAATCAAATGGCCCGCAAACTCTTTGAAGAAGAACGGAAGCGGAACCGCCTGGATGGCTGGTTTATTGCGAAAGAAATTGCGCGTGGATGCGACGAAAAGTATCGCGAGCTTCCGTCTCCTTTGAAAGCAGCCGAAACCCTGCGAGAAATCCTTAAACAAATTCCGCTTGAGATCAGCGAGCATGCAATTTTTGCAGGTACACAAAATGATGCCTTTGCGAGGTCTTATGCGTTGATCAACCCTGCTTTTAGGGTCGACTCTTTCAACGGATATTGTGATCCTGCGGCTGTATTTAATGACATCCAACCCAATGAAATATTTAGCGAAGCACGGATTCAAGCGCTCCGTGCTTATACCCTGGAAACGCCCTTTGTGAAGAATCTAAAAGATGCCTATAAAAAGGCGGAGAATGACACATCCGAGGCCGTTTATTTTATTGAACAGGTGACCGGACATCTCATCCCAGACATTAAACCGGTTCTTTCGATGGGCATTGAAGGGCTCCTGCAAGCAATTGATCAAAACAACCTTATTGCCACAGATCCATCCCAAAAAACCTATTTTGAAGCGATCAAGATAACGCTGGATGGAGTAGCCATACTGGCAGGTCGCTATGCAGAATGTGCCAGACAGTTGCTCCAAAATGAAACCAACCCTGAGCGCAGGGATTTGCTAAAATTGATGGAAGACACCCTGGGCAAGGTTCCATTCCGGGCAGCTGATAACCTGTATGAAGCCATCCAATCTTTTATTTTGATCTGGCAGGTCATGTGTTTGGAACAAGCACCCAACCCGTTTGCCTTTTCTGTCGGGAATGCTGACCGCATTTTTGAGCCCTACCGCGCAGCCGGCGCATCAGACAGCCAAACCACTTCGGCACTCTTTAAACATCTGTTGGTTTTCTTCAACGTCGGTGACCGAAGTTGGGCTATTTCACAAAACCTGATCGTGGGCGG
>CAINXK010000046.1 GCA_903854805.1 uncultured Anaerolineae bacterium
CGCTAAGCCCGCAGGGAACCCCAATTGGACGCGGATTTTCGCGGATGTACGCGGAAAAACCAAAAGATTTTTGCTTTTTCCGCGCTTGTCGGCGCTCGTCCGCGTCCCAAAAGAATTTGAATAAGCAAGTTATGCTCCACTGCAAATAAACTTATAAAAAAGAACAAACATTCTGTTATAATAGACCAACAAGAGAATATTTATCCGATTTACATAACTGGAGGCTTATACAATGAATTTTAATGGAATTAATTGGCTGGCGGTGCTGGCGTGTGTGCTGATCAGCATGATCAGCGGTTCGATCTGGTATAACCCCAAAACTTTTTTCCCGATCTGGTGGAAAGGGATTGGCAAAACCGAAAAAGATACCCCCGGCAGCAGCAACATGGCTCTCACCTGGGGCCTGACTTTGTTCGCTTCTTTTGTGCAGGCAGTCGCGATGGCGTTCATGGTCAACTCCCTGGGCGGACAGATGCCAGGCGGTCCCACGCTTTTATCGGGCGCTGCCACGGGTTTTATGCTTTGGCTGGGCTTTATCGCCCCCACGTACCTGGTTAATAAGTTATTCGCCGGACATGCTCTAAAAATTTGGGCCATTGAAGTTGGCAATCACCTGGTTAATTTTGTACTTTTCGGCGCGCTTTTAGGCGCCTGGCGCTAAGACCAACCCATCTGTGCAGATCAGCCAGCTGCTCGAGCTGGCTGATCTGCAAGGATTGAAAAGGAATATAAACATGCCAAAAATCACCCCATTTTTGTGGTTCAACGACAACGCTGAAGAAGCAATTAATTTTTATATCTCGCTCTTCAAAGACTCAAAGATTACAAATATCTCACGCTATGGCGAGTCCAGCCCTCTGCCGGCTGGCACAATCATGACCGCCAGTTTTCAATTGGATGGCCAGGAATTTACGGCCCTAAACGGCGGCCCCTATTTCAAATTCAACGAGGCCGTTTCCTTCGTGGTAGATTGTGAAACCCAGGAAGAAGTGGATTATTTCTGGAACAATCTAAGCGCAGGCGGCGAGGAAGGTCAATGCGGCTGGCTGAAGGATAAATTTGGCCTGTCCTGGCAGATCGTTCCACGCGCGCTGGGCGTGCTGGCAGGTGATCCGGACCCGGCCAAGGCCCAGCGCGTGATCAAGGCCATGCTCCTGATGAAGAAGCTTGATGTGGCGCTTTTGCAGCGCGCCTATGCTGATCAATAAGCTGCGCCAGAGAGTCTTTTATCCAATCACATTTAAATGAAGTCTGTTTGCATCAGACACGCTAATTAGCCATGAGGATTCAGAAATGAGCGGTATACGATTATTGGTAGGTACGCGCAAAGGCGCATTTATTCTGAGCTCGAATGCCCAACGAAAAGACTGGCAGGTCAGCGGCCCGCACTTCGCGGGCTGGGAGGTTTACCACATCAACGGCTCGCCGGCTGACCCCAACCGGTTGTATGCCTCGCAATCGAACGGCTGGTTTGGGCAGGTCATCCAGCGCTCGGATGATGGCGGCCAAAGCTGGACCCCCCTGGGTAATAAGTTTGTTTACGAAGGTAAACCCGGCACGCACCAATGGTTTGACGGCTCACAGCACCCCTGGGAATTCAAACGGGTCTGGAACCTGCAGCC
>CAINXK010000047.1 GCA_903854805.1 uncultured Anaerolineae bacterium
CTTTTGCAAAGTGAAAAAACAGTTTTCCGTCTTTATAGGCGTAACTCAAGGGAACGGCGTAAGGATAATCGTTGTCGCCAGTTACTGCCAAAACTCCCGACGTGCAAGATTGCAGTATCTCAATCGTTTCTGCTTCGGATAGTAATTGCTTTTTTCTTCTCATTTTTCTGAACATAAAATTTCCTTATATCGAAGAACCCACGCACCTGGGCGGACGCACCGTCCGGCCCTGCCCAACCCAACATCACCAAGGTCATCTTTCACGATAATTGTACCCGTATTTCCACCAATGGAAATACGGGGGGGCGGGAAAGCGGCGACAGCCTGGAGCGGAAGATGGTACCTGAGCCGGGACCCCATAATTTTTCTCGTTTTTTGGGATTGTCTGCATTCCAATACCAGGTTGGATCAAAAGAGACCCAACCTGAACGATATGACAGCCTAATAAACTATTTTTGTCGGATAAAGTGCTACAATGGAATGTAACTTTTTTTCCATCATTTCCCCACAACAGTATCCAGGATTCAGCCGAAATCGTGAGGATAGAACGATTTCGGCTGAATTATATTAATCAGCAGAAACGGGCAATTAGCCAAAATTTTGTATCCGCGCCAGCTCGGTTAGTTCGGACACCTGCAATAACTTCAGCCTTTGGCGTAATTAGCTTCCAGAAAACAACGGATAACCAGACGAAAATAAAAATGCAGGCTTCCTGGCAGTGCCCAACGATATCCCGCAGCGCAGTTTGCTGGCAGCGCTGCTTTTGTTGGTGTCAGGCCAGTTTGTGCTCGTCCCGCTGACCATCAATGCGAAGCAAGAGTCTGATTTTTCCAGCAATCAAATTACCCAGAAAATTGAGACGCGGTTCAGCGCACATGCCCGAATATTAAACAGCGCGGCGGCACACTTTGCAGCTTCGGATAACGTCACCTGCCAGGAATGGCAGACCTTTACACAGCATCTATCCCTTGGAAGCCAATTTCGGGCATACAGGGGTTGGGCTAAGCGGCCATCAATAATTTGAGCGTTTTCAGATTCGTAACGATAAGGAAAATTCCCTATGATGGCAGCGATTAAAAAATGGTTTGCGCCTCCCGTTTTTGAGGGCGATGAAGAAAAAACGCGCCGCGCAAGTTTCCTCAATTTAACCATATTGATTTTCCTATCGTTCTTGGGATTCCTGATCCTGGGTTCTTTGTTTGCTGGCACAATTCGCGCGGGAATAGGCTTGACCGTATCTTTCGTGTTTTGTGTCGTTTTGTTTTTGTACTACTTGCTCCAGCACGGTAAAGTTGCACTTGCGGGCACTGGCATGTTGATCCTGGTGTTTCTTGCGATCGTTATCGTTGAAATTATCAATGGGACGGTTCGCGTTCCGGCCACATTGGGTTATCTGTTTGTGATCATTACGGCGGGGGTATTGTTTGAGTGGCGCGGTACTTTGCTTTCCATCTGCATCTGTTCGCTGGCAGTGCTGGGATTGATCCTGGCTGAAAACGCGGACATGCTGCCCCAGTCGGTTCATATCATTCCGCTGGCAAACTGGATTACCTACACATGGCTGTTTGGGCTGATTGGGGCAGTATCTTTTTGGGGACAACTGAACACTCAACATGCGCTTGGCCGCGCAGAGCAGGAAATTAAAGCGCGTGAGCGCGTCGAGCTGGATCTGCGAAAACTTGCCCGGGCTGTTGAACAAAGCCCGGCTTCGATTGTGATTACAGATCTGGATGGGAATATCGAATATGTTAATCCGCGCTTTACCCAGGTCACAGGGTATAGTTCTGAAGAAGCCGCCGGGAAAAACCCGCGTTTCCTGAAAACTAATCTCACCGCGCCAGAGACGCACATTCAACTATGGCAGACAATCACGCAAGGCAAAGAATGGCATGGAGAATTTGTAAACCGTAAAAAAGACGGCACTTTATATTACGAATCCGCCACTATTTCACCGATCGCTGACCTGCATGGAAGCGTCTTGCTTTATATGGCCATCAAGGAAGACGTCACCGAACGCAAACAGGCGGAAGCTGTGCTTGTAGAAACAGCCTTAGAACGAGAGGCTGCGCTGGAAACGGTCAGTAAATACAAGAATGAACTGGAGTTGCAGAACGAAGAGAAGGCCCAGCGGGCCGCCGAGCTGCTGATTGCTAACCAGGAGCTTACCTTCCAAAACGAAGAGAAGGCCAAACGGGCCGCCGAGCTGCTGATTGCCATCCAGGAGCTTACCTTCCAAAACGAAGAAAAGGCCAAACGGGCCGCCGAGCTGCTGGTTGCCATCCAGGAGCTTGCTTTTCAGAACACTGAGAAGGCCAAACGGGCTGCCGAGCTGCTGATTGCCAACCAGGAGCTTGCTTTTCAGAACACTGAGAAGGCCAAACGGGCC
>CAINXK010000048.1 GCA_903854805.1 uncultured Anaerolineae bacterium
AACGCCACCCTCGAAGAAGCCGTCAAGGCTGGCATCGTAGTCCTGTCGATTGACCAGGAACTGGATGTCAAGGGTGTATATAATGTCGGGCACAACCAAAAAGAATGGGCGATGACCTCTGCCAAGTGGCTGGCTGAAAAGTTGGGCGGCAAGGGCAACGTAGTTGAAATTGAAGGCTTCCCGGGCCATCCGGCCAATGAATACCGCATGAGCGGTGTGGCGGAAGTATTCGCGGCTTATCCTGGCATCAAAGTCCTTGCCAAGGAAACCGGCAAGTGGGACGAAGCGACTGGCCAGCAGGTCATGTCCAACTTCCTGACCGGCTTCCCCGGAAAAATTGATGGCGTCTGGACTCAAGACGGCATGGCGATCGGCGCGTTACAGGCCGTGATGGCTGCCAATCCCGCCAAGTGGCCAGTAATGGTTGGTGAAGGCCGCTGCCAATATCTGAAACTGTGGGACCAGGTCAAGGCGACCAACCCCGATTTCGAATCGATCGGTGTTGCCAATGCCCCAGGCGTCAGCCCGACTGGCTTACGCATCGCGATCAACCTGCTGCAGGGCAAGAAAGTTGATGCCACCAAGTTGGGCGGCATCAATGGTCAGTCCTTCATCATTCCCTCCCCGGTGACTGTCACCAAGGACAACTTCGGGCAGTGGCTGGCTTTCTGCAAAGACAAGCCGGATCAATACCTGTTGGATGGCATTATGTCCGACGCTGATGTCCAGCAGTTCTTTGTGAAGTAAATTATGACCCTGTCGCTTTCCGCCCAAAATATTGTCAAGCGGTACGGAGGCGTTCTTGCTCTGTCCGATGGTAACCTGGAAATTCAACCCGGTGAAGTCGTTGCCTTGATAGGGGCGAATGGAAGCGGCAAAAGCACGCTAAGCAAGGTTATCAATGGAGTAGTTGTCTTCGATGGAGGACAACTACTCCTTGATGGCAAACCCGTGACTTTTCCTTCGCCTCAATCTGCCCGTAACCTGGGTATTTCGACTGTTTTTCAGGAACTCAGCCTGGTTCCTCAAATGACGGTTGCCGAAAATATCTGGCTGACACGTGAACCTCTCAAGCCATATGGTCTGGTTGATAAAAAGGAAATAAAGGTTCGGACTCAGGAATTGATCGCCCTGTTTGAAGGTTGTTATAAACTACCGATCAACCCGGATTACCCGGTTGGATCGCTGCCGCCGGATGAAATGCAGTTGATCGAAATATTAAAAGCCATCAGCTTTAACCCACAGCTCCTGATTCTGGATGAAGCGACCGCCAGCCTGGACAGCCGCCAAGTGCAGCGCTTGTTTGAGCTGGTTTCGAAGTGGAAAAAGGATGGCAAAGCGATTGTTTTCGTCTCGCATCGCATGGAAGAAATATTCCAGATTGCTGACCGGTATTCCGTACTGCGCAACGGCGCGACGGTTGGGTCAGGAATGATGAAAGACATCACCGAAAATGGACTGGTCAACCTGATGGTAGGTAAAGACTCGGTCTTTAGTTACGCGGATAAAGAGCCGCTAGCCGCTGACGCAGAACCAAAACCGGTTCGGCTGGCGGTTGAAAACCTGCAGACGGCTGTTTTGAAAAGCATCAGTCTGGAAGTGAGGCAAGGCGAACTACTGGGAATTGGCGGGCTAAAAGGCCATGGCCAGCGTGATTTGCTATTATCCATTTTTGGGGATATCCCGCATGCTGGCAAGTTTACCTTCGAAGGCAGGCAGATCAATTATTCGCATCCACGCCACGCCATCAAGAACGGGATTGCGCTGGTGCCAGGTGATCGTGCCAGGGAAGGCTTGCTGCCCATCCGTTCAATCCTGGAAAATCTGATGTTACCTTCCTGGTCAAATTATGGTTTCCCGCTAAAAATGCGGAAAGCCAGTCAGGATGGAGATGCGATCGCAGCCAGCCTGAACTTGAAAATGAGTGGGCTGGAAGCGCAGGTTAACAGCCTTTCGGGTGGCAACGCGCAAAAGGTGATCATAGGAAAGTGGTTGTTGAAAAAACCCAGGCTGCTGTTGTTGGATGACCCAACCAAAGGTGTGGATGTGGGCACCAAGGCTGAATTCTACAAGCTGCTGCGGCAGATTTGCAAGGGCGGCACCTCGATCATTTTCTACAGCAGCGATGATGAAGAACTAATCGGCCTATGTGACCGGATTTTGGTCATATACGAGGGTCAGATTCGCCGTGAACTGGTGGACCCATACCTGACAAAGGCTAACCTGGTGGCCGCCAGCATGGGCGCGTCTGATGGGAGCATGAAATGAAACGACCTAGCTTTCAACATCTTTCACTGCGACACCCATACCTGCTGGCCCTGGTATTGTTTATCCTGGCGATCCTGGTCAACCTGTATTTCCAGGCTTCGCTGTTTGAGGCCGGAACGATCAATAACAACATGAGGGTTTTCCTGCCGCTGGTTTTGCTGGTGGCGGGCGAGGCTGTTGTCATCCTGACCGGCGGCATTGATATTTCGGTTGGCTCGATCGTCTCGATCGTGAGTGCCCTGCTGGCCACGCGGGTTGGAATTGATGGCAGCCCGGATAAGACGCTGTTATGGTTTGGAATTGCGCTGCTTGTGGGCATCGCCGCAGGCAGTTTTAACGGCTTTTTCATCGCCTATCTGCGTTTGCAGCCGATCATCACGACCTACGCCACCAGCTTCCTGTTTGGAGGCATGGCGCTCTTTATCTTGCCCCAACCCGGTGGCGGGATTCCGGCTTCGGTGGCGAATATTTACCGAACGGTGACGCCGCTGGGGCTGCATTGGGCCTTTTATGTCATCCCGGTGCTCGTGTTGGTCTGGGTATTGATCCGCGAGACACGTTACGGGCGCTACCTGTTTGCAGTGGGTGGAAAAGCCCAGGCCGCTTACGAGAGCGCAGTACCGGTCAGCCAGGTCATCTTCAGCACGTATGTCATTTCCGGGTTTATGGCTGCTCTGGCCGGGATCTGCATCATCCTACTGACGGGTACTGGCAACCCGCAAATTGGCGAACAGATGACGCTGCAGGCGATCACATCCGTGGTGATTGGCGGCACGGCTATGAGCGGCGGGGTGGGCGGGATTGCCGGCCCACTGATGGGTGCGGTGACCTTGGGGCTGATCAAGAATATCATTTCCTTTGCGAATATTGATACCTGGTGGCAAACCTTTGTCAACGCCAGCATTATTGTGGCAGCCCTGGCAGCTCCGGGCGTAATTTCTCTCTTTCGCAGGAGCCGATCATGAAAAAACCAATCACCATTTCCCCTCCCGCTGCGGCTGTACTTTTGGCGATTGTCCTTTTTGTGTTGAGCGGTTTTTTGCCCAACAGTTTTGGAACAGATATGACCGCAGCGATGGGCCAGGCCACCAACATCGTGCGCCTGGCAGTCTTCCTGGGGATTGTGGCTGCCGGACAGACGCTGGTGATCATCAGCGGCAGTGAAGGGATTGACCTTTCAGCAGGTTCGCTGGTCACACTATCGGCCATTCTAACCTGGACCTTTGTGCAGGGCAAAAACGAAAGGGTGCTGCCTGCGTTGGTGGGTGTGATCTTGATCGGGGCTGTGATCGGGCTGATCAACGGGGCCGGGATCACTTTCCTGAAGATTTCGCCTTTTGTGATGACGCTCGGCATGTCAGGGGTAATCACAGGGGTGATCATCATCACAAACCATGGTAACGCGCAGGGGATGCTGGCGCCAATCATGACCAGGGTAATTGCCAGACCATTGGTGTTCGGCATTCCAGGCGCCATCATTATCTGGGCAGTTTTCTCAGGTTTGATCTGGCTGCTGTTGGAGCGTTCTTCCTATGGCAAGAGCCTTTTTGCTATCGGTGTCAACCGGGTGACGGCCAAGTTATCGGGTGTGAATGTGACCGGCATGGTGCTGCTGACTTATGCACTGGCCGGTGCCCTGGCTTCGTTTGCCGGTTTCATGGTAGTGGGGAATACCGGAGTGGTCTTTCTGACCCTGGGTGCGCCTTTCCTCTTCCCGTCGATTGCGGCGGTGGCAGTGGGTGGGACGCTGCTTTCGGGTGGCAAGGGTAGTTATTTTGGGTCGATGGCGGGGGCGCTGGTGTTGATTCTAATCACCAGCCTGCTGACGACGATGCAAATGAAGGATGCAGTTCGCCAGATGGTCTTGGGTGGGACGCTTTTGATCCTGATTTCGATTTACGGCCGGCAGAAGGGTTTGCGGCAGTAAATTTAAGGCTGTATGATAGTTTGGCCCGTCTCTCAGGAGGCGGGCTTTTTTTTATGGGCAGGGGGTTGGAAATCTTAAAACTGGGGAACCACGAAATATTCGAAGGCCTTTTTTATATCGGAATGCGGTGTGAGCGGGTTGGGTCGGTGATTTAAATGGCTTTAACCATCCCAGGATTCCACCTGTCAACAAAACCGATGTTTCGCCGACAGGTGGAATCCTGGCAGATATACTTCAAGACAAACCTACCCAACAAAATCAGGGCAAGGTCAGGCGCTCACCGGCGCGCAGCATGCGGTGGGGCAGGCCGGCCTGGCGGGCATGGTACGCGAAGCCATCCGGAGAAACGGTGTTGAATTCAAACATCTCATAGTGACAGGGTACCAGCAGCCGGGTCCGGATCTGATGTCCCAACTCAACCGCTTCGGTGGCAGTGAAATTGCCAGCCACCCCACGAGCCGGATCGCGACCATTGATAGGCAAAAGAGCCAGGTCGATCTGCCATTTACGCAGATGTTCCAACAGGCCAGCATAGGGACAGGCATCGCCGCTGTGGTAAATAGTTTTACCACCCACTTCGATAATGTAACCAACATATTTATGATCGCCATTTTCGTCCGTGTCAAGCGTCTCGTGGGCAGATGGGATGGCGTGTAAACGAAATGGGCCAAGGTCGAGGGCTTCACCACCAGTCTGGATGGGAGTCAGGCTAGCCTGGGGGCGTTGGAGGCGCTCAGATGCGAAGGCCAGGTTGGCGCGCGGGATGACCAGCTTGAGGTTCGGGTTGGCATCCAACAGGGGCAGCAGGGTCTCGGCATCCAGATGATCAGTGTGGTTATGAGATGATGTGACAACCTGTATGAAATCCAGTTTTTCAGGGGCGATGACCCTTTCCGTCAGGCGGACATGCGGTTTGCTAGTGTTGGCGTATTTTTTAGTGAGTGAATCAGAAAGATATGGGTCGATCAACAAGCAAGCATCCTGCCATTTGACCAGGTAGCCGCTTTGGCCCAGCCACCAGAGCTGCAGTCGGTCGAGCGGAGCCGAGCGTACATCCAGCAGAAAATCCTGATCTTGAAGGACGGGTTTGATCAACGGCTCTTTCATACTGACAGCCCCAGTTCGTGCCGGACAATGCGAGCCCCAGCCACCATATTTTTCAACTTGAGGCGCGAGGCCCAACGGGCGGTCTGGCTCAGGCCGCAGTCAGGTGCGAAGGCCAGTCGTTCAGCAGGAGCGTACTTCAGGCAGCGGCGCACGCGGCTGGCGATTTCATCCGGTGTTTCAATGTAGTAGCTTTTGACATCTATGATCCCGACCGCTACATCCTTGACCTTTGAAATTTCGGCCAGCAGCTCCAGTTCGGCAAATTCGCGGCTGGCCATTTCCAGGTGGATTTCATCAACATCGAAGTCCAGAAAAGCGGGGAACATAGGCGCGTACTGGCGCGGACCGACGGCACGGGCTTTAAAGTTTCCAAAACAGAGATGGGTGGAAAGGCGACATTTTCCAACAACCGGGGCAACCGTACGGTTGAAGATATCCACCAGGCGTCGGGTATCTTCCTTGTAGGCATAACAACTCATGGAAGGTTCGTCAATGGTCACTTCAGTGCAGCCGGCAGCTACCAAAGCTTGCAGCTCGGCGCGCACGATAGGGATGAGAGCTTCAGTAATGGCGTAGCGATCGGGATAGCGTTGGTTGGGGTTTAGCCGGCCGCTAAGGGTATACGGCCCGGGGACACTGGCCTTGAGGGTTGGACCGGCGGACGCCAGACGCTGCAGACGTTGAAACTCTTCGACAACTCCCAGCCCTTTAGGGGCACTCAACTGATCGATAATGTCGTGCTTGCCGCGCTGGTCGTGGGCGGGCGGCCCAAAGACGCGCAGGGGCAGCGGCGTAGTGGTGATACCCTGTATGAATCCATAAAAGGACAGGTTGAAATCAAAGCGGGATTGTTCGCCATCTGTGATGACATCCAGCCCGGCTGCCTGCTGGTCGTGGATGGCCGCAATGACGGCATCTTCTTGTAATTCAGCAATTTCGGCTGAGCCAAATTGGTCGAGGTGCTGGCTGGCAAACTCCAGCCAGGATGGAAATGGGTAACTGCCTATTACGGTAGTGCGCAGGGGTTGTGTTTTCATGAGGTCTCCTTGGAGCGAATTTCTTTGACGCTATGGGCGGTTTCTGCGGCCAGGCGCTCAATTTCAGCATATTGGCCAGAGCTGATCAGGGCACGTTTGCAAAGCCAGAAGTCGCCCACTGTCTGGATTTTGTAGTCGCGCAGGTATTCTGCGGCCAGGTTATCCAACCGGATGCCGCCGGTGGGGACGAACTTGAGATCGGGGAAGGGGTCTGAGATGGCTTTGATGGTTTTCAGGCCGCCCATGCTTTCGGATAGAAAGAACTTTAAGATCGAGAACGCCAGGTTTATGACCTGGATAATTTCGGTGGGAGTCAGGACGCCGGGTAGGACCCGGATGGAATGAGCCTGGGCCCAGGTGATGACTTGCTCCGGGTTGATGAGTGTGCCGGCGAAGCGCTGGAAGGCTTCCAGGGCGGCTCCAGTGCGTAGGGTGATCTCGTGACTGGCAGGGCATGTTAGCGCACGGTCCAACCACCGTCGACGGTCAGGACGGCGCCGGTTACAAAGGCAGATTCGGCCGATGCAAGATAAAGGGCAGCGTTGGCAACATCCAGAGCAGAGCCAAAGTCGCCGGTCAGAGGTTGGAGCTGAGGCAGGCGGGCGCGAATATGTTCATTTTCCTGAGCGCGCCTGCTCATAGGGGTGGCAATCAGGCCGGGCAGGATGACGTTGGCACGCAAACCCTGTGGGGCATAGAAGGAGGCAATTGAGCGGGTGAGGCTGATAGCGGCGCCTTTGCTGGCAGCATAGGCGTGGGTGGAGAAATCCTGGTCTCCACCCACCAAACCAAGCACAGAAGCGACATTGACAATTACGCCGCTCTGCCTCGACAGCATAGGCGGCAGGGCATATTTGCAGCAGTAGAAGAGACTATTCAGGTTTAGATCGAGGGTTCTATGCCAGCCTTCAAGTGTACATTCAGCGGTGGGGCCATCGCCCCAGCGCCGGCCGGAACCGCCCGCGACATTGACCAGCACATCCAGACCACCGCAGCGCTCAACCACTTCCTGAAAGGCGGTTTCGACCTGCGCAGCCTGGGTCAGGTCCAATATCTGGCTTTCGGCGGGGAATTTTCCCGGAGAGTTGGACAGAGTCTGGCTGGCAGAGACCGGGTCAATCTCAAAGATGATAACCCGCGCACCTTCGGCTGCAAAGCGTTGGGCGGTAGCGCGACCGATTCCGCTGCCGCCGCCAGTAATGACCACGATTTTGCCATCCAGGCGCATCTCACCCACCGTAAACCTTACGGATGCGGGCGCGGTAATCGTCGTAGCATTCATCAAAACGTTTTTTGGAGGCCGGGCCGCCGATCAGAACGCTGCTGGTCAGCACGATGGGTGGCTTGTTGAGGGCTGTCAGCTTCTCGGCGACCAGGCATTTGATGGCATTGGTGACGGCCGCCGCGCCGATGGTGGAACCAGGGCCAACCGGGTCTGCCAACCCGGGGACGGTGACAAGGGCATCACCGCCGGGGGTACAGTTATCAATCACGATATCCGCCAAATCGGGCAGTTTTTTGCCACTTGAGTGCAGGGCGCTGGAGCGGGCGCAGTGATCGAGGGAGACGACCGCGATGACCGGGAAGCCCAGTCGCTTGGCCTCGCTGGCCACATCGATGACCACTTCGTTAATGCCACCGTTGGAGAAGAGCAGGAAACAATCTGGCGGCGAGAAGACGAAATTGCGCAGGATGACCTGGCCGAGGCCTTCGACATGCTCGAGAAACATGGCCTGGCGCTGGCCGTTGGCGCCAACGACCACGTTATGAAAAGTGAGCGAGAGTTCGACGATCGGGTGGAAGCCGGGAAAACTGCCGTGGCGCGGGAACATCTCTTCCACAAAAATGCGCGAATGGCCGGTGCCAAACATGTGTACAAGGCCGCTGCCAGCAATGGTACGGGCGCACAATTCGGCGGCACTTTCAATCGCGCCCATCTGGCTGGTCTGGATACGTTCGAGGATGGCCTGGGATTGGCGAATGTATTCGAAAGCGGAATTCATGGTTTCTCCTGGTAAGTAAGTGGCTCGTGAAGGTAACCGCCCCGCGGGAACCTGATCGATTTAGTACCAACCCGCGAAACAGATGAGATTCGACGAGAGGTCGGGGATCAGCCAGGCAGGGTATGGGTGGTGCTGTATTCGTAACGGTCAGCACGATAGTAGGCAGAAGAATGCTCAATCACGGCGCCTGAATCAGTATAGGCGGTGGTGCCGACGTACAGCAGAGGAGTGCCGGGGATTACATCAAGCAGATCGGCGCGGTATTCATCGGCAGCAATAGCCCGCACAACGTGGTCAATGCGGGTAATAGCAATCTGATAACGTGTGGCCAGTATCTCGTATAGTGAGTGGGTGGAAAAATCATGCTGTTCAAGCCCCGGACAACTTTCGGTCAGCACAGTGCTGATCTGATGGCAGACCGGGTCAGCATCCCCCAAGCGCAGGCGTTCAATGATCAGGCAGGGTTTGCCATGCCAGGCTATCAGATCCGGGAGATTTTCGGTCTCCAGGTTTGTGGTCTGCAGACTGAGGACGTGTGAGTGAGGTTCGCGGCCCAATTCGCGCATTTGCTGGCTGAAGGAGCGGTCCAGAAAAAAATGGACGTGATGACGCTGTTCGCGTACGAAGGTTCCACGTCCGGCAAAGCGCTCAACGATATCCTCGTCGACCAGGCGGGCAATGGCCTGACGAACGGTCTGGCGGCCAACCCCATAGGCGCGGCAGATTTCCATTTCCGGAGGTAACATACCACCGGTTGGGATGATACTGCGTTGAATCATCTGGCGCAGGTCGAGGTAAATCTGGTGGTAAAGCGGTACCGGGCTGTGGACATCAACCGGAGAGAAGAGCAGGTTGGTAGGGATATCAGGACTCATATTTCCAGTCCAAGCGGGTATTTCCCCAATTTTTGGGCCGATTCATAAAGAGCAAGAACGTTTTCGGGCGGGACATCGGCCTGGAGATGGTTGGAGGGCGCCAATATGTACCCACCGCCCGGGGCAAGCTGGGCCAGGCAGCGTTTGAGATCCTGGATGACATCCTGGTAGCTACCTTGCATGGCATGCGAGATATCGATGCTGCCGAGGAAGCTGACCTGCCCGCCGAAGCGAGCCTTGACAGCCGGAATATCGGTGGCAGGCAAGGGCTCGAGCGGATGGATGACATCCACACCGATGGAGATGATTTCTGGGATGAGGCTGGTGATGGCTCCATCGCTATGCAGCATGACTTTGGTTTGAGGGTTGGCATGTTTGATGACATTGACCAGGCGCGCCAGGCAGGGTTTGATAAAACTGCGGAACATAGCCGGCGAAATAAGCAGGTTTTTGTTGCCGGCGTAATCATCACCTGGCAACTCGACCATGTCGAACCATTGTCCAGCAGCCTGCATGGAGAGACGTAGCAGGCCTTCAATCGATGTGGTGATTTGATCGAGCAGGCTGCGGGCAAAATCGGGACGCAGGGCCAGATCGGAGAGAAAGTTTTCAGTACCACGCAGATCACAGGCGGTCTGGAAGGGGCCGTGCGATGCGACCATGCGCATGATTACGAAATAGCTGGTGTCTTCCCGCAGGCTGCGGGCGCGGTTGGCCAAGCCAGCCGTCCAACGTGGATCGGTAAGATCAGGCCAGCGCACCAGATGTTCGATATCCGCCTCTTCAGATGCGTTTTCAAGCAGGCCTGAGCCGGTGTAGAAGTAGGGCACGGCGCGCTTCCAGACCTGGCCATAGGAATCGTAAAAAGTGTTTTCATCCGGACCAGGATTGACCGGACTGTTGGGAAGCAGCCCGGGCCAGCAGTAGCGTGTATCAGTGCCAAGTCGTTCAAGCAGGCGATCATCCATGTATGAGATGTTGTGACCACTGCGGAAGGGTAATACGGGTTGTCCGAGCCCTAGATGACGTAGCAGGCGCAAATAGAGATCATCAACGAGGCCGTAAGGGCCACCACCGAGCGCCAGGGGTACCCTGTCGGGTTCCTGGTGGTTAAGCGAGGCGATGACACGTTCGCGAGGCAGCATGGGCATATTTTTTTGAATTCCAATCGATTCTGGGTTAGTTTAATGTACGAACATTAGATCAATTCTAATCGATTGTTTGATTGTTCGCAAGAATTGACGTCCTGTAAAAGTGACTTTATAATCTTAATACCGAACTTAATTAGGGCTACTTGGG
>CAINXK010000049.1 GCA_903854805.1 uncultured Anaerolineae bacterium
ATAACTTGCTTATTCAAATTCTTTTGGGACGCGGACGAGCACCGACAAGCGCGGAAAAAGCAAAAATCTTTTGGTTTTTCCGCGTACATCCGCGAAAATCCGCGTCCAATTGGGGTTCTCTGCGGGCTTAGCGCTAAAAGCTTGGAAACCACGTTGGTGATAAAAATATAAAAAAGCAACTTATGCGGTATTGCGCTAAATCCATTATTTGACGTTAAAATAAAGACGCCGCATCCCAGATCCGACCATGGCCGGCCCGCAGCAGGATCACTCAAGCTGACACACATTCCAAAACCAGCACCCGCAATATTCCGGCACGCCCACAGCCCACACCGCCAGAACTGAGACCTGTAAGCGACTCATCCAGAGGAAAGCATGCCAAAGCCTGTTGTTTTGATTGTAATTCTCAGCCTCCTGGCTGGCCTGCTGGGCGCCTGCAACCTGCCCGCCAGCCTCACCATCACCCCCAGCAGCGCCCCGCCCGCCCGCATCGCCGCCAACACTGCGCCCCCACCCACAGCAAGACCCACATCGATACCCACCCCGGCCCCCGCCATTCACCTCGACCAGATCCACATGCTGACAGCCAGCGCCGGCTGGGGCTGGGCTCCCACAGCCACAAACACCAGGCAGCTGCTGCGCACCTCTGATGGCGGCCAAAGCTGGAAGGACGTCTCACCGCCTGGCAATTACGACTACTATGGCAGCTTCTTCCTGAACCCCCAGACCGCCTGGCTCTCTTTTTACAACACCAACACCAGCACCGGCGGATTGCTGCGCACCAGCGATGGCGGTCAGAACTGGCAAACCCTACCGTCCACCGAAATTCCACAAAACACCTGGTTCGAATTCAGCAGTCCCAACCTTGGCGTGGCCGAAACCGCCAGTATGGGCGCTGGCAATGCCTACATCAATTACTACCAGACCTCCGATGGCGGCGCCACCTGGCAACCCATCATCATCACCCCGCCCACGCCTCAACCCGACCTGCCAGCCGGCACCCTGCACCTTTGCAACATCTGCGCCGATAACCTCTACTACCACCCCGACCGCACCATCATCACCTATGGCGACATGGCCAGTGACCCCACCGGCCTGCTGCGCATTTCCATCAGCACCGACCTTGGACAACATTGGAAAGACCTGCAAATGCCCCTGCCCGATAAATATGCCGCTGGCTCGGTCATGCCGCTCACGCCCAGCTTCTTCGGGCTGTCAGGCTTACTGCCGGTCAACCTGATCAAATACAACCCCGATGGTTCATTGGCCTTCAGCGTCCTGCTGCTCTACACCACCCAGGATGGCGGCCTCAACTGGCAAGCAGCCCCCGCCGGCCTGGAAAGCCAGCAACCGCAAGCGAACGCCATTCAGATTTTATCCATGCAAGATGTCTTTGTACGCTGCGGCCAAAACCTGTGCGCCACCCATGACGGCGCCCAAACCTGGCACGAACTCCCCAGCAGCCTCAACTTTGACCAATCTGCCCCCGCCACAGACTACGTCTCACAAACCAGCTTTATCGACGCCAGCACCGGCTGGGCCATCACGGGCGAAACCGGCAGCACCACTCTCTGGCACACCACCAACGGCGCCCAAACCTGGCAGAAACTACTGGCCGTTGGCTCCTAAGCCGCCCAACACCCCTCTCACGCTCAGCAGCTCTTCAAGCTAACTCACCAACTCCGGCGCATCCGGCTTCGGCCAAGCCGAATTCTGAAAAGGCGTTGCATTATGCAATTTCATAATCTGCACGCAAGCCTCAGCAGTATGCGCATCCATCGGCAAATAGTTATACAGATACAGATCACCATAACCAGACACCGTCACCTGTGGGCTCGATAAAAATTTCAACTTCCCAAAGCGCGGGTGATTCAGAGAAAGCGGGATCAGCGTATTAAGGATATCGTCATCATGATAAAAAGGCGACTGCCAGTGTTCCCGAAAAAGCGGAAAACGATTCAATTCAGGCAGCAAGCGCACAAAACACCAATGATTGCGATGCTTCAATGACACCATCTTGAAAATTAAAACCATCCGGTGCGAAAAATCGTTCAGACTCTCGCCCAGCATGGCGCGTTGTTTTGCAAAATCGGGGGCAAACAAAAAACGGTAAAGATTAAATTGCGAAATCAGATCAGCCCCGCCGATCTCATCCAACTTAAGATCGTACACCTCCAACAACGCCGGTGTGCTCACAATCACATCCCCAAATGCATCCGCGATAAAAGCAGGCGTCTGCATCTGCGACAGTATTTGCACAAGTTCATCCAGCAGCGCCTGCGCGGCCAGCGGCTGTTTCATGAACACTTTATCAGGCAGCCCCAGCGAAGCCAGGAAAAATACCTGCCTGGCCCGCGTCGGCAGCTTCAGCGCTTCTGCCAGGCTCAAGATCGTCTCAGGCGACAGGTTGACACCGCGCCCCTGTTCAATTTTTTGCAGGCTGATCAAAGGAATCCGCGCCAGCTCCGCCAGGTCGTACTGCGTGAGTGTCTCATCAAATTCGTTACGGATCTCTTTGCGAAGGGTAGCCACTAACATGCCAAAAGCTTTTCTCTCCATAAATTTCCTCCCTTTATTGAAAAAAAATCCCAGGTCATCCAGAATGGATAGTTGTCTATACGGCAGCGACCACTCAAGTGTTTGA
>CAINXK010000050.1 GCA_903854805.1 uncultured Anaerolineae bacterium
CTTGTGCATGATATGATCGAGGAATTAACTTGAGCATTTTTTCGCGCAAGAAACGGGTGGCTCACAAGGCAAAGGCACTCTAAAATGGTGATACGAAAGGAAAACAGCCATGTCCAGCCAATCAGTGAATTACCAGCAACTCAGCGATGACTACCAGCGCATCGAAAAAGCCATTTATTATTTGGATGATAATTATCTACGCCAACCCGAGCTTAAAGAAATTGCCGAAAGCATCGGCTTGAGTGAATATCACTTTCAGCGTATATTTACCCGTTGGGCAGGTATCAGCCCCAAACGATTTCTGCAGTTCATCACCAAAGAAAACGCCAAGGAGCTGCTCAAGCGCTCATCTGTGCTGGATGCCACATATTCGGTCGGATTATCCAGCCCTAGTCGCCTGCACGATCTCTTCATCAACACGGAAGCCGTTACTCCCGGTGAGTACAAAACATTCGGCGCAGGTCTGTTGGTGCGCTACGGTTTCCACCCAACCCCTTTTGGCGAAGCATTGATCGGGATCACCGAAAGAGGAATTTGCCATCTTTCTTTCGTACAAACCAACCATGAAACTGCTCTATTGAATTTGAAAACGAATTGGAGCCAGGCAGAGATTTTGGAAGACAACCCGGCTACAGGCGCATTCATTGCACCCATCTTCTCTCTTGGAAACAATCCTACTCCGATCTCTTTGTTCCTGACCGGCACAAACTTTCAACTAAAAGTATGGGAAGCCCTGCTCAGGATTCCCAAGGGCAGCCTGACGACTTACGAGAAAATCGCTGAGCAAATCGGCCAACCCGGCGCTCTTCGCGCAGTTGGGACTGCGGTTGGGCACAACCCAATTGCGTATATCATTCCATGCCATCGGGTAATTCGCAAAATAGGCGAATTTGGTAATTACCGCTGGGGAGCAATCCGCAAAAAAGCCTTGATTGGCTGGGAAACAGCCACGAGCATCATGCCTGCCAACTCAGGCTAACAGGTATAAGCCTGAAAGGATCAATTTGAAAACAAAAATCTGGGCCGCATTGCTGGCAGTTTACTTCGTCTGGGGTTCCACCTACTTAGGGATTCGCTTCGCAGTCGAAACTATTCCTCCCTTTCTCCAGGCGGGAGTACGCTTTCTAATCGCCGGAACTTTCTTATTCATCTGGCGGCGCTGGGCAGGTGACCCTGCTCCCAGCCTCAAACAATGGAAATCCGCATTCGTGGTTGGCAGTCTGCTGCTGTTAGGTGGAAATGGTTTGATCTCGCTTTCTGAGATCAGCATTCCAAGTGGGGTCGTCGCACTGTTGGTGGCTACCATCCCAATGTTCATGGTACTTGTGGAAGCCTTACGCCCTGGTGGTGTAAAACCCACTCCCGGACAGGTGCTTGGGTTGCTGATCGGTTTCAGCGGTGTAGCGCTCTTGATTGGCCCGGCAGAATTTGGTGGCGTGCGCGAATTCAGCCTGCTGAGCGGCGGGATTTGCCTTTTAGCTGCATTCTTATGGTCGCTGGGCTCCATCTATAACCGGAGCGCCGATCTGCCGAAATCGACACTGCTGTTCACCGGCATGGAGATGTTGATGGGCAGCTTGGGATTGATCATCGTCAGCGCCATGCGAGGCGAAATGGCTCATTTCCAGATCGCGGCTATTTCGACCCGCTCCTTGCTCGGAGCGCTATATTTGATCACGGTCGGATCGCTGGTCGGCTTTACATCTTACGCATGGCTGCTGCGCAATGCCCCGGTCTCGCTTGTTTCGACGTATGCGTATGTCAACCCGGTGGTGGCTGTTTTGCTGGGGAGTTTATTCGCCCATGAGAAGCTGTCTCCGCGTCTTTTGATCGCATCCCTGATCATTGTCGGCTCGGTTGCGATCGTAAGCCTGGCAAAAAAACCAATTCCACAAATGACATCAAAAGAATTGGGCTAAAGCGCAAGGTCAAGCGACGGGCGGCAAGCTTGAATCGCGAAATTCGCTACCCCAAACAAACTCCATACGTTTTATAATCTTTGGCATGGACGCATCCTTCCCCGCTGATAGTCTACTTGATGGCCAGCTTTCTGAGTCTTCGACACAGGTACTGCTAAGTTCGCTCGGCTTTCGCGATTGGAAAGCCGCATTGCGCCATTTACAGCACATTGCAGCGCAAGGCGAAATGGTTCGGACCTTGTTAAAAACCTGGCTGCCGTATTTGCTAATGACCCTTTCGGCCTGTGCCGATCCGGACCAGGCTCTGATCAATCTAGAGCGGTTTTCAAGCGATGAGCATGTCAATGAAGTCTTTCAAGAACTTGGAAAAAACCCGCGAACCCTTGAAATACTGGTCACCATATTCGCAGGCAGTCAGTTTTTAACAGAGATCCTGCTGCGAGAACCGCGCCGGTTAGAGATGTTAACCGACCGAAAGCGCCTGGCGCGCCAAAAAAGCGCAGATGAGTTCCAACATGAAGCTTCCGATGCAATCAAAACCCTGGCACCCGCAGAACAACTCAATGCCTTGCGGCGTTACCAGAAAGGAGAGCTGCTTCGCATTGGGGCAAGTGACCTGCTCAGCCTATATGACCTACCAGCCGTTACAGGGCAGCTTTCCTATCTGGCCGATGGACTGGCGCGCACTTGCCTGGAATACGCAAGCACGCAAAGTGGCCTTGATCCCGAAGGATTTGTAATCTTAGGTATGGGCAAACTTGGGGGCGGAGAACTAAATTACAGCTCAGATATCGACCTGCTTTTCCTGTGTGCCGAAAATGGCAAAAATTATTTACGCCTGGGCCAGATACTGATCGAGGCTCTCGCCAATATGGGCGCAGAAGGCTTTCTTTATCGGGTGGACATGCGCTTGCGGCCGTGGGGACGCGATGGCGCACTGGTCAGCAGCATCCCGAGCTATCTCAATTACTTACATAAACATGCCAATCTATGGGAAAAGCAAGCCTTACTCAAAGCCCGCCCAATTGCAGGCGATATTGCCCTGGGAGATGAATTTATCAAGCAGATCGAACCATTCATCTATGGCGAGAACCCGGAAACTCTGCGACTAAGTGTACATGCGATGAAACAACGCACAGAGGAAATCCTGCGCTCCAAAGGCCGGGATTGGGGCGAGGTCAAGCTTGGAGAAGGCTCTATTCGGGATGTGGAGTTTGTGGTGCAGTATTTACAACTCGCTCATGGTGGTGCGAACATCAAGCTGCGCAAAAAGTCCACATTGCAAACTCTCAGGCGCTTGCTTAAATTCCAGCTTATCACTACCCTGGAAGCACGGGTTTTGACGGATGGATACATTTTCCAAAGGACGGTGGAACACTTTTTACAAATGATGCACTACCGCCAGACCTACAGCCTGCCATCCGACCCGGCTGCAATTTACTTGTTGGCTCGCCGGCTGGGATTCCCAACCCGCGAAGCTTTTCTGGAACGGTATCAACAGCACAGTCTTGCCATTCGTTCGGTTTATTCCAAGTACGTCGGAGGCATCCAGGTTCTGCCAATCCCCGAACCTGAAGCTCCACCTTCAAATCGCGACTTTATCCGCAAGCACCTGGCTCGCATGGATTCTTCTTATGCTTCGGCCTTCTCGCCTGAAGAAATCAGCCAGCATGCCAGCCTGGCAGAAGACCTGAATGAGCAGCAGCTGGTGCACGTCGAAGCCGTCTCAAGCGGTGGCGGACGCTGGCAGGTCAGTGTGGTCGCTTATGATTACCTGGGCGAGCTTTCACTGATCTGTGGGTTGATGTTCGTTTATGGGCTGGATATTCAATCTGGCGAAATATTCACTTACGAATCGCTTGAAAGCCCATCCGTAGCGTCGCCTGAAATCCCAAAAAAACAGCACCCACGTGCGGGAAAATGGTTGGTGCCGTCCAAAATCCAGACTTTACCAGCCAGCCTGTCCCGCCATAAAATTGTGGATGTGTTTAGCGTACAGGCGGTTGGCGCTGAACCAGACTGGGAAAAATACTCTGAAGATCTTCAGAGCATGATCAAAATGCTGCACATCGGGCAGCGTCGTGAAGCGCGCAGCGAACTTGCCAGGCGAGTGGGGGCTGTCTTTGCCGAAATGGACAGCGCAGTGAGGCCACTTTACCCTATCGAAATTACCATCGATAATAATTTATCGGAACGTTACACCGTACTGCATATCCAAACCATGGATACGGTTGGATTTTTATACGAATTCACCAATGCCTTATCGCTAACACATACCTATATAGCTCGCATGGTTGTCCAAACAAGCGGCAGGCGTGTGGATGATCTGTTGTATGTGACCGACGAGGCCGGAAAGAAGATCAGCGATCCTGAAAAATTGCGAGAACTACGCACAGCAGCCGTGTTGATCAAACACTTTACGCACCTGCTGCCGCGCTCCCCCAACCCGGCAACAGCCCTGCTGCACTTTCGCGAATTTTTGGCTCAGCTGTTTGAGCGCCCCAATTGGACTCAGGAATTGACATCTCTGGAAAACCCACAAGTAATGGATAATCTGGCGCGCCTGCTGGGTGTCAGTGATTTTCTGTGGGATGATTTCATGCGCATGCAGTATGCTAATTTATTTCCCGTGATCAGTGCCACCGGTGAACTGGCTACAGCAAAAAGTCGTGCTGATCTACAAGCCGAGCTGGCATTTGCATTAGCTCTTGTACACGTCGGGCCAGAAT
Source organism: uncultured Anaerolineae bacterium (assembly GCA_903854805.1). The sequence continues at coordinate 4,649 of CAINXK010000050.1, forward strand.
CGCCGCGCGAGGATGCGCCCTGGCGTATCACTTTGAATGCATTTAAAGATCGGGAAATGTTCCGGATCGATATGCGCCACATCCTTGGGCTCACTCAAGAATTTTGGGACTTTTCGGAGGAGCTGACTGACCTGACCGAAGTGGTGGTAAACGCCGCCTTCCACCTAACCTGCGAAGATTTGCGCTCTATCCATGGGTCACCGCGCCTGCCCGATGGCCCTATCTCACAGATGGCGGTTGTGGCGTTGGGCAAATGCGGCGGTCGCGAATTGGGCTTTGCGTCTGATATTGAATTGATGTTCGTATATGCCGGCGAGGGTCGTACTGAAGGTCCGGATGTACTGGAAGCTTCCATCTATTACGAGAAAGTAGTCCAAAATTTTCTAAACGCCATCCGCGCCCGGCAGGAGGGCATTTTTCAAGTGGATTTACAGCTGCGCCCGTATGGAAAAGCCGGAAGCATGGCTGTTTCATTAGATTCGTTCAAGCACTATTATGCACCACAAGGACCTGCCTGGGCCTACGAACGCCAGGCGCTCGTCAAACTCCGGCCTATCGCCGGTGATGCGGAACTTGGCGATGCATTGGCCAACTTACGGGATGAATACACTTATAACGGTGCGGCATTCGATGTAACCTCCATGCGCGCCATGCGCGAACGGCAGGTGCGTCATCTGGTCAGCGCCGGAAAATTCAACGCAAAATATAGCCCGGGTGGTTTGGTGGATATCGAGTATTTCATCCAGGGTCTACAAATTACACACGGTGCGGCAGATACAGCCTTACGCTTGACCAATATCCGCAAAGCCATGGCTGCCCTGAATACCCGCGGAATTCTTTCAGATGAAGACTATACCAAACTGCATAAGGCCCATACTTTCCTACGATGGTTGATTGATTCAATGCGCGTGGTCAGGGGAAATTCGAAGGATGTTACCGTACCCGTCTACGGCAGTGACGAATTCGCATTCCTGGCACGGCGCCTAAAATATGGCAACGATGTCCAAATACTACGTGATCACTTGCTGCAAGTTCAGGCGGATGTTGTCGAAATGAACCGGCGCTTGTTAAAATAACGCCGAGTTTGGTAGCGAATAATGCGATCATAAAAACGGTCAATGAAGTTTTTTGGTGGTTGTTTATGCGCAGAATAGCACATCAACAACCACATGCTGGGCAAACCAGATACAAGTACCGTTAGTGAGCAAACCCTATCCTGCTTTACCCCAGTAAAGGGTAAGGTTATTTTTGTTTACCGGTGGAAAGGATTGAAATTTGTCCCGCGATCGTAGTAGTCTTCGCCTTCGGTCTTTTTGAAGAAATTGACCAGTATGTAAGTAAACGGAGTCATCAGTACCTCAATGACAGTCTTGAAAAGATAATTCGTCAGCACGAGCGTGAGGTATAGGCTCCAGGGAAAAACGCCAAAAAGGGAGGCCAGCCCCACAAAAACCAGCGAATCCACCAGCTCCCCCACCAAGGTACTGCCAATTGTTCGCATCCACAGATATTTTCCGTTGGTCAGGATTTTCATTTTGGCCAAAATGAACGAATTCGAGAATTCACCACTCCAGTAACCCGCCAACGAACCCAGAACAATTCCACCCGTCGACATTCCACCCAGGATGGCCAGATAAGCCGCATCGCCAGCATATTGCTGCCAGGTTGCTTCACCTGGCAGCAAGTTTATAAACCAGAAAAAAAGTGAAGCCAAACCCAGACAGAAAAAACCCGTCCAGATCACCCGGCGTGAGCGTTTATAGCCATATACTTCGGTCAGGATATCGCCAAAGATATAACTAACCGGAAAAAGAACAGTACCCCCATCGAAAGCCAGCGGAATTCCCCAAAAACTTATCTTCAAATCCACTATTTTGGCAGAGGATGCCACATTACTCACCACCAGGACAGTCACAAAAACTGCCATGATGAGATCAAAATAACGAAATTGGCGGTCAGGTTTGGTCTGTATAGTTTGCATTGTGTCTGATTCTTTGGGCTAGCCCGCGTTAGTCGCGTTCAGGTCTACACCCGCTGCTTTTTCCATCAGGCGGCAAAACGAACACTTACCTTCATACATGGTCGGCTGTCCACAGGTTGGGCAGTTGAACAAAGGAGGCGTGACCTTCTCAACGTCACCGGTAAAAAAGCCGGTCTCACGCGCATCCAAATAATTCAAGTAAAAGGACAATTTGGCACCAGGGCGTACATTTTCCAACTGGTTCAATAATTCCTTATAATAAATCGAGGTTGACCCAACTGAAAATGGACATTCTTCGTAAATATATTCAATTCCGCGCAGCATGGCATAGGCTGTCATTTCTTTTTCGTAAAAACGACAGAGTGGCTTTACCTTACGTGCCAAACCGTCGTGTTCTGGTAAAACCGGCTTTTGCCGCAAAAGATATTCTTTTGACCAGGTGATGGTGTTACCAAAGAGCACAGCAGCTTCATCATCCAGGTTATGCCCGGTCGCCAGAACATCGTAGCCGAGATCATGGGCAATCCGGTTCATCTCATGCCGTTTGGCAAGCCCGCAAACAGAACAAGGGCGGCCGTACCCCCGACTGGTGATATTGGCAAGCACGGGTATGCTCTGACCATATTCTTTTTCAATATCCACAACATGCAGCTTCAGTCCATGTTCGACTGCAAATTTTTCAGCTAGCCGGTGTGACTCATCCGAATACCCAATGCCTTCATCGATGCCAAGGCCAATGTAGAGACCATCAACCTTATACCCCAGCCGCTGAAGGATGTCCCACAAGGAGAGAGAATCTTTCCCACCTGAGACTGCCACCAGGATCTTTTCATCCGGACCAAACATCCAGTATTTTTTTATAAAACGGGCAGTTTGCTCAGGTATCCACTCGAGATAATGTTCTTTGCAAAGCGCCAATTTGTGCTGGCGCATATTAACAACCGCTTTTTGGCCACATGTTTTACACTTCATTGCTTTCCTCCCGAAATAACAGCGATCAACTTGACGATATCTCCATCCTTCAAGATTTCATCATCAAGGATCATCTCTCCATCACGGGTGGCGATGACGCCTTCTGGTAGAATACCGGTTTTTCTTAACGCATCGAGCAAATTCATACCCGCTTTCACTTCATATTCCTTGCCACGCAAGATAAGTTTTACTGTCATAAGGCTCCTTCTGAGCGGTCATTCTACCACGAGCTGTTTTGGGATCTTGGGCAGACGTGGTTTCGATTGTGCCAGTAACAGTGCTGTAATCAACTGGCGTGGTCAGGCAAAAATGAATGTCGCAATTGGCAGGATAGTTTAACAGCGCGACTATAACCTATCAGGAAAAGAGCATGGATGAGATTGAGTTACCTCGTAATTATAATGGCCACTGCACAGAGTGTGGCGCCGTCCTGACACCTGGCGCAAAATTCTGCACTAAATGCGGTCCAAAAGCAGCCGGATAATATATTTCGGCAAATAGAAGGAGCCGGGATGTGTGCACACATCCCGGCTCCTTCCAAAAAGCGCACGCTGTTTTACTTCACCGTATTGGCGATCAGCATGCTGATATGTCCCAGCATACGATCACCACGGAAACTACCATAGAGCACCCGCGCGGCAACTTCTTTATCAATTTTTTCGACTGCGCCAACCTGTTTGGCTATTTTTTGGAGAATACCCTTATCACATTTATCCAACAAGTCGGTGGAACGCACAACATCAGGCGTAAACATAACGCGCCGGTCCCACAATTTAACATCCACCGGATAATCATTACCTTCTTGATCAAACACAAAACAATAGGTGTGAAACAACTGGTGGGCAATCTCGGCAATATATGCGCCGGTAACATGAGGAGCATTATCCTCAAAATGAGCGTGAACTTTATCCTTCAATTGGGTCAGGGAAAGTCCGCCGTTTTTTCCAAACTCATGAAATTTAAAAATGATCGCGGGCCGGTACTCATTGGGTGTCATCCGGATCTTATGACCAGCCAACACCTGCAGATATTGCTCCAAAACCGTTTCTGGTGATGGCAGCACTTCGGGGATCAACTGGCCTTCGAGCTGGTCGCCACTTGTTCGCAAGTTAATCATCTCGTGCTGGGCTTGCAAAAATTCTTTGAAACTGGAAAAATCATAGTTGCGTTCGTTGAAAGATGGATTCAGCCTGAGCATAGTCTTCTTCAATTCGGCAGCCAACATCCATTCGCCTTCCCAGGCCCCCAAAACACGCCGTAACAACATGCGCGCTTCAGTGATATCAAATGACGGGGCGGGCGGCGCCTCAGGAGCGCCTTTCTTGGCAGGGCGCGGAGTTTGAGGTGTAACGGCAATCAGTTTATCGTAAAATATAAACTCGTCACAGGCATTCACAAGGTACTCTGCACTTGTGCCACTGACACCCACCCCAATGACCACTTTCCCAACACTTCGCAGGCGATGAACAAGTTCAGTAAAATCGCCATCGCCAGAAACCAACAGCACATGCGACACCTGACTATTGGAATTCTGGAGCATCTCGAGGGCATCGATCACAATCCGAATATCCGCGGCGTTCTTTCCGCGTTTACTGGAAACATGCACAAGATCGATCCCAAGGCTGAGCAGCTCACGCTGGGCTCCCGACTGAGCCGCCCAATCCGCATAGGCACGTCGGATTACAGTTCTGCCAGTGCGGCTAGCCATCTCCAAAATTTTCTTCCATTCAACTTCCACATCCTTGCCCAGCGTATCCGTGACACTGATTTCGATATTATCAAAATCGATAAAGACCGCCACTTGAGCATTATCGTTATTCATCGGCCCTCCTGTAATATTAGGTATGTCGAGTATATAATAAGCAACCGAGGATGGCAACCTCTCAAATTAAATATCCTGGTTTTTCAGGGATATTTATCTGCCAGAAGTCAAAAGTTTTCCGCTGCGGCTGGAAGCCGCTTTATGAACCACAATCAACTGATTGGAAAATGGGGCGAACAAGCCGCCGTTGAGTATCTTAAACAGAAAGGCTATACTATTTTGGAAACTAACACTCGCACGCCTTACGGTGAAATCGATATTATTGCATCGCTGCAGGGTGTATTTTTCTTTGTTGAAGTTAAGTCGCGAACATCTCGTACTTTTGGGTTGCCAGAAGAAGCACTAACACCCCGAAAACTGGCGCATATGCGTGCCTGTGCCGAATATTATGCTGCCAAGAATGAGCTTGAAACCTGGCAATGCGATGCAATTGCCGTGGAAGGTAATCCTGGTAAAACACCTCAGATTGAACACTTTGAAAATGTCACCTGCTAAGCCAAACCCACTACCCCTGGTTGTCATTATCGGTCCAACTGCTGTCGGGAAAACCGAGCTCGCCATCCAACTAGCCGAAAGACTGGACGGCGAGATCATTTCGGCTGATTCACGCTTGTTCTACCGCGGACTTGACATCGGAACAGCCAAGCCATCACCCCAGGAAATGGCACGGGTCCCTCACCATTTGATCGATGTGGCAAATCCCGATGAAACCTGGTCACTGGCCATTTTTCAACAAAAAGCCCGCGAGGTGATTGAAGAACTGCACCGCAGGCACAAATTGCCGTTCCTTGTCGGCGGCACCGGACAATATATTCGCGCCGTGACCGAAGGCTGGACTCCGCCAGAAGTACAACCGGACCAACGCCTGCGAACAGTTCTTGAAATGCTCGCAATTCAGAACTCAGCCACATGGCTGCATCAAAAACTTCGCATTCTGGATCCCATTTCCGCGGATAAAATTGACGCCCGTAATATTCGCAGAACCGTCCGCGCGCTGGAAGTCATCCTTTCAAGCGGCCGTCCATTTTCGGCCCAACGCGGCGCGACCCTCTCCGACTATAGGCTGATCACGATCGGCTTGAAACGTCCACGCCCGCAGTTATATGCCAGGATCGATGAACGAATTGAGCTAATGTTTGAAAATGGCTTGCTGGATGAAGTCAAAAAGCTGCTAGCCCAGGGGTACAAACCTGATCTAACAAGTATGTCTGCGATTGGCTATCGTGAAGCTGTGGCAGTTACACAAAATTCAATGTCACTGGAAGATGCCAAAATCCTGATGAAACGCCTGACAAGAGTATTTGTCCGCCGGCAGGGTAATTGGTTTAAGGAAGATGATGAGCAAATTAAATGGTTTGACATGAATGCTGACAGCCTGACGAATACTGAAAATTATATCCAAACAAGCCTGGCATCCATCACTGACCCAAATGGATTGTGATATTTTTCTCACAATTGACATTTAACCTTTTTACCCTATACTTTAAAAAAGGGTTTGAAATCAAAAATAATGGAGAAGGAGATGCATATGGAATCACATCCGTGGCTTTCGCATTACGACAAAGGAGTTCCGCACAGCATTGATTATCCAAAAGAACCATTGTTTTATTTTTTAGAAGAAGCGGCCAAAAAATACCCGGATCGAGCCTGTACCATCTTTAAAGGAGCTGTGATCTCATATAAGAAAATGAATGCGATCACAGATAGAGTTGCAGGAGCATTAGCATCCCTGGGTGTAAAAAAAGGCGACCGTGTAGGCATCTTTATGCCAAACACGCCACAGTTTGTAATGGCGTATTTTGGTATTTTGAAAGCCGGAGGAGTGGTGGTTGCCACCAACCCGCTCTACACAGCATCAGAAATCGAACACCAAGTCAACGATGCTGGCATCGAAGTGATGTTTGTCATGTCAAACTTCTATAACACGATCAAGACCGCCCAACCCAAGACCAAATTAAAAACCCTGATTGTAACCAACCTCAAAGAAACCCTGCCGCCCATTCTAAGCGTTCTGTTTACTTTGGCAAAAGAGAAAAAAGGTGGTTTTCGCATCGAAGGCGGGCTGAAGGAAGGCGACCTTTGGATGAAAGACCTGGTCGCAAAATTTTCTCCATCTGACCGTCCCAAATTGAATATCACTCCAGATGATACAGCTTTATTCCAATATTCTGGGGGCACAACCGGCGTTTCAAAAGCAGCGGTAGCCATGCACCGGAATGTAGTTGCCAATACACTCCAAATCAAGAACTGGTTTAGTATCCTGACAGACGGCGAGGAAATTGTCTTGATGGCAATCCCATTATTCCATGTCTATGGGATGGTGGCGGGCATGAATTTCGCAATGTCTGGTGGCGCATCAATGGTCATGATCCCCAACGCCAGGGATATTCCTGACGTGCTTGAAAATATTGACAAGTACCAACCAACAGTTTTCCCAGGTGTTCCCACGCTCTACAATGCCATCAATAACCGTCCCGAGGTCGCCGCGGGAAAATATAAACTTCGCTCGATTAAGGCCTGCATCTCTGGATCTGCCCCACTGCTGCGTGAGACCAAGGAAAAATTCGAGGCGTTGACTGGCGGAGTTGTTTTTGAAGGCTTTGGTCTTTCTGAAGCGCCCACAGCCACCCACTGTAATCCATTGATCGGCCAAAACAAGACCGGATCGATTGGCATGCCGATGTCTGATGTGGAAAGCAAGATCATCAGCCTGGATGACGGCGTTACGGAGCTGGAATCTGGTGAAATTGGCGAATTAATTATCCGAGGCCCCCAGGTCATGAAGGGCTACCACAATATGCCAACCGAAACTGCCAACACCCTGCGCGATATGGGTGATGGCGGTGGCCCCTGGTTGTTCACAGGCGACATCGCCCGAATGGACGAAGATGGCTATTTCTATATTGTCGACCGGAAAAAAGAACTGATCAAACCGGGCGGTTACCAGGTCTGGCCACGTGAAGTGGAGGAGGTCATTATCACTCATCCCAAAGTGATGGACGTGGGTGTGGCTGGTATTCCTGATCCATATCGTGGCGAAACGGTAAAAGCCTGGATCGTTTTGAAACCGGGTGAAACAATCACAGAAGATGAGATCAAAATATTTTGCCGGGAAAAACTGGCAGCGTATAAAGTTCCAACCCACATCGAATTCCGCAATGAATTACCCAAGACCACTGTCGGGAAAATCTTGCGGCGCGAGTTGGTACGTCAACACAAAGAAGCCGTAAAATAACCAGCCCAGACCGGCTTAAACAAGCAATCGCAATAAATAATCCGATAATAAAAATCCTCCCAAATTATCGGGAGGATTTTTATTATTATTTGGCAGTTTGGGGAGTTCCGCTCTTCTTAGGAGAAGGAGGCGGGAAAACTTTCTCAAATTCTTCGCGAGTTATGGTCTCTTTTTCAAGCAGAAGATTAGCAACATCATCCAGCTCTTTGCGATACTTCTTGAGAATAGCTTTTGCCTCACGATAAGCGTCGTCTACCAGCTTGCGAACTTCAGAATCAATTTGCTGAGCAACAGCTTCGGAATAATCACGCTGTTCTGATATTTCACGTCCCAGGAAAATTAGCTCTTCCTTCTGACCGTAGACCATATTCCCCAGTTTTTCACTCATTCCAAGGCGGGTAACCATGGTGCGGGCAATACGTGTCACCTGTTCAATATCATTGGAGGCACCTGAGGTAATATCATCGAACACTTCTTCTTCTGCCGCACGACCACCCAGGGCATATGTTAAATTCGCCAGGAATTTTTTGCGCGACATCAGAACACGATCTTCTTCAGGCCTGAACCAGGTCACACCACCAGCCTGGCCACGCCCAACAATAGTCACTTTTTGAACCGGATCAGCTTCCACAATTGCATTCCCAACCACGGCATGACCAGCCTCATGGTAGGCAATAATGCGCTTCTCTTCTTCACTAATCAGGCGGGACTTGCGTTCCGGCCCCATGACGACGCGCTCAATGGCTTCTTCCATTTCTGATTGGCCAATGCTTTTCTTATTGCGGCGGGCAGCCAGAATGGCGGCTTCATTGACCAGGTTTTCGAGATCGGCGCCAACAAAACCAGGTGTACCGCGGGCGACAGTTGAAAGATCAAGTTCAGGATCCAGGGGCTTACCCTTGGCATGCACTTTCAGAATGGCCTCTCGTCCACGCATATCAGGACGATCAAGTGTCACGCGCCGGTCAAAACGACCAGGGCGCATCAAAGCTGGGTCAAGAATGTCTGGGCGGTTGGTGGCAGCCATGACGATGACGTTTGTGTCAGTGTCAAAACCATCCATTTCAACCAGCATTTGGTTCAGGGTCTGTTCACGTTCATCGTGCGAACCGCCTAACCCAGCGCCGCGCTGGCGACCGACAGCATCAATTTCATCTACAAATATGATACAAGGTGAATGGCGCTTGGCCTGATCAAACAGATCACGCACACGGCTGGCGCCGACACCAACAAACATTTCCACGAATTCCGAACCAGAAATTGAGAAAAAAGGTACGCCGGCTTCACCCGAGACAGCCTTTGCTAATAAAGTTTTACCAGTTCCGGGAGGACCAACCAGAAGTACGCCTTTGGGGATACGTGCACCCAATTGGATAAATTTCTGAGGTTCTTTCAGAAACTCAACAACTTCCTTGAGCTCTTCTTTCGATTCATCCGCACCAGCGACATCATCAAAGGTCACCGTGGGATGTTCCCCGCTAAACATGCGCGCCCGGCTCTTGCCAAACGACATAGCCTGGTTGTTTGAGCCCTGCGCCTGGCGGAAAATCCACCAGAACAAGCCAAACATCAGGATGAACGGCAACACATAGCCAACCACACTCAAGATTGACAGCCAAGAGCTTGGTGGTTGAATTTCCACCTTGACCTTTTCTGGCGTCAGTTGATCGGTGGTGACACCTAACTGGATCAACTGCTGGACTAACGATACCGCATCTTCCTTTTGAGCAGTTTTCTCAATATCGCCCTGCGCGCCACCTGGGTAGATGATGCGTAAACGATTATCCGACTCTACGACAATTCGCTTGACCTTACCCTGTTGAATATCAGAAGCCACCTGGTTGATGGTAAGCGTATCGTCCACATTTGGCTGTTGCTTGATTTGAAAAAACACCATCGCAACAATAGCAATAAACAGCAAAGCGTAGATTATTAATGACTGATTACGGGAATTATTCACAAAAGACCTCCTCTTAAGGCCAACCCGATTATATACCAACCAAACGTGGTTTCGTTTGACCTGAATAATAACTTATATGATTCTCTAATATAATACTGCCAAAAACAATCAAATTTAGCAGGAACAGGACCCTAATCGAGCACAAGCGTGACCGGACAGTGATCTGAACCCAAAACATCGTCGTGGGTGATTACATCTCGTACACGTGGCACAAGCTTTTCAGATACGAGGAAATAATCGATCCTCCATCCAATATTGCGCTGCCGGGCAAGCAGGCGATAAGTCCACCAGGTATATTGAACCCGTTCCGGGTATAGGTGGCGATAAATATCCACAAAACCATGCTGTAGATATGTATCCACCCAGGCACGTTCCTCGGGCATAAAACCTGATGTATTCACATTTTCTTTTGGATTGCGCAAATCAATAGGCATGTGAGCGATATTGAAGTCGCCGGTGATGATAATATTTTCGCCACCCTTGTGTAAATTATCACAAACTTCCAACAGGCGGGCATAAAACTCAAGCTTATATTGCAGGCGTTCATGGCTGCGCTGCCCATTCGGGAAATAGATGTTAAACAGGGTAAAGTCTGGATGGCGAGTACAGATAACCCTGCCCTCCACATCGAAGCGCTTTTCATCCAACCCAAGTGTCACTTCAAAGGGTTCTGTTTTATAAAATGTAGCCACGCCACTGTACCCAGGTCGCTCGGCCGAATTCCAGATCACCGAATAACCGGGAAAATCCTTTTGTTCAGCGGTCAACTGTTCGTGGTTGGCTTTGATCTCCTGCAAGCAAAGCACATCAGGAGATTCTGCCGCCATCCATTCTTTGAAGCCTTTTCCCATGGCAGCACGGATTCCGTTTACGTTCCAGGTTGATATTCTCATAATCAGGTTGTTCAGTCACTTGTGGTAAACTTAACTTACTTCCTATCGTTTAAAAGGGTTTATTTACGTTATGTCTGATCAGCCGAAACATATATTATGTATCGAAGACAATCCAGAAATGATCGAGCTTTTAGAGATCATTTTGCGTAGAAAAGGATTCAAGGTCAGCCGAGCAACCGGTGGTGAAGAAGGTCTGCGAAAGGTCCGCGAAACGATACCCGATTTGGTCCTGCTTGATCTCATGATGGTCGACATGGGCGGGTGGGAAGTATACCAGCAAATGAAAGCTGATGAAACCACGAAGAATATCCCCGTAATCGTCGTAACCGCCAAAGTACAAAGTATTGATAAAGTCTTGGGACTGCATGTGGCAAAAGTCGATGACTATATTACAAAACCATTCAGCCCAGCAGACCTGGTGGAAAGCATAAACAGGGTACTCGCAAAACATCAACAAGGTTAATGAACCTACATTCAAGGGCGACATTCGTCGCCCTCTTTATTATCTCATGACTGAAAAAATTACCTACATTCGCAATTTGACAAACCCTGCCACTGCCCCCATACGAGCTCGTTGGTGCCAGTCTTTTTTATCGCGCCTGCGCGGGTTCACCTTTCGCTCCAGTCTGGAAAACGACGAAGGACTGGTACTCGTTGAATCGCGTGACAGCCGGCTGGATACAGCTATCCATATGTTTTTTGTTCCGATGGACCTGGCAATAGCCTGGGTAAATTCGGAAAACGAGGTGGTGGATACCGCAATTGCAAAAGCTTGGCGGCCGTATTATGCTTCAGCCAGGCCAGCCCGGTATGTCATCGAATACCAACCCAAACGTCACGGTGATTTCAAGGCCGGAGACCGAATTGCATTTGACCATGAATAAACGAGCTGGCTTTTTCTTTATTATTTTATTGCTATTGATGCCCAGCAGCCAGGTGCAGGCACAGACTTCCACACCGCCAGACGGACCTGTGTATATCATCCAAGCAGGAGATAGTCTCTTAAGTATTGCCAGCCGGTTTGGAGTCTCGCTAGACGATCTGATGTCAGCCAACAACATAACAGACCCCAACAACATCTCCTCTGGCGCTCAGGTGCTCATCCCAGGTCTGCAGGGTATCAGCGGCGTCCTGGTCACACAAACGATCGGTTACGGGGATACATTGAAAAGCCTCAGCCGTCAGTACCAGATCAATGAAGATTATTTACGAAAACTCAACCACATCACCAGCCCGGCCGAATTATATGCAGGTGTCGGATTGATCCTGCCTCAACAAGAGAATTTCACTCCACTCAGCAGCTCAATCGTATTGACCAAGGATGAGAGCTTGCTTGAAGCCGCTGTGCGCGAAAACAGCAACCCATGGGTTATTTCTCAAGTAAACGGCCTGGCTGGCACCTGGGATGGCAAACCTGGAGAGGTTATTTACAACCCAACCGGCAGCGCTCCCGAGACAACGGTTGCCAGCGGTCTACCATCCGCTTTTCTTAAAGTAAATGTGAGCCCATTACCGATGACCCAGGGTGGAACAAGCTCGATAGTTGTGCTAACCTCGCCGGGTGTTATCCTGGGGGGCACCCTGGTAGACAAAACATTACACTTCTTTGCCATGGATGATGGTAGTTTCTCTGCCCTGCAAGGCGTCCACGCCATGCTCAATCCAGGCCCTTACCCGCTCATTCTGGAAGCGACCCTGCCGGACGGAACCAAACAGAGATTCGAGCAGATGGTCATCATTCAATCTGGTAACTACCCAAACGACCCGTTGTTGGTGGTCGATCCTCAAACCATCGATCCGTTGGTGACTGAACCAGAGTTGGAACAACTTAAAAACCTTACCATGCCAGCCACGCCAACTCGCTATTGGAATGGACAATTTCAATCGCCTTCATATTTTAATGATTGTTTTACATCACGGTATGGAAATCGTCGTACTTATATTGGATCAGGAACCGAAAATACGGTAGACTCTTTCCATAGTGGGCTGGATTTCTGCGGGGGTGTTGGGCTTCCCATCAGCGCACCCGCGGATGGTATCGTAGTATTCGCTGGACCATTAACCGTCCGCGGAAATGCCACCATCATCGATCACGGCTGGGGAGTTTATAGCGGCGTCTGGCATCAATCAGAAATCCTGGTTCAGGTTGGTCAAGTCGTAAAAAAAGGGGATGTAATCGGCAAGGTGGGTGGCACAGGCCGGGTTACTGGTGCGCACTTACATTGGGAAATATGGGTTGACGGTATTCAAGTAAACCCGATGGATTGGCTAAACAATACTTACCCGTAAGCTTTAAGCGAGAATCTGATCAAAGCCGATAATTACCTGGTGATTTATGGAAACAGCAAGGCTCGTGATTATTACTTTTTCCGTCTACCAAACCCGGAAGAATTTTATTTGGACAACCAGCCACTCGATTTTTTGATTTTTCCATCGAATAACGCACCAAACAAGATCAGTATTTACTCACGGGGTGCCAGTTTGGGCTTGCCCCGATAACCCATCCCCCTGCCCCTTCCCAAAAACGGGAAGGGGTGAATGAGCCTTTTTTGTGGAGTTTTGCGCCAGAAACAGGCGCAAAAACTCCACTGGCGGGGCAAACCGGCGATTATTATTCGCCCGAGCAGCAAAACCAGGTTGGTTAAGTGCTAGACGAGGAGCTCGTGAGTAAATACCAAGATCATGTAGTTATTCTGCACCAGGAGCATCTTAGAATCAGAACATTCACATTATCGAATGGCACAGAATAACTCTGATTTGGACATCACCTCTGTCCAAAAATCCAACTCAAGCTCCAATTTAGTACTCGCGTAAACAATCGCGAGTACTGCCTCTTTTTGTAGCCAGACGGGTAAAAGTCTGCATGTATTCAGATTATTATTGCCCATTTCCAGACAGCGTCAGTAATTGTTGCCCAATTTGCGCCCCAATTACTGATCAATGCAAAACGAAAATAGTTTACTGTGAGGTAAAGCATGAGCGAACTGGTCACTTTTCTCAAACAAAGTGATGTTTTCTACCAATTCACACAAACCCAGCTCGAACTGGTTGCGAATTTATGCCAGGAAAAAACCTATTTTCCTGGAGAAACAATTTTTGAAGAGAACAGTAATAGTAAAGAATTATTTATCATCGTCCAGGGAGAGATAGACATTCTGATCGACCCTGGGCTGGTGGGCGCCAAAGAAAAACAAGAAAAAGTCAGTATTACCACGCTGCGCCGGGGCCAATCTTTCGGCGAAATTGCCCTGGTAGACGAGGGCTTGCGTTCTGCCACCGCGCGCGTGAAAGCCAAGGAGGCACGCCTGCTGATAATTTCACGCGAAAAACTGATTATGTTGTGCGAAACTTACCCACAATTAGGTTACCGGTTGATGTATAACCTGGCTGCTGACCTGGCCATGAAGATGCGCAATACCGATTTACGTGTGCGAGAAAAATTATTGTACATCCGCCAGAAATAGAATTATGATTTATAATTGTTCGTTAGTAATTTTCTTCACAAAGTTAGTTACAAAAAATAAGGTGACGTGACAGAATTTTTTATTTTCTAACATGTTGGGTAACCAGTCACCCTGGGTACCCCAGGCTGACAATTTTTATTAGTTGAGAAACAACTATATTCCAAATCCGGGGCAGAAATTTTTTTCCAAAAGTGAATATCCCAATCTGTCACTACATTTTATTAGTACGGGAAGAGCATCCGCATGGAAGAGAAATACTGCGGATTCTGCTAGAGCACAACCTGGTCCCAAGTGTGATCATTCAGGAAGTCTCTGCAATCGGCGACCTTGAACGCGAAAAATTTCTAAAGCGCCTCGCCGGTCAGCTTGTTCGCCCACGTTTGACTGGGCTTGCCACTGGCAAAAAGATACCAATTTATTGAGTTGCCAATCATAACGACAAAATCAGCAAGAAATTTCTTAAAACAAACAAACCGGAAATTTTGGTCCTGGGCAGAATCAGAATCATCGCTCTACAAATTTATAAACAAACCAGCGGCTGGTCGCTTTTCTCACTTCACCGACTAATCTTCGTATCCATCAAAAGGTTGTACGATTAATGAGCACTAACCTCTCGCGCGAATACGCTCAGGTCCTGGATCAAAATGATGAGTTGGCTGCTTATCGTAAGGATTTTTTGATTTCAGATGCAGAGCTTGTTTATATGGACGGTAATTCGCTCGGACGGCTGCCCCTGGCCGCAATTGAACGTGTAGAAAAAGTCGTAAACACTGAATGGGGCGAAAATTTAATCCGCTCCTGGGGTATTAATTGGTTTCAGGCGCCCATCCAGGTGGGTGAAAAAATTGCCAGATTAATTGGGGCTGGCCCTGGACAGGTTGTTGTCAGCGATTCCACCACAATTAACCTTTATAAACTGGCCATGTCAGCTTTAATGCTAAGACCTGAACGCACCAAAATTATCACAGATACGCTGAATTTCCCATCGGATCTGTATATGTTGCAAGGCTGCAGCCATATCCTGGGTGGTAAACATCACATCCAGATGCTGGAGCCAGCCGACGGAATTCGTGTGGATACACAAACAGTGTTGAACGCCATCGATTCAAACACGGCGCTAGTGACCCTCTCGCACGTGGTCTTTAAAAGTGGATACATGTACGACGCCAAAATCATTACAGAATACGCCCATGAAATGGGCGCATTGGTGTTATGGGATCTAAGCCATGCCGTTGGCTCTGTTCCAGTGGAATTGGATGACTGGGGTGCAGATTTTGCAGCAGGCTGCACCTATAAATATCTCAATGGTGGGCCCGGCGCACCGTCTTTTCTGTATGTGCGCCACGACCTGCAGAAAGAAGCCATTTCTCCCATCTGGGGCTGGTTTGGTGAACGCGCACCCTTCAGCTTTGAACTCGAATACAGTCCGGCAGATGGCATCCAACGGTTTTTATGCGGCACTCCACCGGTGCTATCCGTCTTGAGCATGGAACCCGGTGTAGACCTGCTCCTGGAAGTTGGCATTCCGCGCCTGCGCAAGAAATCCATTCAGCTGGCCAATTATCTAATCGACCTTTTCGATGCACGCCTTGTACAATTGGGTTTTAGCCTGGGGACACCACGCGAACCAGAACAACGTGGTTCACATGTCAGCCTGCGACACCCGGATGGGTACCGCATCAACCGCGCTTTGATCGAAGAGATGAATGTCATTCCTGACTTCCGCGAACCGGATAATATCCGCCTGGGATTAACACCCCTGTACACATCCTACCTGGATGTATGGGAAAGTATCGACCGTATCCAGCGTGTTATTGCCGAGAAACGCCATCTGCGCTTCCCGGCAACCCGCCTGTCCGTCACTTGAGCCTGGCCCATCTGATGCAGCGGCAACAACAAATGGCACTTTGGAAGATAAAATAACGGGGAGATTAATTTATCTTCTCGAAAACCAATGGGTTAGCGCTCCATTTTTCATATAATCGCCGTTAAATTTTCAGCGATCGATGCAAATATTTTACGAGAATTTTACATACTCTTGACCTTTTCAACAATTGACTGTAATATTTTCGTTTAATTCGAAAAACGCGCAGCTGAACTGATCAATGCTAGTGCAGGTTCGTGCTTTGCGAATATAATATTTTGTTTCACTATTTTTCCTTAAGGAGGAAAAGAATGTCTAAAAGATCGTTTTTTGTTCTCTCGCTCGTGATTGTTGCCAGTATGTTGCTGGCCGCCTGCGGTGCCCCGGCGACTGCCGCCCCGGCCGCCCCGGCCGCCCCTGCCGCAACTGATGTCCCGGCTGCCCCTGCCGCAACCGAGGCACCAGCCGCAACTGCAGCGCCTGTTGCTTATGCATGCAGCGATGCCATTGGCTGTGCAGTTTTTGAACCCGGCCAAACCATCAAAATCGGTATGGGCGCGCCCATGACTGGTGATAACGCGGCTTTCGGCCAGGATATCTCACAGGCCGCTAAAATTGCAATTACTGATGCGGGTAAATTCCAGGGTTTTTCTTTTGAACTGGTCGCAGAAGATGACGGAGGCTCACCAGAAGGTGGTGCAGCTGTCGCTAACAAATTCGTAGCAGACTCGCAAGTTGTCGCCATCGCCGGTCATATTTTCTCTGGCGCAACCGCAGCTGCCATGCCAATTTACGAAACAGCTGGCTTACCAATGATGTCCCCTTCAGCTACCAATCCGACTCTGACCCAGGGTAAATCCAAAGTCTTTAACCGCTGCGTCTTCACAGATGCTGCCCAGGGCAAATTTGCTTCAGCATATCTTTTTAACAAGCTCGGCATCAAAAACCTGGCGATCGTGCACGATGGTCAGTCCTACGGACAGGGCCTTGCACAGGTTGTCAGTGACCAATTCACTGCCCTTGGCGGTAAAGTGGTTGCCTTCCAGGCTATCACCCCTGGCGAATCTGACTATAGCGCTGCCCTGGCTGATATTGCCTCTAAAAAACCAGAAGCTCTCTTTTTCGGCGGATATACTGCTGAAGGCGTGGTCATTGTCAACCAGATGAAACAAGCTGGGCTCGAAGGTGTCATTTTCTTTGGTGATGATGGTACCTTTGGACAGGATTTCCTCGACCGCACTGGAGCAAATGGCGAAGGCGCTTATTCCACTTCCCTCATTCCACCCGCTTCTGATAACAAAGCCAAGTTTGATGCTGCTTACCTGGCCGCATACAGCCAACCGGCCGGGAAACTTTCACCCTACAGCTGGACTGCTTACGACTCTGCAGCCACACTGATCAAATCGATTGAGGCTGTTGCAGTACTTGATGGCGGCAAGCTCTACATTCCACGCGCTGCGTTGGTCGCAGCAGTCCGCGCGACCAAGGATTATCAGGGTCTATCCGGCGTCATCACTTGCGATGCAACCGGTGAATGCTCAGCTTCCGGCCCAGTATTTAACAAAAATACGGGTGGCAAGTGGGTTGAAGCCGCTAAGTAAGTCTCTGCGCAGTAAATTCGCGCACCGATTATTTCAATAAAAAGATAGCGGGGTAAGTCACACATGCCCCGCTATCTTGACTCTAGACCGCTCCACACTGAGGAGAAGGGCTATGCCCAATCCAAAATCGCCTGCCCAGCGGGTTACCACGTATAAAATTGTGCAAGCACTAATCGGATTTATTTCCGCCGGCTATTTGCTCTGGCGACTTTTTGTTGTCTTTATCGGCAACCCTTCGTACGGGCCTGACACTTGGGCCAGATTCATTATCGCGGGTCTCATCTTGGGAAGTGTTTATGCCCTGATTGCCATTGGCTATACCCTGGTCTATGGTATTTTACGCATGATCAACTTTGCGCACGGCGACATCATGATGATTGGCGCTTTTGGCGGTTTCTTTGTCTTTGAAGCCCTCAAAGCCATCCCCAGCCCAAGCCTGAGTGACCCAAAGCTGAATTTTCTGAATGCAAATCCATTCATTTCAGTCCTCGCTGCTTTTATAGTCGGGTCATCACTAGCCGCTTTAAGCGGCTATTTTCTTGAAAAAATCGCCTACCGTCCATTAAGGGGGGCGCCGCGCCTGGTACCATTAATATCAGCAATCGGAGCTTCGATATTTTTGGAAAATGCCGCACAATTGCTTTTTGGCGCGCAAAGGCGAGACTATGCCAACCCTGTCATTTTAACTCGCGGTGAGGGTTGGAATCTTCCAATTGGAGGAACAACTGTCATCCTGCCTTATACAGGTGTATTGACAGTAGCGCTCTCCATTTTGCTCATGCTTGGCCTGTATTTGCTAGTTATGCGTACCCGCCTTGGACGAGCGATGCGAGCAGTTGCTGAAAACAAGCAAGTTGCGGCTTTAATGGGCATCGATGTTGACAGCGTCATCAGCCGCACTTTTATCATCAGCGGAGCATTGGCCGGCGCTGCGGGCGTTATGTGGGGCATCCATCTTGGCCTGGTGTATCATTTCGTCGGGTTTATTCCAGGTATCAAAGCCTTTACCGCTGCAGTTCTGGGTGGCATTGGGAGCGTCCCAGGCGCAATGCTGGGCGGCTTATTCCTGGGGTTAGTAGAATCACTGGGACCTGCGATATTAGGAATTAGTTTCCAGCTAAAAGATGTGATCGCCTTTGGCATCCTGGTACTTGTTCTGATCTACCGGCCAACTGGCATTGTAGGTGAAGTTCTAACTGAGGAGAAAGTGTGATGAAAAAACAACTGCGCTTAGCGCTAAACGCCGGAATTACCTTCGGCATCATCACTATTTTCTTATTCCTGATTGGATTCACAGGAACAGCAGCCGACCTTCTCGGGGATTTCTTCCATAATAAAAGTGGCGCAAAGTTCCTCAGCCTGACACCCCAGATGCTGAATATGCTGATTTTTCTCGGTCTGATTGGCCTATGGGCTGGATCAACCGGTTCGCGTAAAGACAAGCTTCAAACAAATGATCCCTGGGGAGCAGCTTTACTAGGCGGGTTAACAACCGGCCTGGTGCAAGCGGTTTTCGTCAGCAGCACGGCATTACTGGTTGGAATACTAAACCAACAGGGTGTCCGCATCAGCATGTACCTGGCTGAACTCTTGCCAGCCGCGATTAATCTTTTTCTCGTTGGAAAAGATCCATCCCAAGCAGCGCTCATCCATTTCGTTTTATTTACGCTGACCGGCTTTTTGGGTGGACTCTTGAGCCGTGGAATTGGTCGCGGTAGTTTGAGAATCCGAATCACAACATACTGGAAGAACATCTGGGGAAAATTCAACCAGATGTCCAGTGTAAAAAAGATAATCAGCAACCCTGCCACTCGCCTTATCATCTACGGCGCCTGCCTGTTGGTCATCTTCATGGCGCCCTTAGTGGTTGGTCAATATTGGAATTACACCATTGGCACTGTCGGAATATATATTCTGCTTGGCCTGGGCCTTAATATCGTAGTAGGCCTGGCAGGCCTGCTCGACCTGGGCTATGTGGCTTTCTTTGCAATTGGCGCCTACACGATGGCTTTGTTGACCGCACCAGTACCGCATAGTCTTTTTTGGAACTTCTGGCTTGTGCTCCCGATTGGTGTGTTTTTGGCTGCAATAACCGGACTGTTGCTCGGCGCGCCTGTGCTGCGTATGCGTGGTGATTATCTAGCCATCGTAACACTCGGTTTTGGCGAAATCATACGTATCTTGAGCAAAAGTGATGTCATGACACCCTTCACTGGCGGGCCAAAAGGAGTGAGCGCCGTCGGCGGCCCAACCTTCTTCGGACAAACTTTTAACAGCGGTGTTCATTTTGTTTACCTGATTTTCCTGGCAGTATTACTGATTATTTTTATTACAAACCGATTGAAGAACTCACGTATCGGCCGCGCTTGGGAAGCCATGCGCGAAGATGAAACTGTTTCTCGAGCCATGGGTATTAACACTTTGACTCAGAAATTACTGGCATTTACAATCGGCGCTGCCTTTGCCGGATTAGCTGGTGCACTGTTTGCTTCACGCAACCAATTCACTGGACCAGAAGATTTCAGCCTAATGGTTTCGATCAATGTTGTCGCAGTAGTGATTGTAGGTGGAATGGGCAATATTCCGGGTGTTATTGCAGGCGCACTCATGCTCAAAGGCTTGCCAGAAATTCTTCGTCAACTCCAAGATTACCGGGTTATGGTCTTTGGCGCATTGCTGGTTGTGATGATGCTTTGGCGACCAGCCGGGATAATCCCGTCTTCACGCCAAAAAATGGAGAAGGAAAAAGACTCCGGACTAATCGAAACGCCCGAAGAAGGGAGAGGGAAATGACCATCGCACTAGAAACCATCTCCATGACCAAAAAGTTCGGTGGCTTGACAGCTGTCAATTCGGTGGATTTGGCGATCCAGGAAAATGCCATCTGCAGTGTCATCGGTCCAAACGGCGCAGGAAAGACTACCTTTTATAATTGCATCACTGGTTTTTATGAACCGGATGAAGGCGAAGTCACTTTCTACGGAGAATCGCTCGTTGGCCTTGCCCCCGATCAAGTCACTTATCGTGGTATATCCCGCACTTACCAAAACATCCGCTTATTTTCGAATATGAGTGCAATCGAGAATATTCTCGTCGGTGAACATTCTCGACTACATGCTACCTGGTGGCAAGCAATTCTACACACACCAAGCGTCATAAAGGAAGAAAAGGAAGCCGTCGAAAAAGCCCGGGAACTGTTGAATTTTGTCGGTCTGGTTGGCCTTGGTGACCAGTTGGCTCGCAATCTACCTTACGGTGCTCAGCGAAGGCTCGAAATTGCAAGGGCCCTGGCTAGCCAGCCCCGCCTGCTGCTCCTGGATGAACCCACTGCGGGCATGAACCCCAATGAATCTACTGAAATGATGCACTTCATTCGCATGTTGCGCGATGATCTTGGAATTACCATCCTGTTGATCGAACACGATATGCGCGTGGTAATGGGCATCAGTGAACAGATTGCCGTGCTAGATTACGGCGCAAAAATCGCCGAGGGGACACCCGCCGAAATTCAGGGTAACCCTCGCGTTATTGAAGCTTACCTGGGAAGCGGGGCGGCTTCCGGTCTGAATAACGCCGCAACACAACCCGCCTGACCACGAGGGACCCTTATGCCAATGCTTGAAGTTCGCGACATACACACCTATTATGGCAATATCCATGCACTTAAAGGCATCTCGATAACGGTGGAAAAAGGGGAAATCGTTACGCTAATTGGCTCGAATGGCGCCGGTAAAACGACTACTTTACGCTCCATCTGTGGGCTCCAAAGGCCTCGACAGGGAAATATTTATCTCGAAGGCGAAGATATCAGCCCTTTCAAAGCTCATGAAATTGTCTCCAAGGGAGTGGCGATGGTACCAGAAGGTCGCGGCATTTTTGCGCGTCTGACCGTAGCCGAGAATCTCGACCTGGGAGCTTACATACGCCGCGACCGAGTAGCAATTCAAAATGATCTAGAACGGATCTATACAATCTTTCCCCGGCTTAAAGAGCGTCAAAATCAGGTGGCAGGGACGCTTTCTGGTGGAGAACAGCAAATGCTGGCAACTGGCCGGTCATTGATGACCCGACCGCGTCTGCTCTTGATGGATGAACCATCGATGGGGTTGGCGCCAATTCTGGTAGAAGCAATTTTCGATGTGATCAAAGTAATCCACCAGGAAGGCACCACAATCCTGCTCGTGGAGCAAAATGCTCTGATGGCTCTCTCGATTGCCGACCGAGGTTATGTCATTCAGACCGGTCAAATCGTACTGCAGGATACAGCTGAAAATTTAAAAAAGAACGATATGGTCCGAAAAAGTTATCTGGGAATGGAATAAAAATATCGGGAAGAGTGTAAAAAGCGCAGAGGAATTAAACCCTCTGCGCTTTTACATTTTGGGAGGTTTCATTTTGTGTCCAGAAATCCAGGTAGACGAAATCTTCTCAATAAATTTCACCGATCAATACCGCCCAAGCTGTGGTCAACAACGAAGCCGTGACGTGGCAGTCGAACCATACTTGGATGAAACACATAATGTCAAAAGTTGTACCGCAGCGAAAAGAATGGAAGTAAGTAAAACCGAAGCAGTCGTGAATAAAACCGTTTTTTGGCAGCAATTATCGGCGGTGTTTCCCGATCTCAGGACTCTCTTCCTGGACAGAAGAACCGCTTTGCGAAAATAAAAATATGAGTAGCCTGGCAGAAAACAAAGCCACTGCTCAGTCTAATAGCCAGATATCCGCCCAAAAGACCTATTCGGTTATCAGATTAAGTTATAATTAGCACGTATCCAGATTAGCAATAATTCAGAAACCGCAAATTAGCAGTATTTTACTCTTGACCTTTTCAGCAAATGACTGTAATATTTTTGTTTAATTCGGCAAGTGCAATTGCAAAGCTGTGACGGTTTCAGCAGCGACGCTCCGCTTTCCGAATATCACAATCCGTTCCACATTCCTTAGGAGGAAGAAGATGTCGAAACGTTTGTTCTTAGTTGCTTCA
Source organism: uncultured Anaerolineae bacterium (assembly GCA_903854805.1). The sequence goes on from CAINXK010000050.1 coordinate 27,428, forward strand.
ATGTTGATTGTTGCCAGCATGTTGCTGGCCGCCTGCGGTGGCGCTGCTGCCCCTGCCAAGACCCTCAAGATCGTTTCCAGCCTGCCGATGACTGGCGCTTCATTAACTCAGACATCGACCATGGTCAACGCGATCAAGCTACGCTTTGAACAGGCCAACAATCAAGCCTGCGGTGGAAAATATGTTCTCGCGTACGAAGCCTGGGATGATGCCTCGGCTGCTCAGGGCAAATGGGATGCAGCCGTTGAGACCGAAAACGCCAACAAAGCTGCTGCCGACAAATCAATCATCGCTTACCTGGGTACATTCAACTCCGGCGCTGCCAAGCTGTCCATCCCGATTTTGAACCAGGCCGGCCCGTTGGTGATGATCTCTGCGGCGAACACCGCTCCTGGCTTGACCCACAGCGCTACCGGTTTGACTGAAGCTTCCGAGCCTGGCAAGTACTATCCATCTGGCGTTCGCAACTACGCTCGTGTTGCGGCGACCGATGACCTGCAGGGACCTGCCGCTGTTGAAATGATGATCAAGCTGGGTGTCAAAACCATTTACATCGTCAACGACCAGGAAGTTTACGGCAAGGGCGTGGCCGATTCCGTTGAACTGGCCGCTAAGGCTGCTGGCATCAATGTAATTGCCAATGAGGGCTTTGACCCGAAGGCTGCCGATTACAAATCTCTGATGACCAAGATCGGCGCAAGCAATGCCGGTGGACCACCCGATCTCCTGTACATTGGCTCCATCATTGATAACAATGCCGCCCAGGTTGTGAAGGATAAGTTTGCCATCATGGGCGATAACACCACCGTCAAGGTTATGGGACCGGATGGTATATACACACAAGCAATGGTCGACGGCGCTGGGGCTTCTGCCGAAGGCGTTTACGCCACCACCCCTGGCCTGATGCTTAAGGATCTTGGTCCCAATGGCCTTAAGTTCCGCAAGGATTACGAAGCAAAGTACGGACCATTGACCGAACCCTATGCGGTGCTCGCTTATGACTCAGCCGCGGCTGCTTTGAAGGCGATCGAGGATGTATGCGCCGCTGGCGGCGATCCCACCATTCGCGAATCTGTACGCGCTGCTGTATTTGCTGTCCGTGATTTCGATGGCGCCATGGGCAAGTGGTCGTTCGATGAGAACGGCGACGTCAGCCTGAAGTACTTCCTGGTAGGACAGATTCAAGGCGGCAAGTATGTTGATTACGCCACTGTTGCACCAGTCATAAAATAAGCAGTAAATCCAAACCCGTCAGTATTTTTGCATGGGGGGTAGCCCAAGGCTACCCCCCATTGAGAATATAAAGCGTGTAAGGTAGAAAAGCGACCCTGCGGGAATTATTTGAACATACCGCAGATTTATTTCTTTACCGGAGGCAGCCTCCCATGAATGAGAAAGTCCGTCGCATCCTGCGCCCAATTGTAGTGATTTTGGTTATCTATCTAATATTGCTGCTTGGCCCTATCGCAGCGTTTGATATCCCAACAATTGCAAGCCGGGTTCAGGAAAACCCCAAACAAATCCTCCAATTTTTAATCATCGGTCTTTCAAACGGTGCGATCATCGCCATCATTGCACTGGGGTACACGATGGTGTACGGCATCCTCGAATTGATTAATTTCGCACACGGTGACGTATACATGATCGGCGTATTTACGGCGCTAACAACCCTATCATTAACAGGGACGCTAACGACAAACAACCCTGTTCAGATCGTACTGGGAATTATTTTTGCCCTGGTTGTGGCGGTGATTGTGTGTGGTCTGCTGAACGCAACCATTGAGCGACTCGCATACCGACGCCTGAGAAATGCCCCGCGGCTGGCTCCTTTGATTTCTGCCATTGGCATGTCGTTCATCGTTGAGAATATCGGTTTGATTTGGGCTGGACAATCGTGGCTCGTGCCAAATTTCGGCACATCGGGCGGCGCATCACAAAAAGAATTTCCAGATCTGTTAAGCAAGCTAATGACACTTATCGGCTGGAATGTTAATCTTCTGGCTGGCATTGACAAAAGTTTGCGCTTTACGATTAAAGACCTGCTCGTTATCGTTCTGGCGGCGCTTCTGATGATCGGATTGCGCTTATTTGTCCAACGCACACGTCTCGGAAAGGCAATGCGAGCCGTAGCCCAGAACCGCGATGCTGCCAAAATGCTCGGCATCGATATTGACCGCGTTATCACAGCAACCTTTTTCATCGGCGGAGGCCTGGCAGGTGCCGCGGGAGTGATGGCCGGTTTATACAACAATACTGCCTGGTGGTTCATGGGGTTTCGGGCAGGATTACAATCATTTACAGCGGCAGTTTTGGGCGGGATCGGAAATATCACCGGTGCCATGCTGGGCGGCTTCATGATTGGCACACTTGCATCCTTCAGTGATGGCTATCTCAATGCCCGTTGGACCAACGCCTGGGTTTTCGCCACCCTCGTGCTGATCCTGCTCTTCCGTCCGGCGGGTCTGCTCGGCGAACAGGTCGGAGAAAAGGCATAAGGTGGCAATCATGAAAACACAAATTAGATCAGGATTGACATTCGGACTGGTAGGAGGCTTTGGGATCATTCTTTTCGGAGGCTGGGCCGCTGCCGTCGTTGGAATTATGGTCGGCGTTGCTCTCGGTCTTTCGCTGGGTGGTAAAGTTATTCGCAAAGATCCGTTGAACACCGCTTTGCAAGCCCTGCCTGCCGCGGCGATTTCCGCAGTCCTTTTTATAATTATCAGTTTGATCCAGAACTATTTCATCGGCCCCGCGACCGGCAAAACACCATCCGATTTAGGTCTGGTTATCCCGGCCAACTTGCTCGGTGCCCTGGCAGTGATTTTACTGACATGCCTGATTACAGGCTTGCATGGTCTTCCCACACGCCAGGAACAAATCGGAAAACTGATTGTCCTGGCAGCAGTGATCATTGCGTTCCCCTTTATCGACAACGCAACGGGTTTGCGCTGGAGTTCGGCGACCATCTATGCATTAATCTTCGTGATCCTAGGTCTTGGACTGAATATCGTTGTTGGATTTGCCGGCTTGCTCGATCTTGGTTACGCGGCTTTCTTTGCCATCGGCGCATACACAGCCGGCATTCTCTCATCGCCTCAACACAATATTTACCTGAATTTCTGGCTGGTGATCTGGATCGCTGCGGGTGTGGCGGCAATCTCCGGAATTGCACTTGGCGCTCCCACCTTGCCATTGCGCGGAGATTATTTGGCAATCGTCACTCTTGGATTTGGCGAAATCATCCCGGTCATTTTTCGCAACCTGATCAAAGTGACAATTCAAGATCCGATCACGTGCTGGGTTTGGCCTGGAATCGTGAGACTTTTCGGTTCAAGCACCAGCCTGCAATGCATCACTTTCATAAAGGACATGGATTTAACCGCCGGTGAAAAAGGGATCAACCCCATAGGACGACCCTGGTTCCCATTCTTTGGTGATCTGCCCGCGAATGCATCCATCATTCACGGCTCGCTGAAAATTGGAAATTCATACCTGTATATCGGGGAGTTCCAACCAGCCAACAATATCCCATGGTATTTCCTGATCATCGCGATCATTATCATGTCCGTTTTTCTCATTCGCCGCCTGCGCGATAGCCGCCTTGGGCGAGCCTGGATGGCAGTCCGCGAAGATGAACTCGCGGCTTCCCAGATGGGCATTGATCCGGTGCGCACAAAACTAATGGCCTTTGCCCTGGGTGCCATGTTCTCCGGGTTTGCTGGGGCATTCTATGCTTCTTACATCAGCGGTATTTTCCCCAGCGCGTTCGATTTTAGCGCATCAATTATCATCCTGTGCGTTGTCGTTCTCGGTGGCCTTGGAAACATCAACGGAGTGATCGTTGGTGCCCTGATCATTACTACTGCGGACCGCCTGTTTCTGCCTGCTTTGAAAGATCTCCTGACAGGGCTGATGGATCATTCGATCTTACCGGCTCTGGCATCCAACCACACATTGCAAAAAGCCGTTGCGGCAAACGCTGACCCGATTCTTTATCGTTTCTTGTTGTTTGGCCTGACTCTTGTGATCATGATGGCTGTGCGACCGGAGGGCTTGATCCCAAGCGCGCAACGCAAGGCCGAACTTCACAGCGAAGAAGAAATCGCCGCCAATCAAGCTGCGGCTGAGGCCTAGGAGCTCATCATGGCACTCTTTGAAGCTAAAAATATCACCAAGACTTTCGGCGGCCTGACGGCAGTCAACAAAGTTGACTTCAGCATAGAAAAAGGCATGATCGCCGGCTTGATCGGTCCCAACGGCGCTGGAAAAACAACTTTTTTCAACACCATCACCGGCATTTACACCATCACGAGTGGTGAAATGACATTTGACGGTGTCAGCTTACTCGGCAAAAAATCATTCAACATTACCGCGCTGGGTATCGCGCGCACTTTCCAAAACATCCGTCTGTTCAACAATATGAGCGCTGTCGATAACGTTCTGGTGGGCAAGCATGTTCACATGCACTCCAGCTTGATTGGTCAGATCACGCATTCAGCCTTCACAATGAAAGAAGAAAGAGAAAGCCGCGCAGAAGCCCTGGAAATGTTGGAATTCGTTGGCTTGCGTAGATCTGATGCCGAAACCTACGCCAAAAACCTGCCCTACGGCCTGCAGCGCCGCCTGGAAATTGCACGCGCGCTGGCAACAAAACCAAAATTGCTGCTGCTCGACGAACCTACTGCTGGAATGAACCCCAATGAGACTCAGGATTTGACCAACTTCATCAAACGCCTGCGCAGTGAATTGGGCCTGACCATCCTGCTGATCGAACATCATATGCGTGTGGTCATGAGCATCTCAGATCGCGTTTCCGTTCTGGATCATGGCGAGAAAATCGCAGAAGGTGTCCCCGCGGAAGTCCAGAGCAACACCCAGGTGATCGAAGCTTACCTGGGCAAAGGCAACGCTTCCAAACATAATACTTGAGGACAGGTGCTTCATGCTTGAGTTAATAGATGTACATACTTACTACGGTAATATTCATGCCTTAAAGGGTATCTCACTAAAAGTTGACGACGGTGAAATCGTAACCCTGATTGGCTCGAATGGCGCCGGCAAGACGACCACCCTGCGAACGATCCAGGGCCTTTTGAAACCACGCAGTGGTTCCATTAAACTGGATGACCTGGAACTGCACAAGCTTCCTTCTCACATGGTTGCGACACATGGGATTGCTCAAAGCCCGGAAGGCCGTATGATTTTTCCACGTATGAGTGTGATGGAAAATCTGGAAATGGGAGCTTATGCTCGTGCTGATAAAGACGGGATTCAGCAGGATTTGGAACGCGTGCTGACCCTGTTTCCCCGGCTGAAAGAACGCATCAAACAAAAAGGCGGCACACTCTCTGGCGGTGAACAGCAGATGCTGGCCATGGCAAGAGCACTGATGGCTCGTCCACGCATCCTGCTGTTGGATGAACCATCCATGGGTCTGGCACCCATCCTGGTGGATTTGATCTTTGATACCATCGTTTCGATCAACAAAGAAGGCACGACCATCCTTCTGGTTGAACAAAATGCGCTTATGGCGCTTTCCATCGCCCATCGTGGGTATGTGCTGCAAACAGGCGAAATCATCCTGAGCGATACGGCTGAAAACCTCAAGAACAATGACGAGGTCCAGAAAAGTTACCTGGGCGTCGAATAACCAGTCTTCACTATTCTGGTTTCGAATAAAAGTAAAGCGCAGAGGAGCGCATCCTCTGCGCTTTACTTTATAAAACATCCATACTCACCATTCTTTCATACGCTATATACTGTAAATAATGAAAATGGAATTCCCAACAAGAAAGTATTTACACCCCGGCATCCAGGCACTAGTCTAACCATCACACCCATTGCAACCAAAAGCACCAAAATCGATGACTGCTCCGCGCAGCGAGCCAGGCTGGACAGAGTTGCCTGCCCAATAAAATATTCGGCACCATTATAAAATATTCTTCTGAGGTAGCCATGCCATCTGCTGAGATAATCACGATCGGAACTGAAATCCTGTTAGGTGAAATTGTAGATACAAATTCTGCATTTCTAGCGCGACGACTGCGAGACCTAAACGTGGATGTGTTTCGCACATCCACTATCGGGGATAACACTCTACGCATCGCCAATATAATCAGGGAAACACTGGCACGCACCCAGGTTATCATTACAACCGGCGGGCTAGGCCCAACAGTTGATGACCCCACCCGCGAAGCCGTAGCCCTGGCTTTTGAGACTGAATTAGAGTATAGACCAGAGCTCTGGGAACAAATAGTTGAACGTATGAGCCGGTTTGGAAGGATCCCTACTGAAAATCAGAAACGGCAGGCATACATCCCCAAGGGAGCTATCGCAGTTAACAATGCTGTCGGCACCGCCCCGGCGTTTATTTTTGAGCAAGGTGATAAATGCGTCATCTCTCTGCCGGGGGTACCGCCGGAAATGGAATACCTGGCCGAAAACGAAGTCTTTCCGTATTTACAAAAACGTTACAACCTGCAAGGGTTGATCAAAGCGCGTGTTCTGCACACAGCTGGGATGGGCGAAGGCGCAATTGACGAACAAATCGGCGAATTAGAGCTTCTCACCAACCCCACGGTTGGGCTGGCAGCGCATTACGGCAGGGTCGATATTCGCATCACCGCCAAAGCAAACACCAGCACTAGCGCCGATGAACTAATTGCCGGGGTGGAGCAAACCATCCGGCAGAAATTGGGGCGTATTATCTATGGCGCAGACGAGGAAACTTTGGAAGGTGTGGCTTTGGCGCTATTGGAAAATAAAAACTGGGGTCTGGTGGTTTTGGAAGTCAACACGGGCGGCGAATTAACTCGCATGCTTGCGGCTGCAGGCTCACAAACCTTTACCAGCGGAAAAATCCTTCCTAACCTGCCAGAAGGTCTAAGTCTTTCCAAACTACTTGCTGACGAGATGAAAAAACACCAGGCCGGGGTCGGTCTGGCGCTGGCAGCCCGACCAGCCACTGGAAAATCTGAAATTGACCTGCTGCTGGTTACACCTGATACTCAAAAAGCTGAAACCCGCGGCTATGGCGGTCATCCCAAAAATATTCCCACCTGGGGAGCTAATTCGGCACTGGACTTGATAAGAACCACAATTTTATGAAAAACAAGCGTTTGAACAGCCTTGTATCGGGCATTTGGATAGCCAATCTGACTGTTTGCCTGCTGGTGGCTGGTCTGTATGCCTGGTTCCAGGCTCGTCCTGATGCTGAAACAGTCCTTCTTCCAAAGGCCTTATTGAGTTCAGCCAATAATTCAGCGACTAGGCCGGCGCACGCTTCCATCACTCCCGTGCCACCACCCACTCGCCGAGCGACCATCACCCCCTGGCCCACTCCCATTCCAGGACCCAGCATCACGCCGATGGCAAACCCTCCATCAAACCGCCTGGTAATCGGTTACACAATCGAGAGACGACCACAGGAGGTCTTTCGATTTGGGCAAGGTTCCGTTAATAAATTGGTCGTGGCGGGCATCCATGGAGGCTCTGAATGGAACACGATTGAACTGGCTGACCAATTGATCACTTATTTTAGCGACAACCAGACCCGCATCCCAGCAAACACGACACTCTACATCTTGCGAGACCTGAATCCGGATGGGACTGCCCGTGCTCATGGGGTGGACGGACGCGTAAACGCCAATGGTGTCGATCTAAATCATAATTGGCCTTATCGTTGGAAAGCGGATTGGCCCCGGGATGGCTGCTGGATATGGCGAAAAGTAACAGGCGGAATTTCGGCTGGATCTGAGCCTGAAGTTCAAAATGTCATCAAGTTTATTGACAAAATTAAACCGGTAGCACTGATCAGTTATCACAGCGCAGCCCTCGGAATTTTTCCTGGCGGTAAACCCGATTTTGCTCCGTCAATCAACCTGGCGGCAACCGTTGCTGAGGTAAGCAGCTATCCATATCCGCCAATCGAGACTGGGTGCGATTATTCAGGCAACCTGACAGATTGGGCCGCCAATACACGCCAGATCCCGTCTGTGGATATCGAACTGACAAATCACGCCGATACAGATTTTGATCAGAACTTGAAAGTGCTACAAGCCTTTTTGGCATGGAATAAATAGTTTCTAATATCTATTTGACAACGTAAGATTAAACATCTGTTCTATGAACTGGTGGAATTACTCACGAGGTTCCAGGTTTGGATTTTTACCATTACAACCATAGACAGTAAAAATTTGCTAATCGATGGGCTTCCCGCCTGGTAAACCTTTGATTGACACACGCAGCGGTCCGCGCAGCAAAAAACAGCCGGGCCATCTTCTGCCTGATCAGATGTAGCTACCGTTTTCATTGTAATGATTCTGCAATCTATAGGTCATGCTTCTGTCATGAATCAATATCCTTTCACATGATAAAAATAGTCAGATAAACAACTGTACGAAAAAAAGATTTATCGGCTTACCACCTGAAAGGATTAATATGCTTCCACTGAAACCATACATGCACATGTACAAAGAATTTGGCCTGATCCCTCAAACTCAGGAAAAGCCACAGGTACCATATACCGTCCAAACTTTTGTTGTGTATGCTTTGCTGGTGCCATTACTCCGAAAAAACCCGGAATGCACTGCGTTAACAGTAAGACGCAAACACGGCATATTCTCGATGAATATTAAAGGCTCCACCAATAGAAAATAATAATTCTAAAAAGGCCTGATTTCCCTTGGGGAAATCAGGCC